>JAKACW010000138.1 GCA_021821045.1 Pseudomonadota bacterium
TCAAAAACAAATTCTCGGTGGGCGACACCTTGGAACTGGTGCATCCGAAGGGCAATCACGTTTTCGTTCTGGAATCGATGGAAAACGCGGCCGGTGACAGCGTCGCCTGCGCGCCCGGGTCGGGCCACAAAGTGTGGATCAGTTTGCCCGCGGAGTACGTCGACTACGGCTTTCTGGCGCGCAACCTCACCGCGGAAACACAACGCTCCATCAATGCGACCATCGCCGCGCAGCAGCAACAATAAAAGATTTCACGATCGACGAAAAATCCGTTGGGCAACCAATCTGATCGGTCGAAGTATGACGTACAGCCAGTGCAGCCCCGACGGCAAGGGCAGCCACTGCCGGTCGGCGTCGGTCACGGTAAAAATACGCCGCAGCAACCGCCAGTTCCTTAGCAACGCCGTCGCGTGAACGGCGTCGTAGTACTGGGTCCAGCGCTGGAACGCCACCGGCGGCGGCAATTGGTGTTCGGTATCGACGTCCACCTGCTGCACCGCGTGTAACAACTCCGCCAGAACCCGTTTTTTGTCGCGAAAATTTCCGGCCAGATAGGGAGGGTAGCAGCCGTCGGGAAGGTCAAACAGGGTCTGCACCAGCGACAAACCGGCATTCAGCAGGCGCGTCGCGCGCATCTGCCGCGCCAGACGCAACACGCCATGCCAGTCCAGGGCGCGCGGCGGATAAACCAACAACCACGCCAAGTCATAGGCTTGATGCAATGACACATCCCACGGTTCTTTCGAACAGTTCACTGCCAGCAGAATCAAGATCCCCTCGGAGCTCAACGTGTCGACCTCTCCGCTGAGCAGCTTGATCCGCTCGCGGCACTGCCACAGCGGTTCCGGCTTCAACTCCAGCGCTCGCGGCGGCACGCCCCAGTGCAGATCGATCGCCGCCTGACTTTTCTCGTGGCGAAAACTGGCCTGCAACGAGTTCTCGTAGCGTCGAACGAACTGAAACCCCGCGCCCAATAGGAGTTGTTCGGTTTTCTCGAAGACATCTATGGGCACGATCAGATCGATGTCGCCGCAGCGCCGATGGGACAGGTCGCCGTACAGCACTATCGCGTTGGCCGCGCCTTTGAACGTCAGATAGTCAATTCCCGCGGCTTCCAGACGCCCGGCGACGCGCACCAATTCCATGGCCAAGACCAAATTGTGCTGGGCGATGTGCCGCATGTCGTCCTGAAGAAGCGCGCTTGCTTGGGCGGGAAAATCCAGATCGGCTCGCTGGCCGGCGTGATAAACGGCTGGCACGACGTTGAACTCGCGAGCGGCCGCGACTGCGCGGGGAAGATCGAGATCGGGCGGCACGCTCGCGGTACCCAGGCTCGCCCGCAACAGGTGGATCAGGTCTGTGAACGCCGCTTCACCAAACTGCGAAGCGGCGGGGGCTGGGGCTGAACGAGGGGGCATCGGACCTATCCAGTCTAGGAGTTAAATACTTTACAATTCGACGTGTATTAAATATTAATTAACTTTCAATAGATTAATATAGTCGTACGGCCCCTAAATGGGTTACCGATATAAGCCGCTATGAACTTGAACCCGTATTGTCGCCGTAATGCGACACAGGTATCATATGCAACGCAGCGATGGCAAAAGCGCCTCAAGCGTCACAATAACTAAAGTCTCCAACGTTAAGAAGTAGTTGGGCCATGATTCCAAGACAACGATCCCACCTCAACGTACAGACCGTCGGCGACGAGTCGTTGGTGTTGGATTTGTCGTGCGATCAGATTCACCAGCTCAACGCGACCGCGACATGGATATTTCAGCACTGTGACGGTCATACCTCGGTGGAGGATCTCTCCGACGAGTTGGCCGAGATCTATTCGATTGAGCGCGACCGTGCGAAGACGGATTTACGCCAAACCATCGAGCAGTTGGCCGCCCTGAATTTAATCGAATTCACGGGCGAGTAAAGGCGTTTCCATACCTAAAATTTTTGAGGGGGCATTATGTCCAGCAGTCATAACTCCAGTCGCCGCAGCTTTCTTAAGAAAGCCGTGGTGGCCGCTTACGTTGCTCCGGTGATCCTGAGCACGCAGGCGCACGCGACCACCGGCCGTAACGGCTCGGCGCAAGCCTGCGTCGACGACAAGAAACCGACCCACGCTTTCAACAAGACGAACAAGTCTTACAACAAGTCCTACACCAAGGGCTCGAAGTACGGCGGCACGCAGCAGTATTCCAGCAACAGCAAGAGCTACAGCTTTAAGAAGAAGTCCTAAGCTTCTTCCGTCTCATGTCCGACGCGGCGATCGATTCGAAGAAAAGCGGACGATCGCCGTTGTCGGATTCCACTGCAGCGACCCATCTCTATTTCAACGTCTTTGAGCGCGTCATTCACGTGGCGTGTTCCAGCGAGCGCGGCGCCTTTTTGCTGAACAGCGTCTACGCCGAGTTCCGCCACCATGAACACTCCGCCGATCTTGCCTTCGAATTGTCTGAGAATGCGTCGGGGATATTTCACCTTACGAACCCGGACGGGGAGACCATCGTCGCGGATGGCGAAGCGGATCTCATCTATTTTTTCGAAAAAGAACTCACCATCGCCTTGGAAAAGCAGCGGTCTGATTTATTTTTCATCCACGGCGCGGTGCTGCATCGACATGGCAAGACGATCGGCTTGATCGCGCCCTCGGGCAGCGGAAAGTCCACCACGGCGTGGGCATTGCTGCACCACGGCTTTGCCTACCTGAGCGATGAATTGATTCCGGTCGATCTGGAAACCATGCAGGTCGTGCCCTACCCGCATGCGCTGTGTGTCAAAAAGGATCCGCCGGCGCCCTACATCCTTCCCGAAGGGACGCTGCGCCTGGGGTGGACCATCCAGGTTCCCACTCGGGCCCTACCGGCGCCGGTGCACAAAACGCCGGTTCAACTAACCCACCTCCTTTTCGTGCGCTACGACCCCACCGCAAGCGCGCCCAGACTGACCCCCGTGCCGACGGGACAAGCGGCGCTGCACATTTATACCAACGGCCTCAACCAACTGGCTCATCAAAACGGCGGCCTCCCCGCGGCAGCCCGCATCGCCGAACGCACCCAGGCGTCTAATCTGGTTACGGCCGATCTTGAGGCTAGTGCGAAATTCGTCATCGAGCAGCTCGACGCGATTTGATCGCCGTAGGAAACCGCTCCCACCGCGAGACGCACATCCCTGTTGTGGGAGCGGTTTCCTACCGCGATTCTTCGCCTGAGTCGTCGCCACCGCCAATTCAATCGCGGAATGATCCGCTCCCACGCTAACGA
>JAKACW010000090.1 GCA_021821045.1 Pseudomonadota bacterium
ACGTCACCAACTAACCCGAATTAACGCGGGGTCAGGCCTCCGATTAACGAATTAATTGGGGGTCAGGCCTCCAACTAACGAATTAATCGGGGGTCTGACCCCCAACGAATCGGAATTTATTGGGGGTCAGACCCCCGATTAATCCGTTAATGCGAGGCCTGACCCCCTGCGAATCCGGAATCCATTGCGCCTACTGATTGGTCATCGGAACGCTGAAGGTTTGTCCGATCATCTCGATCGTCTCCGCGCTGTCCCACTTGCGAGCGCCGCGGACTTTCTTCAGGACCCGGCCGTCGGCGTCGATGAGCAACGTCAACGGAATAGTATTCGCGCCCAGCATGTGTTCGAGAGTGAGTTGGTAGTCGAGGTAGTTATCGAACGTCGTACCCGACTGCAACAGGAATGAATACGCCGCATTGGGATCGTCGTCGGTGGAGATGCCAATAATATTGAACTGCTTGCCGCCGTAGCGCTGGGACAGACGCTCGAGGGAGCCCATTTCCGCCCGGCACGGCGCGCACCAACTGGCCCACACATTGATGATCAGCGGTTTGCCGCGTAGCTCGGACAGCCAGCGAAAATCGCCGGCGAAACCGTACAGCTTGGCCTCGCGCAGCGTGCCGCCGACCGGCACTTCGCCGGGGGTGGCTGCCAGACTCTGGGCCGCGACCACCAGCAGGGCAACACTAAAAATCCAGCGGTTTTTTAACTTATTGATCACCGGTCGAGTATACCAAGTACAAACCGTTGGCCCGTCAAGCTTGCCGCGCCGTGGCCGCTACCCACCTTGAAACAAAAATTTAACAAAAACCACTATGGCCGCACGTATGTTAACTCGCGCGAGCCCCGCGTTAGGGCGAGCGTTTACGCTTGTCGATCTGCTTGTTGCGGTCGTGCTGGTGGCCGTTTTGCTGGCCATCGCCCTGCCGGCCTTCTCGGCGTATGTGTTACGCGGCCGCCTCGCCCAGGTGCCGCCGGCCCTTACCACGACCATCGGCCTGCTCGAGCAAGCCCGCTTGAAATTGCGCTCGTACGACGAGGGCAGCGGCCAGTGCGCCGTATCCTTCGTCGATCATCCCGCACCGGAGCACTTTTCATTCAAGTGCGACCTTACCGATGGCGGCAGGGGGTTTCTGTTAACCGCAACCAGCTTATCTACCCTCGGCGTCGCGGCCAAGCCGGGCGATTACGTGTACACCGTCAATCACAAGGGCGAGAGAAGCACGCTGCGTTTCGGCGGACGCAAGAGCAAACGCGCCTGCTGGATCACCGACAACGACATAACGTGTTGAACCATGGCAACCATCCCCTACATTTATAGGAGACCGCGCCCCGCACATCGCGGAGCCTTCACCTTCGAAACGATCATCGTGATCTGCGTCGTTGCCATTCTCGTATTGATCGTCGTAGGCGGAGTGTCTTCCCTGTTCGTGCGCAACGCGCTGTCATCCGCCGACTTTACCTTGCGTCAGGCGGTGCGCGGCGCCCAGCAACTGGCCATGGCACGAAACACCTTGGTCACCTTCGTCGCCGAGGACGGCGCGGTTTCAGTGAACCCCGCCAACGCAGCCGCCGACGCTCGCGCGATCGCGCTGCCCAAACAGATCGTCTTCGATAAAAAAGTCACCTTGGTGTTTCATCCCGTGGGCACCGTGACCGTCGATAAGGATCCGCTCATCCTGCGTCATCGCAACGACACCGGCGCCAAGGAGCGCGCCACTTACGGCCTCACGGCCACCGGCCAACTGACCCTTTTATGAACATACACGAACGCGGTTTCACGCTGCTGGAAGTTCTGATCTCGCTTTGGCTCCTCGCCGTCGGCCTGCTGGGCATCGCGGCCTATTCTCCTTGGGCGCTGAAAACGTCCATCGACGCCGACGTTAACGCATCGGCCTTTCTCGTCTTTGATCAAATCGTCGAGCCGCTGGAAACACTGTTGACCAATGACCCCGCGCGTTTTAAAACGCAGCTCCAGCAGCTCTCCGCCAAGGGACAAAGTCTTTCGTCCTACAGCGGCTCGAGCGCGAGGCATTTTGCGCTCGGGATTGCGGGGCGGGATCGCAATGGGACCGATCTTCTTAGCGCGGACCCCACCACGTGGCAACCGCCCTTGTTCGTCAAGATCACGCTTACCCACACAGCCGCGGGTGGTAATACCGCATTCCCGTTTACCCACGTGTTTGTGCCATGACGACGCCAACTCATCGAGAACACGGATTCACACTGCTGGAGTTGATGGTCGCCATCGCCCTGTCCACGTTCATTGTCGCGCTGGTATTGACGGTCTTCTTCAAGCAGCAGAACTTCATCACCCATGAATCGCAGCGCCAGGCCACCGCGTATGAAGCGCGGCTCGGTTTCATGATTATCGATCGACTCATCCGGCAGGCCGAGAGCGCGTCCATTGTCGTCGACTACGGCGGCAAAGGCGCCCTCAACGAACCGCAAAGCACCGCTCTGGAGAGCGACGAAATCACCGTCGACTTCACTCTTCCCTCCGGCTATCCGATCTGGCCGAACGATATATCGCCCTATGACCGGCCGGCTGTCAGACTGCACTGGAGCAGCGCGCCCGGCCCCGATCAACATGTCGTCTCCTACGCCACGGCACCGAACATGGCCGGTCTTGCCGCGCAAACGCTTGCGCCGCTCATCGGCGGCGCGTCGAAGTACACCCCGCTCATCGTTAACTTCGATCTGTGGCCTCTGCAAGACAACGGTCTGACGCCGCAACCCAAAAATAGCGATCCCGCAAAGGGCGGCTATCTGTTGAGCGTCTCGACCCGCAGCGGCTCGCCGGATCCCACCTACCAAAATCCGGCCTACGGCGAGAAACATCCGCTGCGCCACTTCTATGTCCACACCGCCAGTTCCGCGGTCACGCCACGAAACTGAGCAATCGACACAGAGAACCGCCATGCACCCGCCAAGCCTTCGACAAATCCCACCAAGACGCGAACGCGGCTATCTACTCATCGTGATCGCCGTGCTTCTGACGACCTTGATGGTCGTGACCACGCAATTCATGGCGCGTAGCGCCCAAAACACCCGCATGGCCGAAATCACGCGGGACAACGCCCAGTCCCTGCAGTTGGCCGAAAGCGTCTCCAACCTGTTGCACGGGTACTTAAGCTACAACGGCGATCTCAATAAGGATGGCATTCCCGACAAAGATCAAATCGTTGTCGATCTGGTCAAGCCGCCCGCCAAATTGCCTTTGCCCTACGTCTTCTTCGTGACGTCCGGCAAGGAAATAGACCAAGCCAAGCCGAGCATCCTGCAGCGCGTCGCGGACGGCGAAGCCCGCTCCGTGAAAACCGGAGCGTCGTCCCAGGCCATTAAACAGGATAAACGCCACCTGAGCGTCCAGGGCCTGTTCGGCAAAGACTTCGCGCCGCTGGTGTATGTGATCGATGACAAGGGCGACCTCGTTCCCAGCACCAAGAATTGGAAGGACGAGAAGAGCTATCAGCGCGCCACTGCATGGATCGAACTGGTGAGGAGTCCCGGCGGAAGCTTGTTGTTTTACGTCGCGGCGGTGGGTGCGGTGGGCGACTCGCAAAGTTACGTTCAACGATTTATCGGCGAGGCCAGCGAAACCCTGGGCGGCGGCATCGGTCCCCTGAATCAGTCAAGCTAATAAGAAACGGTGAGCGTCATGATAACGATCAAATGCCCAAGCCACTTCCGCGCGATTATCCTGTTGTTGATTCTAGCGCCTGTTTACGGCACTGCCGCCGCCGCGCTGATCTTCGACAACACCCCCAACGCCGGCAAGGCCGGCGTCACCACCAACCTGCGCACCGGCTCCGAAGGTCAAGTCAGCGGCTGCAGCAAGGACCAGGCGCTGTACCAGAAGGCGTGCAACAGCTTCAACATCAACGCCATCCAAGTTATGCAAAGCACTCCACAGGGCGAATTGACCCTCGAGATCGGCGTGCACAATGTCAGCTCGACGAGTTACGAGAACACCAACAAGGACTCACGCTTGAACTACTTCGCCAACGGCACCCATCTGTTCGATCTCGATAAACTGCGCGCGGCCGCCGGCGCGTTGGGCACGTTGACAACCTCCCTGCCGCCGGGGACCTACGGCACCCTTTCGTGGCAGCAATTCATCGACAATGTCGTGGCGGCGCGAACGATGTACGGCATTGTGCGGGTCCTGGCACCCCTGCAGGACAAAGGCGCCGGGAAGAACGCGCTGAACGAATCCGTGCAACACATCTACGGCTTTTGCTCCGGCACCGCAGGCGGCTGCGCGTGTGCACCGAACTCGAACACCGACATCAAACCCGGCGAAACGGTCTGCGGCCGCGCCATCGGCGCCGGCGCACAGATCAACGTCCGCGGCGCGCTGTTCATCGATTTCGTCGACAGCGTTTCAAACGCCCCCATTCCGCTGTCGGCGCTGCCCTTCTCGCCCCGCGACATTTACTTCAAGGTGGCCGTCCCCATTAACGTCAATGCGGCGAATGACACTAACCGCGACGGCGTGTTGGACAACATCGACAAGATCGCCGCGCTGACCCGCGCCAAGACATGTCCGGCCGCCGTGAGCAGTTGCTCCGTGCCCATGCCGTTAAAAGGCGCCGACAAGCTGACCCTGGCCGACGTACCCGCCGAATCACTGGCCCGCTATGCTTACGTGGCGGGCGCAGCGCTCACTGCAGCGCAATTCGATGCGCTGCCCCCCGCAGCGCAGTATCACCTGCTCATGGCATCGGGCTACGAGCAAGGCTGGATCGATGCCTTCACCGCCCTGGGTGTGACGCCCACGTATTGGGCCACCCTCGGATTCGAGCCGGGCACGACCAACGCGGTATTCACCATCGACGACATTCGATCGGATTTGTTCGAGGACATACCGGCGTATCTGTACAGCGGCGGACTGGTAGACATGCATCATCACGTGAACATATCCGGCCTGGTCTACGTGCCGCAGGCCATGGAACTGGAGCAAAAACAGGTTTCGTCGCGTCAGTATGTGATGGGGTCGGTCGTCGTGCGCGATGCGTTTTTCATCGAGGATGGCGGCGGCGTCACGCTGCTCTCCACCGATCCCGACGCCATCAGCCGCATCAAAGTGGCCAACGGCCTGGGGGGTTCGTTCACCGCCTTTTCGAAAAGCGAGCTGCGCGCCCAGGGCGGTAAGGGCAACGCCAAGGGAGTGGGTGCGAATCCGGGCAAGGGCGCCGGCGCGGGCGCGAATGGCAACGGCAAGGGTAAAGGAGCGGGCGGCACACCCGCCGGATCGACCGCGGGCGGAACAGACACCGCCTCCGGGACTTCCGGCGATCCGACACAACCGGCAGACGCGGCCGAACCGAGCGAGCCGTTTTTGGTCGGCCCGCAAGCGGTGGAGATACGACCGCAGATCTAGCCGATACGCTCCCACTAGAGGGTACTCACCGTGGGAGCGAATTCCTTTCGCGATTTCGCGCCCTACTCATCGCGGATAAATCCGCTCCTACATTCGGCGGCGACGAGTTGTGGGAGCGGATTCATCCGCGATTCCTCCCATGGCATCACCCATGGCATCACCGCTTCACCGCCAGCACGCCATCGCCAATCAACTCCGTCGCAAAGCCCGCTTGCCGCAAACGCTTCGCCACCTCATTCGGTACGTCGCGCCCGCTGGTCAGTTTGTTCGGCGATCCGGTGTAATGAAACAATCGGCCTTGGCGTTTGAGCACACGGGCGAGCTGATCGTAAAACACTTGCGAGTAAAGTTCGCCGGCGATGCCGAAACGCGGCGGATCGTGGAGGATGGCGTCCACCGACGCATCGGGAAGTGTTGCGATGTGCTCGGCGATATCGCCTAGCGTCAAGGTCAATGCGCCCTCCGCCTGTGGTGACCACGGATTGAGACTGCGCAGCCACAGCACGTCGGGATTCTTCTCGAACGATAATATCCGGGTGGCCTCGCCGTGGACACACCACGCTGCGAAATAACCCAAGCCGCCGCAAGTATCCAGAATGACCTTGCCCCGGGGCTGAATCAGCTCGACTTTGCGCTTGGCGTCCTCGTAAGGCGAGACTTGGGCCGTGGGCAACATTTTGATACCGTCGATTTCGAACGTCGGCGGTCCCCACTCCGTCGGAACCAGTTTGATCAGCGATTGGGTGAACCGCGCCACCGGTTCGAAGGCGCCGTCGACCCAGTGATAGATCGATCGCTCTTTGCAACTCTGCAGATAGGGGTAGCGTCGCCCCTGCCACGTCCATTCCTCGGCTTCGACGGTGACCGTGGTCAGCGAACGATTCAAATCAAGGGAGCATTCGACAACAGACGCGCTGGCCCGTCGCGTCGAAAGCAGTTGTTCATGCACTTCACGGGTGAGCAACGGTCCCATCGGGTTCCTGTTCCAAGCCAAATTCTCGATGGCGGGCATTTTCTCATAACGAATGATGGCTTAACACGCTTTTCTTGAAACGGTCTCAACATTCTGCAGCGCAGAGGCTACCGCGCGAATCGGAAAGCGTTATGATTTCTCATCCCCCCGCATGATGAATCCACGGAACAAGGAGTCATTTATGGCGTTAACGATTACCAGCACCGCGTTTGCTTCCGAAGGCACCATCCCAAAGCGCTACACCTGCGACGGCCCGGATCTGTCGCCGCCCCTGGCATGGACGGGCGTACCGTCGGGCACCAAGATCTTTGCGTTGATCGTCGATGACCCGGACGCGCCCGATCCGGCGGCGCCGAGAATGACCTGGGTGCATTGGTTGCTCTACAACATTCCCGCCGACATTACGAGCCTGGCCGAGGGCGAGACAAGAAAAGACTTACCCCGCGGCGCAGCGGAAGGCATCAACGACTGGAAGAGCACCGGCTATCGCGGCCCCTGCCCGCCCATCGGGCGCCATCGCTACTTCTTCAAGCTCTATGCGCTCGACACGACTCTTCCGGATCTCGGTTCGCCGACCAAAAGCAAGCTGGAGAACGCCATGAAGGGCCACATCCTCGGCGAAGCGCAGTTGATGGGGACGTATCAGCGCAGTCGCTAATCGGGGGTCAGGCCTCTAATTAACGCGATAGCTGGGGGTCAGGCCTCTTATTAAGCGCTTTAATTCGGGGTCTGACCCCCGACGAATCGGCTTAGTTGGAGGCCTGACCCCGGGGAATCCCTCTATCATTCCGCGACAAACCGATAGCCGACTCCCTGCTCGGTCACAATGTGTTTCGGCGCCGACGGCGGATCGCCGAGTTTTTGCCGCAGATGGCCAACCAGCACCCGCAGATAGTGCGTGTCCTCGCGATGTCCCTGGCCCCAGACATGATCCAAGATTTGCTGATGGGTCAACACCTGACCGGCATGGCGGGACAACAGCTGCAATAGTTTGTACTCCTTGCGCGACAAATGAATCGGTTTGCCGCCGACGCTTACCGTGCGGGCGACGTAGTCGATGGTAATATCACCCGCGCTAAACTGCGGCAGACTCTCCCGCTCCGCGTGGGCACCGCGCAGCAATGCGCGAATGCGCGCCAGCAGCTCCGAGATGCCGAACGGTTTGGTGACGTAATCATTTGCGCCCGCGTCGAGCGCGGTGACTTTCTCCTGCTCGTCGGAGCGCACGGACAGCACGACAACCGGCACCTTCGACCACTCGCGCAACCGCACCAGCACATCCTGACCGTCCACATCGGGCAGTCCAAGGTCGAGCACCATGACGTCGGGATTCTCCTTCGCGCACAGGGCGAGCCCTTCTTCACCCAAACGCGACTCCACAACCGAATAGCCGTGCGCCTCGAGGCTGATGCGCAGGAAGCGGCGAATCTCCGCCTCGTCCTCGATGATCAGTATTTTCGCTTTTTCCTCACTCATCGCTCGCCTCCTCCGGCGGCGCCTCGCCCGCGGGAAGAGTCACCTGCATACACGTACCCCGACCGGCGAGACCGGGAATTGCTGCGATGCTGCCCTTGTGGGCATTGGCGATCGCCCGGCAGATGGCCAGCCCCAATCCGATGCCCTTAGCGCCGCGGTCGCCTTTGTCGGCGCTGTAGAACATATTAAAGATGCGCTCGCGCTCGCTTTCAGGCACGCCGGCGCCTTCGTCGATGACCTCAAGGATAATGGCGCCCTCCTGCCGCCGGCCGGCGATGGTGATTACGCCGCCCGCTGGCGAATAGCGCGCTGCGTTGTCCAGAAGATTCACCACCATCTGCTCTAGAAAGGCCCCATTGGCGTAAATAAGCGTGGCATCGGGTTGAAGATCGACTGCTACGCGAAAAGCCGACAAGTCACGCTGCAACCGGGCCAGCGCTCCGGACACCACATCGCTCAGGTCGACCCAATCCCGCTTGAGAACGATATCGCCGCGACCGAAACGGGTCATGTCGAGCAGATTTTGGATATAACGGTTGAGTTTCTCGGCCTCGATGAGTATGCCCGTCTGTAGCTCGCGGCGTGCGCGCTCGTCCAGGCTGTGCTCCAAGTCCAACAAACTGGACGCACCGCCGATAATCGATGCCAGAGGGGTGCGCAAATCATGGGAAACCGACGACAACAGCGCGGACCGCAATCGCTCGGTTTCGGCGGCGACCTGCGCCTGTTCCAAATCGTCCGCCAAGCGGGCGCGCTCATAGGCCAAGGCGGCCAACTCCGTCAGTGCGGCAACCAACTCCAGGCGCTCTTCTTTTAGGGTCACCCCTTCCACGACGAGTTGACCGAAACGCTGCCTCGGCGTCCCGAATTCGACGACGGTTTGCACCGGACTCTCATCGCCAACCCGCCCCGCCTGCGGCCCGGGCCGATCGCGCTCCCAAGCGGCCAGTACCGGCGCTTCGCTCGCATCGCGCGTAAATATCGCCGCCGGCGCGTCACACAGGTCGGCCGCTCGTTTGGTCAGCGTGCGCAGGATCTCCTGCGAGTTGGATGAAGCATTCATCGCTCGGCTGAATTGGTAGAGGGAGGACGTGCGTTCGAGGGCATGGTTGGTTTGTTCAATGGCGCCCCGCATACGCGCCGCGAGATTGCCGGTCACCGCCGCGATCAAGAGAAACAGCAGCAGCGTCGCGATGTCCTCTCGGCTGTCGACCCGCAAGGTGAACTGCGGCGCGGTGAAGAAGTAGTTGAAGCTGAAGACACTGAGAATACTGGCGGCAATCGCCGGGCCGGTACCGAAAAGCGCGGCGCTAAAAATTACGCTCATCAGAAAAACCAACGCCAGGTTCGCCGACGGAAGACCGTTGAGAAGGAAGCACGCCAGCGTTGCCGCGACCACGATCAGGCCGGACATCCCGTAGGCCCGGGCGTTCGCGCCGGCGATGACAGGCGGGGGAAGACTCAACCATCTGAGCATTGGCGCATTTCTCCGGACGAGGCGGCGATGTCGAGACCAGTCTAGCGCTATTTCACCGCAACACAGATAAAAATGTCGCCCGAATTTTATACTTTTTTTACTTTCGCCGCGCCCACCTGTGGACCACAATTTCCCGCAAGCACACCCAATCATTCCGACGTTACCACCATGCCACTGCGCCTTTTTCTTCTAGCCCTTGCCGGCGTCTCCCTGTTCTTCGCCCTTGCCAGTATCGCACCCCTCGGTTGGTCGCTTTACTACAATGACGGTCAGAGCGAACTGTGGGCCGTGTTCCTTCTGGCCTCGAGCGTCATCGCGGTTTTTCTGTTGGTTCTGGCGGGCGGCGACCGGCCTGCCCTTCAGCACCGCACCGCGTTTGTGTTGGTCTCGCTGCTGTGGATCGCCTCGGGACTCGTCGGCGCGCTGCCCTTCGTATTTGGATTGAACGCCTCCATTCCCGATGCGATCTTCGAGTCCATCTCCGGTTACACCACCACCGGCGCAACCGTATTTACCGGTCTGGACCACATGCCGCCTTCGATTTTGTTCTTCCGCCAGGAGATTCAGTGGATGGGCGGCATCGGAGTCATCGTCTCCGCCATCGCGTTGATGCCCCTGCTGGGCGTCGGCGGCATGCAGCTCATGAAGGCGGAAACGCCCGGGCCGATGAAAGACGAAAAGCTCACCCCACGGGTCACGCAAGCGGCGCACAAAATCTGGGGCATCTACTTGACCATGACTGTGGTGTGCGCGCTGATGTACTGGCTGGGCGGAATGAGTTTCTTCGACGCAATCGGGCACAGTTTCGCTACGGTGTCGACGGGCGGCTATTCAACGCACGACGCCAGCATCGCTCACTTCGACAGCGTGCTCATCGAGTCGGTCGCAATTGTGTTCATGGTGCTGGGGGGCGTCAGTTTCGGCGTGCACTTCATCGTTTTCCATCGCTTCGACGTGAGGCAGTACTTGCGGGTGTCCGAGGTCCGGGCGTTCATCGCGCTGATCGTGCTCGCTACGCTGCTGGTGGCACTTGAACTGGTCAACGAGGGCGCGCGCACCGATCCGTTCGACGCGCTTCGCTACGCGCTGTTCGAAGTGGTGTCGGTGATCACCAGCACCGGATTCGGCATCGATGACTTCTCCCTATGGCCGTCACTGCTGCCCTTGCTGATCATCTTTCTGGGCATCATCGGCGGCTGCTCAAGCTCGACCGCCGGCGGAATCAAGGTGGTGCGGCTCGTATTGTTGGCCAAGGTTACGGGCAACGAATTGTTGCGGCTCGTCCACCCGCGGCTCGTCAGGCCGGTCAAGCTCGACGGCCGCGTCATTCCCGATACGGTGATGGGCGCGATCTGGGCCTTCTTCGGCATCTACGTCGCCACCTATGCGATCAGCATGCTGCTGCTGATGTACACGGGAATGGACCATGTCACCGCCTTCGGCGCCGTGGCCGCGTGCATCAACAACCTCGGCCCCGGACTGGGCGACGTCGCAACCACCTTCATGAGTGCCACGGACGGTCAAAAGATGCTGATGTCCCTGGTCATGCTGCTGGGCCGACTGGAGATCTTCACCATGTTGGTGATTTTGGTGCCGGCGTTCTGGCGATAGCCGCGGACCAAACGCGAGAGATAGCTGGGGGTCAGGCCTCTTATTAAGCGCTTTAATTCGGGGTCTGACCCCCAACGAATCGGCTTAGTTGGAGGCCTGACCCCCGATAATCTACTGGCTCACGTTGGCGAGGAATTTGCGGATGCGCTCGGCATTGGCGCCGACGTCGCTGCGGCCAACGCGGGAGATGGAGCGGACGTCCACGCGCGCACCTTCGGGCAGAGCGGTAATGCGGATCACCACGTCATCCTTGAAGCCGAACCAGAACGTGGTGTCCGTCGCTTCGATTCGTTTCGCAGGGGCGTCGGCGGATACGATCTGCCAACCGAGGCTCTTGGCGGCCGCCAACGCTTTTTCGAACACGACATCGTCAGGCTGATTGGTGATCAACGGCTGGATATCGGGATAGGCCTCACGCTGCTGATCGGCGATTGCACTCCCGGCGTAGACGATTGAGTTCGAATCGCTGCCGCGCAACGGCAACACGGCGGCGAACCCCGGCGGATTGTCGGTGTCGGTGGTGATATCGTGTATCGGCGGCACGCTGCGTGCTTTGCGCATTTGGCTCAACGGAACAAAAGCCAGAGCGATGCTCACCACAATGCCGCAGAGCGCGAGCGCGAACCCCTGCAGGCCTTGGCCCGGACGCGCAAGGTAAGCGCCGACGGCGGACAACACCAATGCCAGCACGCCGCCGAAGAACGCGACCTTGAGAATCGCGAATCCTTGCCGAAAATCCCACCAGCCCAAACGATGGCCAAAGCCGGAGGCAATAGCCGCGGCGACGGAGATCGCCGCGACGACGAAGCCGGCGATGGCGACGATTGACCAGTGTTTTTCCATGATCGAAAACTCTCGCGATTCTTCGTCTATACTCTCGCCATGCCGCTGCCGGAAACCCTATCCTTCGCTCCGTGGACCGAATACACCCGGTTCTTCACCGCGCTGTTCGTGATCGTGGATCCCTTTGGCGCGATACCCATCCTGCTGAGCCTGACCGCCGGTTATTCCCACGTCCAGAGGGCGCGGGTGGCTCGCATTGCAGCGTTAAGCGTCGCCATCGTTTTGCTCGTGGTAGCCGTCGCCGGCGAACCCATACTCCGTTTGATGGGGGCGAGTCTAGCGTCGTTTCGCGTGGGCGGCGGCATCGTACTCATGCTCATGGCGATATCGATGCTGCGAGCGCAACACGATTACACCAGAACCACACCCGTCGAGCAGGAAGCCAGCGAAGGACACACCATCGCGGTCGTGCCCCTCGCCATTCCCTTGCTCGCCGGCCCCGGGGCCATCAGCACGGTCATCATCGAGATGCACCGCTCCACCGCGCCCATGCATGTCGCCGGCGTGGTGGGCATCATCATCCTCGTGTGCATGCTGCTGTGGCTGGTCATGCGCTTGGCCGTTCCCGTCGGCAAACGCCTGGGCCCCATTGGTTTGCGCATCACCCAACGCATTTTCGGTTTGATCTTGACGGCCATCGCGGTCGAGGTCATGGCGAATGGATTGAGGGAGCTCTTTCCGGTTTTGCGCGGCACTATCTGATCGCGAAAGGAAATCGCTCCCACCGCCCGGCTAGCGGCTCCAACTCACCCGAACTTGCGCGTCTTCGTCGCTGAACTTGATATCCAGCGCGCCTTGATACGCGTCGCGCAGCGCTTCACCCGTTTTTCGCGCCAAATGGGAACCGGTGAACGTGATCGTCGCGCCCTCCTTGCTCTCTTCGATGCCCATGATGCGTTCGAGAGGATGGCGTTCCTTTTCGTTTGCTTCATGGTTGCGGATCAAGTGCATGAGTTCGTCCTTGTGTTCCCCGAAGAACGATCCCTTAATGGTCAAAAAGCCGGCCGGCACCTTGTCGTGAATCCGCGCGCACGCCGGGCAGCGGTGCTCGTGCGCGCCCTGCGGCGCCACGCCCCACGCCCAGCGGCCTTTGTGATATACGGCCCTGCAATCGGGACAGACTGTCGGCTCCTTCCACTTCTCCCGCGTGCGGTAAGGATCGGAAACCCGCTCCTCGTACATGCTGTCGCGGCGCGGTTGATGGGAAGTATCTCGGCCACCTGGGCGACCCGTCATACGATGCTCTCCTTTTGAATTTCACGACATGATGAGACAGGATATAAACCAACCCTGCCACGGCGTCAACAACCGCGCGAAACCGCAACATGAATGCGTCATAGTTTGAAATAAAACGTAGCGCCCTCACCCGGGGCTGCTTCGGCGGCCAACTCGCCCCCGTGACGCTCGATAATTCTACGCACTGTCGCAAGACCAATACCTGCCCCCGCGAATTCATCCTCGGTGTGTAGTCGTTTGAAGGGCATGAAAAGCTTGTCTGCGTACGCCCCGTCAAAGCCAACGCCGTTATCTCTCACATAAAAGAAACGCTCACCATTGCGTTCCTGGGCACCGATGTCGATCTTGGCGACGGGCCGTTTGGCGGTAAACTTCCAAGCGTTACTCAACAGATTCGTTAATGCGATGCGCAGCAGGCGGCGATCCCCATACACGGACAAATCGGGCGCAATCCTGGTCTCGACTTTGCGTTGAGAATCATTGCTTTTAAGTTCGTCGACAACGGCCGCCGCAAGCTCGCCTAGATCGATGCGCGTCGCGTTTAACTCTAAACGGGAGATTTGGGAAAGCGTGAGCAAACCGTCGATCAAGTCGCGCATATCAAGGGCGGATCTTTCGATGCGCTCCAGCAATTTTCCTCCATCCTCTTTGAGGGCCGGAGCAAAATCTTCATTGAGAATCCGGCAGAAACTCACGATGCGGCGAATAGGCGCCACCAAATCGTGGGAGCAGGCATAGCCGAAGGATTGCACCTCCGAGTTGAGCGCCCGCAGTTCTTGATTCTGGCGGCGCAGCTCCATGAGGTTCAACACATGGCGGCGCAGTACGCTCAAGGCCTTGCGCTGATGAGGCGTGAACGAGCGCGGCTTTTGGTCGATGACGCACAGCGTGCCCAAACCGCAACCGTCTTCGGTGAACAAGGGTGCGCCGGCGTAAAAGCGAATATTCGGCGGGCCGGTCACCAAAGGATTATCGGCGAAGCGCTCATCTTCAAGGGCGTCCGGGACAACGAACACGTCATCCTGCAAAATGGCGTGGGCGCAAAAGGCCACGCTGCGGGCGGTTTCCCGTACGCTCAAACCGGGATTCGCCTTGAACCATTGACGCGATTCATCCACCAAGCTCACCAGAGCAATGGGTGTTTCGCAGATTTCGGCGGCGAGGTCGGCGATTTCATCGAACGCCAGATCGGGCGCGGTATCGAGAATGTGATAGCTGTGTAAAGCAGTGAGTCGTTGCGGTTCGTTGTCGGGTAGCGGTGCTGGGATCACGGGCGATTCCTTTCGCGTGTGATAAAGATAATCACCAACTGCAACATGGTGGTATTTCAACAATGTTACATCAGTTTCCGCTAATGTTGGGCGGTATGTTTCGATGTAGATTTCGCACATTAATTAACACGCGACTGATGCATGTATCATCCGTTGGGGTGACACCCTTTTCCGACAGACTAACCACGTTTGTGCTAGGCGTTATCGCGCTGGGCATTTGCGCACCGTGTGTCTATGCCGCCGACGATTTCACTCGCGCGCGCGCCGCCATGGTGGAAGAAATCGCCGACGATGCGCGCTTCACCGCACCCATGACCGGTCGCCGCGGATTCAAATCGGCGGTGATGGATGTCATGAACCGCGTGCCGCGTCATGAGTTTGTCGAACCGAAGCTTGCGAAAAGCGCTTACGAGAATCGCCCGTTGCCCATTGGTCACGGCCAAACCATTTCGCAACCTTATATCGTCGCGCTGATGACGGACATCCTCGACGTAGAGGCGAACGACGTCGTGCTCGAAGTGGGCACGGGATCGGGATACCAAGCGGCGGTACTCGCGGAACTGGTGCGCGAGGTCTATACCATCGAGATCATCCCGCCGTTGCACGCCAGCGCAACCGGACGACTCAAGCGCTTGGGCTATGACAACGTTTTTACACGGGTCGGCGACGGCTATTACGGTTGGCCCGACAGAGCGCCCTTCGACGCCATCATCGTCACCGCGGCGGCGAGCCAAGTCCCGCCGCCACTGATCGATCAGCTCAAGCGCGGCGGCAAAATGGTCATTCCGGTCGGCGGGCTGTTTTTTACCCAGCAGTTGATGGTCGTCGAGAAGAAAGCCGACGGCGCCATCACCAACCGTCAAATACTGCCGGTCGCGTTCGTGCCGCTGACAGGCGAACACTAGACCTTCGACATGGCGACGACCGACCGACCCGGCCGCCTGTTCCTGCTGTCGCTGAGTCTGATCTCCGCCGCCGCGCTGAGCTACGAGATTCTGCTCATGCGACTGCTGTCCATCGTGCAGTGGCATCACTTCGCTTACATGATCATCAGCCTGGCGCTGCTCGGCTACGGCGCATCGGGAACGTTTCTCACCCTCGCCGCGCGCTGGTTGGCGGATTGTCTCGCCGCGGCGTACTTCATCAATGCCGCAGGGTTTGCGTTCACCAGTTTGGGCTGCTTCGTATTGGCGCAGCGCCAGCCCTTCAATCCCTTCGAGATGCTGTGGGACACCACGCAGTGGCTCCACCTGCTGGCGATCTATCTGTTGCTCGCGGTGCCGTTCTTCTGCGCGGCGAATTGCGTCGGTTTGTCGTTTCGGCGTTTCGACCGCCAGGTGCATCGCGTCTATGCGGCTGACCTGATCGGCGCCGGCACAGGGGCCGTGGGCATCGTGTTTGTGCTCAGCACGCTGTCGCCGGAACAAAGTTTGCGTTTAATCGTCGTGCTGGGCAGCATCGCGGCGGGGTTGAGCGCATTCACTGCGTCAGCTCATGTATCCCGCTGGGCCGCCGCTGGCGTTGTCATCCTGGCTTGCGCACTGGCGTTCGGCGCGCCGGCAAGTTGGACCCGGCTTCATCTTTCCCCCTACAAAGGTTTGAGCCAAGCACAGGCCGTTTTGGGAACGCGCGTGCTCAGCGAGCATAACGGCCCCATGGGTCGCTTGAGCGTGGCGGCGAACGACAGTATTCCGTTTCGCATCGCGCCGGGCATCAGCTTGAGCAGCCGCAGCGAAATTCCGCCCCAGTTGGCGGTGTTCGGCGACGGCGATGGGGCGAGCGCCATCAATCGCTTCGATGGCGACATGGCAGACGCAGCCTATCTTGCCGAAC
>JAKACW010000025.1 GCA_021821045.1 Pseudomonadota bacterium
TCTACCTCACTTATGTAAGAACGGGCCGCAACATCACCTGGGACAAAACAGCCCATCAGTACCCGACAACACCAGGACGATGACGGCACGGATTGGGGGGCAATGTTCTGTACACGATTGTGGCGCTGCGGTGGAGTCTTCGCCATGATTCTTTCGCTAACGAGCGTCTTCGCAGCGGAGGACAGTGCCGAACACGAAGGCTGGTGGACGCGGCAGTTCCTGCGGTTTCATAGCTACGGGCATTTGGACAGCGCCTACCGCCTAATGAATCAGGGCCGGTTGACGGAAGCCCGCGGCCATCTGGCTCACTACCTGACGCTGGTGCCCTCCGACCGTGACGCCCGACTGACCTACGTAAGCCTGTGTTTCGAACTGAAAGACTTCCCCGAGGTGTTGCGCGCGGCGGATCAACTGTTGGCCGAGGATCCCGGATTGGACAAAGTTCGCCTGCAGCGCGCGTTGGCGCGACAAAATATGGGTTTGAATGACGGTGCCATCGACGACTTTCTGCACGTCGCCCGATCCCGCGGCGCCGACGAAGACGACCGCCGCGCCGCTTTGGACGCCGTGGCTCACTTGGCCACCGCTTTGGAGCGCTTCGATCTGGCGCAATCCGCCTTGGATTTGCTGGCCGCGCGCTGGCCCAGCTATGACGTGGACTTGCGGCGAGCGCGCATGCTGCAACGCAGCGGACGTTTGGACGCGGCGGAGCTTGCCTATCGCGCCGCGTTAGCCGCCGCTGCCGACGACACACAGAAGCTGGACGCGCTGGCGGCGGTGGGAACGCTGCTGGCGCAGCAGCAGCGCTGGGAAGAGGCCGAGCGCCATTTCACCTTGGCCTACGATCTGTCTCCCCGCGACCCCAATCTGCTTTCGCAACTGGCCGAAACCGCATGGGCCGAGCGAGACCACGCCAAGACACTGCATTGGACCCAGGCACGGCTCGCCGTGTCCGAGGATCGCCGGGCACGGGAGTTGGCGGCCAATGCCTTGTACGAAACCAACAACTACACCGGGGCAATCGCCGAACTTCGTCAACTCTTGGATGCCGCCCCGAACGCTCCCGAACGTCCGCGCTACGCGCTCCTTCTTGCCGAAGCGTACTATGCAGCAAAGGACTACCCATCCGCCATTCAATGGGCGCGGCAAGCCATGACGCCCGTCGCCAATCGGCGGGCATCGGAAATTCTCGCCCGCGCCTATTTCGACAACCGGCAGTATGCCGCCGCCGCCGATGCCTTCGTGACACTGCTCGGCGGCGCGGAATCGCCGTCCCAGCGCGCCGAATTTCAGATGTACTTGGGTTATGCCTATATGCACTTGGGTCGTTTCGCGCCCGCCGCGGAGGCATTCGCCCGCGCGGCACGCCACGATAACAGCCTTACTGCCCGGCTGGCCCAGGCGCAAGCCATCAACGAACTCGGCGATCACGCGGGCTTGATTGCGCTGTATGAGGATCTGCTGCAGCGCCCCGACCTGCCGCCGGGCACACGCGATGAGCTGTCCACACAATTGGGCTACCTCTACAGCCAACGCAACGACTGGTCTTCGGCCGTCGCCTCCTTTCAGCGCGTCGTCCACGACAGGCGCGGAGATTGGCGCACGCGCCTCGCGCTTGGCATAACCCTTTACGAATCCGGCGAACTGAACAAAGCGCTGGCGAGTTTTCTTTCCGTCCTCGACGATCACGCTTCAGCCGAAGCCATGCTTTACGCCGCGCTCTGCTACAAGCGCCTGGGCAAGCCCGGTTTGGCGATTCATTACCTCGAATTGGCGCGGCCGCTGAGCGGGGAATTGAACGAAACAAGCGCAATTGGTCTGCATGACGAATCAGGCGACCTGTACGCAGGCGAGGGCGACTATGCCCGCGCCGCCGCGGCGTGGCGGGCCGCGCTGGCGTTGGAGTATCGTCCCGATCGGCTCATCCGTCTGGCTCGGTCCGAACGTCTGTCGGGGAATCCGCAATCGGCGCTTGATTTGCTCGAAAAGTCCGACGCCGGTTCATTGGACGATTCGCTTCGAACGCAGTTCTTCGACGAACTCGCCGCCGCTTTCACCGCGATGCAACGCTACAGCGAGGCTGTCGCCGCGCTAACCGAGGCCAACGCCATTGCGCCCTCTCACGCCCGGCAGTTCCAGCTCGCCATGAACTACCAGCGGTTGGGCCGCCTGCCCGCGGCGCAGAGCGCGCTGGAATCGGCTGTCGCCGCCGAACCGCGCAACGATGAGTATGCGCTCGCGCTCGCCTATCTTCATTTACGCCGCAAGAACGATCGGCGGGCCGCCGCCCTTTTCAAATCGGTATTGGCACGGGAGCCCGACTATGTCGCCCTGGAACGCGAACTCGGCTATATCTACATGCGGCTCGGCGAAAACGCGAAAGCCGTTCATCATTTTCGCCGCACCGTCGACACCGCCCGCTTCGCGGAGTTGAACAGCGCGCAACCCGCCGATCCCGCAACCGAGCGCGCGATCTACGAATCGCGCGCGGAAATCAGCAAGCTCACCAACCGAATCGACGTCGAGGCCTATCACGTGTTTCAGCAGGCGGCGGACGTGTCCGCTCCCTCGCCGCGGCTTCTCGGCGTCGGCTACGCGCCCTCGCAGGGTGGATTGGACGTCGCGTACCAGCCCGCTTCGTTCGGCTTTCGCAATGATAAGATTTTCCAGTTTGTCGGGCGCGTACTGTGGCAGAGCGACGCCGGCTCTCAACGCATCGACGACGACACCGTACAAGGCGCGCTGGGCGCGCGCTACAAGCCGCTGCGCACGCACAACCTCTACTTGAGCGCGGAGCGACGCTTCGGCATCGGCGCGGCCGCGGTGGATGATTGGCTCGCGCGCGGCCAGTATTCCCATAGCACCGGCCTGACGCTTCCCCCCGGAACCGAACAGGAAAACTATCGCACTGTTTACGCCGACCTGGCCTACAGCCTGACCGGCACTCATCCGTGGTCATACTTTGCCGAGCTGCGCCAGGGCGTGACCCGCGCACTGAGCGAATCGCTTTTTGCTTCGCCGTACGCCTCGCTGGCTTCATACGGCGCAACCGAGAATAGCGAGGATGAAAACCTCGTCGAGGCCGGCGTCGGTCTGTCACTGCGAAACGTCTTCGGCGGTTCTCGATACAGGGCCGACACCGCCCAGTTCGAACTCAATGTCCAATACAAAGCCAGCGTCTCCGATCATCAGTCGGGGTGGTCCGCGATGCTGGCCATGCGGTTTTGAACAAGGAGGCACGATGGGAGAATGGCAGACTCGCGCGCGCGGCGGCCTGCAAGCCTTGTTGCTGGCGGTCGGTTGTCTCGCCGGCGCGGGTCACACGCAAACCGCGCCGCAGCCAGCGTTGACCGGCACGTTCATTCAACCCACCGCGGAAACCAGCAACTGGCACCAAAACGATTGGTCGACGCTGTTCGAGCACTTCCGTCAATTGCGCCTAAAGCACATTGTCGTGCAGTGGACAGCGTTCGATGACCAGGTGTTTTTCGATTCCGAGACCTACCGCGCCGTGCCCAATCCGCCCTTGGAGCACATCCTGCGACTCGCCGATGAATTGAACATGGATGTGCTGGTGGGACTCGCCCACGATTCGGAATACTGGGACAAGATTAAACGCCCCCCCGCGCTGTTGGAGGTTTACTTCGGGCGACGGCGCGTCGCGGCTCAAGCGCTTATTCGAGAGCTGGCGGCGCAACTGCGCAAGCATCCATCTTTCGCCGGCTGGTACCTCTGCGACGAGATCGACGACGTCAACTGGCGGACGCCGGAGCGGCGCAGCGTGCTTCACGCCTATTTGCGCGGACTCACCGACGACATTCGTCGCGTTGATACCAAAGGGAAGGTGGCCATATCCGGATTTTCCAATGCCGCGCTCTCACCGGGCGGCTTGGCGGCGTTCTGGGACGAGTTGCTGCGCGCCGCGAGTATCGACATCTTGCTGTTTCAAGACGGCGTTGGCGCGGAGAAACTGCAACTGACGGAACTGCCAATCTACTTGGACGCGCTGCAGCCGCTTTTTCAAGACAACCCGCGAGAGTTGCGCGTCGTCGTGGAACTGTTTCAGCAGATTCCGGCCGCCGACGGCGAATTCCGCGCCGTTCCCGCTCCTCTTGAACGCATCTCACGCCAACTGCATGTCGCCAGCCGGTACACTACCCGCCCCATGGCCTTCAGCGTGCCGGACTACATGAACCCCTCTCATGGTGCTGAGCAAACCTCGCTGTTTAATAGCTATCTACGGAATTTGGAACCCGCACCATGAGCAATCCGCCGCGCCGCTCGCCGCTGCGCGCATTACCGGCGCTGCTGAGCGGCCTTGCGATCGTTCTGCTTGTCGCCGCCTGCGAGGAACGGCGGAAACTGCCCGAGACAATGCCACCGCCCGCGCCGGCGCCCATACCAACGCCGCCGCCCACGCCAAAACCGCCGCCGTCTCCTGCGCCGGTACCGATACCCACACCGACGCCACCTCCCGCGCCACCGCCACCACCTGTCCCGCCGCCCGTGACGGCGCTTTCGCACCCGTTGTACGGCGTGACCACCGACTCCATCGACAACTTGTCCGATATTGTCGACTCACTGTCGTCTCTCTCCCGCCGCCCCACCACCCGCGTTGTGTTCGACGAGTTCATGCCGGCAAGCTATTACACCTCGGCCGTTAATCAGATCCACGATGTCAGCTATGTCATGGGTGAAATTCTCGACTCGTCGGCCATGTCCAAATACAGTCTGGCCGATTACACCGCGCGCACCCTGGAGTATCTCAATGCCATGGGCAACAGCGTGGACATTTGGGAGATCGGCAACGAGGTCAATGGCGAATGGCTGGGCGATCCCGACGACGTCGCGGACAAAGTAACCGTCGCCTACCTATTGGCGAAAAATCAGCAACGCCGCGTCGCGCTGACGTTGTACTACAACGAAAACTGCTGGCTTTATCCATGGGAAGAAATGTTCACCTGGGCGCAAACCCGCATTCCCCAGGACATGAAAGACGGCCTGGACTATGTGCTGGTGAGTTACTACGAAGACGATTGCAACGACTTGCAGCCGGACTGGGCGCCGGTGTTTCAACGTCTAGGGGACATGTTTCCCAACGCTTACATCGGGTTCAGCGAAGTCGGGACGGCAATCGCGGAGCGCAAAGAGGAATATATCACTCGCTACTACACCCTACAGATCGACGAGCCGGCTTACGTCGGCGGCTATTTCTGGTGGTACTTCAAACAGGACATGGTTCCGAGAACCCAGCCGCTGTGGTCCGTCTTGGACGCCGTCTTTGCAGCAGGTCCGATTCCGACGCCGCCATAGCGACTAGTCGTCCGCCGCGCCGCTGGTCTCCGCCCAGCGGCGCTTCACCGTTCCAACGTGCTTGACGTTCAGAAACAGCACGACCTCGTCGTCGATTTGCAGCTTGAAGTCGCCATCGGGAATGTGCAGACGCTCGTCGCGATAAACGCACATCACCCGACAGTCCTTCGGCAGATCGAGTTCGTTAACCGTGACGGCGTCCTCCGCTTTCGCCACGAACGAAAACACCGTGGCATCATTTTTGATCAACGCCGACAGCTCCAGCGGATCCCGCCCCTCCACCATTTCAAACAAGTGGCGGCCGATGGTGCGCGAGGGAATGATGGTGTGCTCAAGACCGAGTTCGATGCAGATGTGCTCGAACTCCGGATCGTCAATTCGCGTCACGACCTGCTTGAACTGCAGCGAGCGCCCCACCAAGCTGGCGATGATGTTGGTCTGGTCGTTGCCGGTCAAGCACAGCAGAAAATCCGACTCGTTCGGATTGGTTTCGCGCAGCACGGCCGGCGTGCTGCCGTCGCCGTGGACGAAACCGCAGTCGAGTTCCCCGCTGAGGGCGGCGATCTTTTCCTTGTTCCACTCGACGATGACGACTTCATGACCGCGGCGCAACATCAAGCGCGCCGTCATGATGGAAAGATTCGATGCACCGACAAAAACGATTCTCATAGGAGGTCCTGTTTGATTCCTCAACATCGCCGGCGTGGCTGTGGGAGCGGCTCCATAATGACGCTCATTTTGTGGGAGCGGTTTCCTACCGCGATTCTTCGCCGAGTCAATCGCGGAATGATCCGCTCCCACAACTAAGATCGAGTCCCACAACTCAATCAATCATCACAACGATTCAACCCGTTTGCCCCACCACACGCGATGGTACACGACGACCAGCATTCCGATGATCTCAAGACGGCCCAACCACATGTCGAGGCACAACACGAGCTTCAGCGGCGTGGGCAACGTATCCGCGGTGATTCCCGCGCTCAAACCCACCGTGCAGGTCGCCGAAACGACCTCGAACAAACTGCGCAACGGATCATAACCATACGCCAAAAACGGCAGCCATGACAACGCGATGGTCGCGAAAAACAATACAACAACGACCAGAGCGCGTTGGATTTCATCGTTCTCCAACTGCCGGCCGCCGAGCATCGGTGCCGACACCGCGTGTGCAGCGATGCTGCCGCGCCGGAGTAGAAACGCCACCATTTTCGCCGCAATCAACGTGCGGTAAATTTTGATACCGCCCGCGGTGGAACCCACACTGCCGCCGATCAACATGGCAATCATGAGTGCGCCCATCTGCACCGCGGTGAGCGACTGGGTATCGGAGTACGAAAAACCGGTGGTCGTCTGAGCGGAAATCACCGTCACTAAACCGGCGACGATGTGATCAAGATTAGTATTGGCCGCGGAATTGCCCCACATCAGCGCGGCAGTGAACACGAGCACAAAAATCACCAGCGCGCGAAGTTCCTCATCTCGACTCACAACGCCGATGCCGCGCTGTGTCGCGAAAAAATATAACGGCAGCGCCACCGCGCCGCACAACGACAAAAACGAGGTCCACAGCACCGACCCCAAACCGCCGAAACCGGCCAATCCGTCATCAAACGAGGAAAAGCCGCCGGTCGACACCGCGCTCATTACATGGGTAAGCGCGGCGAAGCCGTCGCCCGACAGCGTCCACAACACCGCGAATCCGATCACCGTCAGCGCGCAATACACCAGCAGCACCCGGCGGGCATGGGTACCGGTGGTGGTGGCGAGAGCCTCTTCGCCGACGGATTCGATCAGCC
The DNA here is from genome assembly GCA_021821045.1 of Pseudomonadota bacterium. Lineage (GTDB taxonomy): Bacteria > Pseudomonadota > Gammaproteobacteria > JAADHS01 > JAADHS01 > JAKACW01. The sequence goes on from JAKACW010000025.1 coordinate 7,110, forward strand.
GCCGCGATGCCATATGATGGGCACTGATCAGCGCCACCGCGAACACCGCGATGCCCAACCCGCCGTACCACTGCATGAAGGCGCGGCCGAACAAGAATGTGCGCGGCTGGCCCTCGACGGTGGCGAATGTCGATAGGCCGCTGGTGGTCACGCCGGACACCGCTTCGAACAAGACATCGATAAACGGCGCACCGCTGATCGATAGCGGGTAGGCCATGACAACGGGAGCGATCAGAAAGGCCAGGGCGACAACCAACGCGGCTTCGTTGGGCTGCACCCTCGCCGGTGACGGCAAGCGTTCCAGCAACGCACCCACGGCGGCATACCCGAGAACAACGACAGCAAAGCGCGCCGTGTAAGCGTATTCGGCGAAAACAACCGACGCCACCAAGGGCGCGAGGGAAAGGACCGCAAGCACCAGGAACAGCCGGCCAAGATATTTGCCAACCACGCGAGGTCGCGCCGCGTAGACCAGCGCTGTTTCCATCAACGCCATCGGATGATATCTCTGTAATCCTTTTACGGAAAGAAACGCCGCTGTGGGAGCGGTTCCCGACGCACAGGGATGTGCTAGTGTCGCGAAAGGCATGGATGCCGAAAGCGACCACCGCGATGCTTCGCTAGACTCATCGCGGAATGATCCGCTCCCACAACGAAGATCGAGCCCCGCAACGATGCACTCTTTGTGGGAGCGGTTTCTTACCGCGATCCTTCGCTAGACTCATCGCGGAATGATCCGCTCCCACAACGAAGATCGAGCCCCGCAACGATGCACTCTTTGTGGGAGCGGTTTCCTACCGCGATTCTTCGCCCGTCTCATCGCGGAATGATCCGCTCCCACAACTTAGAGGGAGTCTCACAACTGAGAGCGAATCCCGCAACAACGTTATTCGCGGATCTTATCCAACCCCCGCCGCAGCACTCGCTCGTCGAATAGCGAGTCTTTCAGACCGGTATTCAATTCGATCTCATCCAGATCGAAGATCGAAAGCTGCTCGGTCTGGTGATTGAGCACTTCCACATGCGCCCAAATCCACGCACCGTTAACCTGCTGCCAGCGTATCAACTGCGTCTTCAGCCTGAAGCCCTTGGGATCGAAATACTGCACCGCCTCCTTGTAGCACTGCGACCATTCCGGGGTTTTGGCGTAGTAACTGACGCGTTTGCTGTAAATCGCGTTCTCCTCCTGGGGGATGCTCTCGATGACGTAATACTCCTTCTGCCCCTGGCGGTGAATCCCCAGATAAGTGTGTTTGTCCTGCTTGATGCCGCGCACGCCGATATCCCCCAGCGCCAGGGTCGAACCGAGAAAACTCTCCCCGGCGTCGCGCACGGAAATGCGCCGCACGTTGCGCAGACTGGGCGTGTACAGCCATTGATCCGGCGGACGATTGGCTTCGGGAACGTATTCCCAGCGCATGAAACCGATGCCGGCGGAATCCTGCGGGTACTCGGCGAACAACAGCATCTTCTCCAACACCTGGTTGTCGTCGCCGCCGTAGAAGCGCAAAAACCGCCGATAAATGCTCTTGCGCTCCAGACCTTCCTTATTCTTATTAATGAGCGTCATGCGCGCCTTTTGATCGTCGCCGACGGGTTTGTACTCGCAATGCTGGATGACTTCCTCGACGGAAGGGCCCGCCGCCGGGGTCTGGGCCTGAGCACCCGCTAAGAACTGAGCCCCCACAATGAGGGATAACGTGATGATTGTTATGGATGTATTCATTGACACTCTAACGTAAAACAATGTTAAACATTTAGACGGGGCCGGCCGGGCAAGGTTCCCCGCCAAGTATAGACCGCCGCAGGCTCCGTCCAGACCCACAACTGCGTTTATACTGTAGCCAAAATTCCGGCCCAGGACGGGGTCCCGAGAAAAACCACGGAGGGTACACATGACGGTCGCAGGCAAATTTATCAAATTGGCTGGGTTGTTTTGCCTAACGCTGGCCGGCGCCCACGCCGAGCCCCAATCCGAAAAACTGCAGCAGATCGTCGCCGGCGAACACCGCAGCGCCGACAACAAAGCTCGAGACGTCTACCGCCATCCCGTCGAGACACTGACTTGGCTCGGCCTGCGCGATGACATGACCGTCGTCGAAATTTTCCCCGGCGGCGGTTGGTACACCGAAATCCTGGCGCCGTTTCTGCGCGACAAAGGCAAGTATTACGCCGCCGGCTTCAATGCCGAATCCCACAGCCGCTTCATGCGCGAGAGCGTCCAGCAGTTCAAGGATAAACTCGCCGGCTCCCCCGCGCTGTATGACAAAGTTGTGATCACCGTCCTCGATCCGCCGGGCAAAACCGAGATCGCCCCCAAAGGCAGCGCCGACATGGTGCTCACATTCCGCAACGTCCACAACTGGATGGCGGCGGGAACGGACGAAGCGGTGTTCCGCGCCATGTACGATGCACTCAAACCCGGCGGCGTGCTCGGCGTGGTCGAACATCGCGGCGATCCGAACAAACCGCAAGATCCCAAGGCGCAAACCGGCTACGTGACGGAACAATATGTGATCGACCTGGCAAAAAAAGTCGGCTTCAACTTCGCCGATCGCAGCGACATCAATGCCAACCCCAAGGACACGCGCGACCATCCCAAAGGCGTGTGGACGTTGCCGCCGACCCTGCGCATGGGCGATACGGACAAAGAAAAGTTTCTTGCCATTGGTGAAAGCGATCGCATGACGTTGAAGTTCATCAAACCGTAACGTCGGGCGACCAATAATAAGTTCGTAAGTAGTTTCACCAAGAGCTGAATGCTGTCGTGGGCACACGCCAAGAAATTTGCCTACACCGATGTAATTTTTGTTTTCGTTGTGTAAAATTACGAAGGCAACAAGAACGCCATTTGAATTGGCTATAAAAACAACAACGCTTTGGGCGGGGTAAGTTCACCTAGTCTGCTAATTTGCGGGAACAACCGTGGCGGGGCCGTTTCGGAAAGACGGTCGCTGACGCGTTTGAACGCGTAGGGTGTTGTCTTGTGCATTCCTGAAGGAGATGGACCCTGAAACAGGAAAGTGAACACGTCAACCGCGCCTTGCTGGCTTCGGCCGCCCAATTGGCGTCGGCGGATTCCATCGAACATCTGTTTCAGTCTCTCTGCCAGCTTCTGCTGGCGGCCTCGCCACACGCTACGCTTTGCCAGATTTATCAGTGCCAGACGGACGGCGCCCAGCAAGTCCAGTTGATCTGCAACCGGGCCCTGCCGCAACCGACCGAACACGTCACGATCGGCAACGCCATGCTGGCCAGCCACCGTGCCCAGATTCTCTCGGCGGCGTTATCAGGTCAGCCCTTGGTGTTTCGCCCCACGTTTCTACACCAGTTCGACGCCGCCGAAACGGACATCCCGGCCGTGCAAGCGGCGGCGGCGATTCCCTTCAGCAGCCCCGAGACCAACGACAAGATCGTCGTTCTGCTCGGCATGGACAACGCGGATTACTTCAACGACCACGAGATCGAACCGTTCGTTGCCTTCGCCAGCTTGACCGGCGCGCTGTTGGCCCAAACCCACCAGCGGCAGCAGCTCAGCGACTTCGCGACCTTCGATCACCTCACCGGTTTGCTCAATCGCCGCGCCTTGGCAGAAATTCTGGAACGCGAACACGTCCGCGCCGAGCGTTACAACCGGCGCTACAGCGTGCTGTTCTTCGACCTCGATCACTTCAAACGCATCAATGACACCTACGGTCACAATGTGGGCGACCAGGCCTTGCAGGCCGTCACCAAAATCGCCAACCGTATCCTGCGCGAAGGCGATTGGATCGGGCGTTGGGGTGGCGAAGAATTTCTGTGCGTGCTGCCCGATGCCAGCGATAGCGAAGCGGAACGTATCGCCCAGCGCCTGCGCTCCCAGGTCACCGACCGCCCCATCGTCATCGAACGCCACACCATCTCGGTCAGCCTGAGCATCGGCGTCGCCTGCTTTCCGCAGGACGGCTACGACATCAACACCCTGCTGGTCCACGCCGACGCCGGCCTCAACGCGGCGAAACTGGCGGGGCGCAATTGCGTGCGACGGTATCAACCGGTTTTGTAGTGCCCAGGTCCGCCGCCCGGCCCGCCCCGGATTTCACTTTGCGAGCCCGGGAGTGCACGGGCTAGAATCTGTCCATGCGCGCACGTCGGGAGAGGCGGCCATGACTACGAAGCAAACGATTGCCGGTCTATGCACTGTCGCAGTGCTTTCGGCTGGTCTTTCTGGCTGTTCGACGGTCGCCGTGCATTTGGACAAGGACATCGAGCCCGGACCCTACTACGGCACCAAACACGCCATAAAGGAAACCAAACGCTCGTGGAATCAGCCGCGATTCTACGGCGAGGCGACGTTCGTCGTTTGGGACATTCCGCTTAGCTTCGCAGCCGACACGCTGTTACTTCCCGTTGCCGTCGCAAGGCGCCAACCACCGGAGAACTGACGCGCGTCGCTGACGTCAGAACGCCTATGGACGTTGGCGTATTCATCCTCGCGTCAATAACACTGCTGACTTGGTACGGCGGCATGCACTGCATTGTCGAGTTTGTTTCATCGGATTTTTTTGCATCGTGAAACCTCACTACGATTCGCGAAACAGCGTCTGCATTTTTGTGTCAATCTTTGTAGTACTCCTCGAAAGCCCGCTGACGACGAAAGCGACTCAATGACTTCGGTACCGATTTTCAAGCCCGGCCGCAACTGTTGGCGCGTAGAACATGCCGATCGGGCCCGTGTGCTGATCGACGGCGCCGAGTACTTCCGCGCGTTTCGCGAAGCCGCCAAACAAGCGCGTCGCTCCATTCTCATCGTCGGCTGGGACATCGACAGCCGGTTTCAACTGGTGCGCGAACCGCCGGAAGATGACCTACCCACAGGATTGCGCGATTTCCTTAACGAGCTGGTGCGGCGAAACAGGCGGCTGCGCGTCGACGTGCTCGATTGGGATTTTCCCGTGCTTTACGCCCCAGATCGGGAATTTCTGCCGCTGTATAAATTGGAATGGACGACGCGCCGCCGACTGTGTTTTCGGCTCGACAGTCACTACCCGCTCGGTGCGTCTCATCATCAGAAAATCGCCGTGATCGATGATGCGGTGGCGTTTTGCGGCGGCTTGGATTTTACCCTCGGACGATGGGACACGCCGGAGCATCGGCCCGGGGACGTGCGACGTCGCGATCTGGATGAAACCATTCCCCAGCCCTATCACGATATTCAAATGATGGTGAGCGGCCCAGCGGCCCGCGCCCTGGGCGATCTTGCGCGCCAACGCTGGCACGCCGCCACTGGACACCAAACGAAAGCGCCGCGCCAGCCCGCGAATGCCGATGCGTGGCCGAAGGACGTCGAGCCGGAGTTCCGCGATGTCGACGTCGCGATCTGCCGCACGCAACCGAAATACAACAACCAAGACGAGGTGCGCGAGATTCAGAACCTGCTCGTCGACGCCATCGCCGGCGCCCGCCGCTGGATCTACATCGAGAACCAATACTTGACGGCCGCCTGCATCAGCGAGGCATTGAGCGAGCGCCTCAAGGAAAACGATCCGCCCGAAGTCGTCATCGTGCTCCCCGAGGAAACAGTCGGATGGCTGTCGCAGAACACCATGGATGTCATGCGCGAGCGGCTGATCAAACGACTGCGCGAAGCGGACCATCGGCAGCGCATGCGGGTCTACTCTCCATACATACCCGGCCTCGATGGGCAGTGCCTCAACGTTCACTCCAAACTCCTGATCGTCGATGACGACATCGCGATCGTCGGCTCCGCCAACTTCAACAATCGCTCCATGGGGCTCGATACGGAATGCAATCTGGCTATCGCCGCCGCGAACGACAACACGATCCGCGAGGGCATCGCCAAAGTGCGCGCCCGCCTGTTGGCCGAACATCTCGGAGTCCACGAGAAGACCGTGGTAGCCGCGATCGACGAGACAGAATCGCTGATTCAAGCCATTGAGTCCTTGCAGCAGGAAGGCCGGACACTCAAGCCCCTGCAATTGAAGGTCACGCCGGAACTGGACGCATTGGTGCCGAGCGAGCAATTTGCCGACCCGGAACGCGCCATCGACAGCGACTATCTTTCCGCGCAAATCGTCGGCGAGGAGGACAAGCCGCCGGCCCGGCGCGCGCTGCTGACGTTCGTTTCCGTGATCGCGGCGGCCCTCGCCCTCGCGGCGCTATGGCGCTGGACGCCGTTCGGCGAATCGATGGACATTTCCACCCTGCTGGAAAGCCTGTCCCAATACCGCAACAATCCGATCACGCCCGTCGCCGTCGCGCTGCTGTATGTCGTTGCGAGCTTTATCATGTTCCCCGTCACGTTGCTCATCGTCGGCACCGGCGTCGCCTTCGGCGCGTACTATGGATTCGCCTTCGCCCTGTTGGGGGCGGAAGCCGCCGCACTTGCCACCTACGCCGCCGGGCACCTGTTGGGACACGGCACGCTGCGCCGGTTTTCGCACAAGGGCGTGGCCCGCGTCAGTCAACGATTGGCCCAGCAGGGGATCCTCGCCATGGTGACCCTGCGCATTGTGCCCGTCGCGCCCTTCACCATTATCAATCTGGTTGCGGGCGCGTCGCACATCCGCATGCGCGACTTCGCCATCGGCACCGTAATCGGCATGCTGCCCGGCACCCTCGCCTTGACGTTGTTCTCCGATCAAGTCGTCTCCGCCATCAACGCCCCCGAGAACCAGCGCATCGCCATGCTGCTCGCCCTCGCGGCCGCATTGGTCATCGGCGGATGGCTGCTCGGCCGCTGGCTTTTGCGCCGCCAGGAACGTGCCTGCTGAGCGGATCGCGAACCGTTCCAACGCGGATTGACATGGAAGTCACGATCGCCACGTACAACATTCACTCCTGCGTCGGCACCGACGGCCGGTTCGATCCCGCCCGCACGGCGCAGGTGATCCGGGAACTTGCCGCCGACGTCGTCGCGCTGCAGGAGGTTCATCACCGCGACTTCGAAAACGTCGACGTATTGGACTACCTCGCGCGGCAAACCGGCTACCAGGCTATCGCCGGCCCCACGTTGCTCAACGATGATCGCGACTACGGCAACGCCATTCTCACCGGGCTGCCGATCCGCGAAGTCAACCGCATTGATCTGAGTTTGGACACACGCGAACCCCGCGGCGCCATCGACGTCATTCTGGAACAAGACGGCCAGGCGCTTCACGTGGTCGCCACCCATCTTGGCCTCAGCCCCGCAGAGCGCCGCCAGCAAGTCAACCGGCTGATCGACCTGTTCGACCGAAAGTCCGTCCGCATCGCCGTGCTGCTGGGCGATCTAAACGAATGGTTCCTGTGGGGCCGGCCCTTGCGCCGCCTGCGCCGACGCTTCACCGAAACGCCCCACCTGCGCACCTTCCCCACCCGCTTCCCGCTCTTTGCATTGGATCAAATCTGGAGCGCGCCGCGTACCGCGCTAGTGGAGGTCAAAGTGCACCGCACCGCAGTGGCGCGGGTGGCGTCGGATCATTTTCCGTTGATGGGGGTGTTGCGAACCGAGTGGTTTGACTAACGCAAGATGTCGACGTGAAGTCAGCCGCACGACGGCCCTAAGCGCAGCTTAAGATTCGCCCCCTAGAATCTGTCCATAAATTCAGTCACACACGCGACTATCCATCTAAGGGGGAATTATGAAACCTGTGAAAAACATACTATTTCTTGCGATTGTCGGATCCGTTGCAGCTTGCGGCGGCGGTGGTGGAGACGGCTCCACGACCAGCGGCCCGAGTGCGGCGAATTCCGCTACGGTATCGGCGTTTTTGACTGACAATTTGGCAGTCGACTACAGCGAAGTGTGGGTCACCGTCTACAGCGTAACAGCGGAAAATGCCGCCTCGCAAACGGTTACCGTATTCGACGACGCAGCCGGCAAGGTCGTGAACCTGGCCACGCTGGTAAACATCGGCGAACTGCTTAACACCATTACACTGCCAGTGGGCCGTTACGACGATTTCACCGTCACCCTCGCCAATACGATTCAATTGGTGAGCAAAACCGGCGTGACATCAACAGCCAGCTTCGGCGCCAACGGCGATCACGCGACCATCCGCGTCGACGGAGATCTAAATGTCGCCAGCGGGCAAGCGACGTCATTTGCGCTGGACTTCGACTTGGCACAATTCACACTGAACCCGGCGACCGGCGTCGTCACACCCGTGGTGGTGTACAAAGACCGCGACGATGTCAGCCGCTTCTCGTCCTCCACCGCGGAGATCGAGGGCGTGATCCAATCCGCGGGCAATGGCTCGTTTACCATCGTGCCGCGCAACAGCGGGGTCGCGGTCACCGTCAACTATGATTCCGCGACGCTGCTCTATGACGACGAGACACGTCGGATACTGACCGACACCTCGACATTGGCTCCAGGCGTGCGAGTCGAAGTGGACGGCGACTTCGACCAAAGCCGCTTGATCCTCACCGCCAGCCGGATTTCCTTTGAGGACGAGAGCGCCAGCTCCTCCGACCCCTCCGCCAACCGGCTCATGGAAGTGGAAGGCGTGGTGCAATCGTTCGACGGCTCGACCTTGGTGGTCGATGTCCGCGACGCCGATTTCCTGCCGCCGGCCAACGCCCTAACCATCGCCAACGTGACCAACGCGGCGTTTCACGACAGTTCGCTGGCGCAGCTGCAATCGTCCGGCCAATGGGTGGAACTAAAAGGACTGTGGGACGGCTCGAGCTTTACGGCCGTTATGGTGGAGATCGAAACGGAGTCGGATGATTCCTCGGCGGAGTCCGACGACGATTCCGACAGCGACGATCTGCGCTAACGGCGAGCAACGGGGGCCCATCTTGAATTCTGAATGCAACGTTCAAGATGTGCCCCCGCTTTCACGAACAATAAGCCCGCAATCTCTTCACAATTGCCACATCGTTTCCTCACGGTTGGTCCCTAATCTTGTCATCGTGGAATCAAGTTCGATTCCGCGCCGAACAGGAGATCACCATGAACACAGCCAATTGTCAGAACGTCAGCAACCCCGCCCGTGTGGCCCGCATCGTCGCCGGTTTGGGCTTGATCGGAGTGGCATTCGCGCAAACCGGCCCGATCGGCGCCATCGCGCTCCTGCCCTTGATCGCCGTTAGGTCTGCATTGTTGATCCCGAGGGCTACTCTTGAACACTTCCCGACGTGGCGCCGACACGAAAGCTCGGAAAATATATAGAGAGCGTGTGTCATTTTTTTCCGGCGGGCGACGGGGCGGATCGTAGACGCGTTTTACTTGCAGCGACATTCCGGTCAGCGAAGGGTTATCGGTGATACTCGCCGGAGCGCTCGGGTTGATACAGCACTTCCTGGATGCGAACCTTCACCAATCCGCCGCCCGGTCTAGGCCATTCAATCTCGTCGCCTTGCGCCAGCCCAAGGAGAGCGCTGCCGACGGGGGCCAGAATGGATATCGTGCCGCCGCTCTCATCGACATCCTTTGGATAAACCAGGGTCAAACTGAACTCTTCGTCCGAGGATGAAATGCGGAATTTGACTTTCGAGTTCATGGTGACGACATTCGGCGGCATGTCCTTTGGATCGACGATCTCGGCCCGCGCAATTTCGGCTTCCAAGTCCGTCTTGCCGGGAATGGCATTCGCCGGCAGCGAACTCAATAATTTTTCGAGCCTCTCGGCATCCAATTCCGAAAGGATGATCTTTGGTTTCGATTTCATGTCGTTCCTTTATCCACCATCGTGGCGGGCTGTCCCATGGGAACACAGTATAACGTTTCTCGGTGAGTCCTTGTTTTTTGGTGCAGACCAAATCGTTCGCGCACGAAGTCAATATCGACGCTACCCGCAATTCGTTTCCAATGCTTGGGAGTTTCCGGTGGCTCGGCTTCGGCTCGCAATACCCACGCTACTTCTTCGCGGGCTCCTCGAGAACAGGCTTATACCCCCAATCTCTGACCTCCTGGACGACCGATGCGATGTCATCGGGGGGAAGCTGAAGTATCCGCAGGGCCGTCTCACCCAAACGCAGACTCGCTTCAATTGCCTCCGGATAAGCGTGGGTGGCCCCCGCGGCGAGCAGGCGCGAACTCGTTTCGAGGTCGCGCGCCCGCGCGATGATGGGTACCTGCGGACATTTCTGTCGCAGCCACGCGATGGCCGCGACCGATGTGGGCCACCGGTCCACCGTAAACACCACCAGGGAGGCCCGTTCCACATGAATCGCCGCCAGCAACTCTGGATCGGAGATGTCCCCATAGAACACCGGCAAACCGTCGGCGCGCCCCTGCTCTACCCGCTTTGGGTCGACATCAAAGGCGAGAAATGGCACGCCGCTTGAATGCAACAACACGGCAATCGTGTGGCCAACACGGCCATAACCTCCGATCACCACCTGCCCCTGCGGGGCAGCCAACAGCTCGGGAGCCTCCGGCCGTGGGGACTGCGGCGACTTGGATAGCCGTGCCGCGATCGGGCCGTTAAAGCGTATCAGGAATGCTCCCCCGATCATTGCGAGCAGAACCGACGCTATCAGAATTTGCCCCATGTTCTGGTCTATTACAGTTGAATCAAGCGCGATCGCAACAAGCGCCAGACCGAATTCACCACCTACGCTCAACAGCAAGCCGGTGCGCCAGGCAACTTGAGTGTCGACACCGGTCTTGCGCATCATCGCCGCGACAATCAGCGTTTTGCTCACCAAAATCAACACACCACCGAGAAGAGCCCAATGCCAGATCGGCTGTATGGCCAGCGGGTCGATACGCATCCCGATACCGATGAAAAACAGGCCGAGCAACACGTCGCGAAATGGGCGCACGGTCGACTCCACCTGATGGCGAAACTCGGTCTCACCCAGCATCATGCCGGCGAGAAACCCGCCGAAGGCCAGCGATAACCCAAGACTGTTCGTGGTCCATGCCGCCAGCAGCGCGACCAGTAGCACCGTCAAGGTGAACATTTCGGCCGAACGGCGCGACGACACGAGGTGAAACAACGGCCGCAGCAACCATCGCCCCGCGAAGAATACGAGCGCGAATGCCAGCACGGCCTTAACCAGCGCCCAGCCCAGCGCGCCCGCCAGCACATCGGCGGCGACCGAAACGCCCAGCACGGGTATGATCACCAAAAAAGGAACAGCGGTGACATCCTGAAAAACCGACATGGCAACGCCGAGACGGCCGTGCTGGCTGTTTTCTTCGCCCTGCTCGGGCAAAAGACTGGCGATGATGGTGGTGGAAGACTGAGCAAAAACCGCCCCGGTCACGAACGCGACTGGCGCGGAAAGTCCGGCCAGCCACGCCGTTGCGCCAACCGCCAGTGTGGTAAGCGCAACCTGCCCCGTTCCAAGCCCGAGAACCTGGTGCCGCAAGGCATGCAGCTGCGGCAAGGAATAATTGAGCCCGATCGTAAACAGGAGGAACACCACTCCGAATTCGGCGAGCGCCTTGAATTCCGGAACAAAAACCGTTGGACCCGCTGTATACGGACCAAGGATCAGACCCACCAACAAATACCCGAGACTGGTCGGCACATGCAGGCGCTGAAATGCGAGCACCACCGCAACCGCAACGCCGAGGAGCAAAAGAATTTGCGTGAGATGTTCCATGAACTCATGATCCTTAGTGAAAAGCCAACGTGGCCCGCCTGACTGATTGTCACCAGACACCGAAGTGCGGCGCGAGACTAGCCGTGGAGGAGCGGCTATAACGCCACGTTACGAACACAAAGGCAAGCAGGGACAGACTCGATACAATTGTGCGTCAAAGAATCTCCACTTGCCGGTTGAAAATAAATTGGATGAATTGTGAAGAAACTGTGAATTCGACCCGACGCGCCGCCCACTGCAGCCCCGCAACGGCTACTATTTTGGCCATGATGAACTTATCCCTGACTAAACGGCTGTTCCTGCCGATTTTCCTCACTAGCATTCTGGCTGTGTTCCTAATGGCCGTGGGGGAACGTTACAGCTTTCAAAGGGGGTTACTCGAATACGTCAACAACGTCGATGTGCGGAACGTCCACGGGCTCGTCGATACCCTTCGCGGCCATTACAAGGACAAGGGCGATTGGGAAGCCCTGCGCGGCAATCGGACCGCCTGGCAGCAGTTTCTCACCGAGCATTTTGCGCGCCTCAAACACGAGTTCCTCGAGCGCGAGCTTTCCGGGCAACCCAGCGAAACGCCTCCGCCCGGCGGAACCATTGGCGTTCGACTGACCGTATTGGATCACAACGAGCAAATCGTAATCGGCAATGCCGAGTTGCGGCCGGACGCGACTCGCATCCCCATTGTCCACGACGGCAAGACGGTCGGTTGGCTGCACATGAACCCAGAGACGCACCTCACCGATGCGGTGGCCATCAAGTTTCAAGAGAAGCAACTCAATACCATGTATCTCGTCGGCGGCGTTGTCCTGTTTCTCGCGGCGGCGGTGGCCATGACGACGGCAAGAATTCTGAGCAGACCGATCGTTCATCTGGTGAAGGCCACCCGCACGCTAACCGCCGGCGATTACAAGGTTCGTATCGATTTGACTCGCTCGCCCGAGGATGAGCTCGGGCGTTTGCAGCGGGACTTCAATACCCTCGCCAATACGCTGGAGAAGAACGAAACGTCGCGCCGGCAATGGATCGCCGACATTTCTCACGAACTGCGCACGCCGATCGCCGTACTGCGCGGGGAAGTCGAGGCGTTGCAGGATGGGATTCGCGCGGTCGACGAAAAGAGTTTGAAGTCGCTCCATGGTGAGATCATGCAAATCAACCAGTTCATCGAGGACCTCTACACGGTGGCGATGTCGGACATCGGCGCCCTCAACTATCGCAAAGAGGACGTAAATCTGACCTCGCTGCTCGATGAGATGATCGAGTCCTACCGCGGCAAGCTGGATCAGCGGCAGATCGCGGTCAGCGCTGACTTCAACAACTGCCGCGACGCGAAGGTATTCGGCGATCAGCAGCGCTTGCACCAGCTGTTCGCCAACATGTTCCAAAACACTCTGCGCTACACCGATCCGGGCGGGCGGCTGGAAATTTGGTGCGAGAAAGGCCCCCGGCAAGTCACCATCCAGTGGCGGGATTCCGCGCCGGGTGTCGATGATGCAGTGCTGGGCAAGCTATTCGACCGCTTGTTTCGTACCGAGCAGTCCCGCTGTCGCGAAACCGGCGGCGCCGGCCTCGGACTGACCATCTGCAAGAACATCGTCGACGCGCACGACGGCCAAATGACGGTGCAACATTCGCCCTTGGGCGGACTCTGGTTCACCATCGTTCTGCCCACCCCAAAGTAGCGATACCGCGGAGACATTTCCTCCGGAAACCCGTTACACTACGGGCCACGGGTGCATGGACGCACGGAAACCGCTTTGAAACCAGGCATGGGCAACCAGGACAACACAACTGTCCTCATTGTCGAGGATGAGCCGAAACTGGCTCAGATCCTCAGCGACTACCTTGCGCGGGAGAACTACCACACCCATCGTCTACACTCCGGCGCCGAAGTGGTGCCATGGGTAAAATCGCACCAAACGGACCTCATCTTGCTGGACATCATGCTGCCTGACAAAGACGGCATGACACTGTGCAAGGAGATCCGCGCTTTTTCCAATGTCCCGATCATCATGGTCACGGCGCGCGTCGAAGAAATCGACCGCCTCCTCGGCCTGGAACTTGGCGCCGACGATTACATCTGCAAGCCGTTCAGCCCGCGCGAAGTCGTCGCCCGCGTCAAGGCCATCATGCGCCGCATCCAACGCGTACAAGAGACGGACCAAGCCTCCAATGGAGGGCTCACCATCGACGAAGAGAAATTCACTGCCACCTATCACGGCACGGAGTTGGATCTCACGGCAGTGGAGTTCCGCTTGCTGCGCACCATGCACCGCAATCCGGGCAAAGTCTATTCGCGCGCGCAATTGCTCGACCATCTATACGACGACCACCGCATCGTCACCGATCGCACCGTCGACACTCACGTCAAGAATCTGCGCAAGAAACTCGAATCCATCACGCCGGACCACGAAGTCATCCGCTCCATTTACGGCGTCGGCTACAAATTGGAAGTCTGACCGTTTTCCCGTCGCGGCTTTAAACACACAGTCTCTAGGGAAACTCCCCCATTTACCCCGATCTATGCGGTCGGTCGAAAAGACCAATCAATCGCCAGGGGCAAACCGGCTACCATGAGTAAGCTATGCATCGCCGGAACCTCATCCATCTGCTCGACCGTTACGCCACGCCGTTCATCGAGGAGGCGGCCATGGTCGATAAAACACGCCGATTCGTTTTGGGGAACGAGCGTTGTTTCGACCGTGGACTGGCGCACGGCCACGTGTCGGGCTCCGCCTGGGTGCTCAACCCGCGCCGAACGCACGTCTTCATGCTCCACCACCGAAAACTGAATTGGTGGCTTCAGCCGGGCGGGCACGCCGACGGCAATCACGACATCGCCGCAGTCGCGCTGAGCGAAACGATCGAGGAAGCGGGTGCGACGCCGCGCCAGGTGCGCCTGTTGAGCGATGAGATATTCGACGTCGACGTGCACACGGTTCACGCTACCGCCACCGAGCCCCGCCACACCCACTTCGACATTCGCTTTCTGATTGAGCTGGACGATCGCGAGCCCCTCGACGGCAACGACGAATCCCACGCCGTGGCCTGGGTGCCGCTGCATCAGGTCATGCGTTTGAACAACTTTCGCTCCACCTATCGAATGGTGCGAAAAACCCGCTCGCTCACAAACGAAGGTCTTCGTCCATCGGCCGCTCGTAGGATTGCGGCATCAGCACCGCCACGTCCGACACGAATACTTTGAACTTGTAACTCTTCTTCAGCAGCCGCTCCAACTCATCGAGCAAGCCGGCGACGCGGCTCTCCGGCAGAATGATTTTGATCAGAATATTGGTATCGATGTCCAAATTGCCGCTTTGCACGCCGGTGGAGCCGGCGCCGCGAGCTTCCGTCACGGTATAGCCGCTCACGCCGCTTTTCGCCGCAAGCTTGGTCAGCTTGGCTTCCAGCGCCCCGTCCGCGATGATCGTCAGCAGCTTTTCAGGTACAAGTCGTTTCATTGATCGCTCCCACCCGCGCCGTTTAAGCGCTCATCAGTCGCTCGGCCATCCACTGATACAGCGGAATGCCGACTATCACATTAAAGGGAAAGGTAACGCCCAGGGCAAGGGTCAGATAATACGAGGGATTGGCTTCCGGCACCGCTAGGCGCATGGCCGGAGGAACGGCGATGTACGATGCGCTCGCGCCCAGCACGGCCACCAGCACTGTGCCGCCCACGCTAAAATCCAGCAGCATGGCGCCGGCGATCACGCCCACCGCGCCGCCGAGCAGCGGCATGCCGATGCCGAAACCCACCAAAAATCCGCCGACGCGTTTGAACTCGTTGGCGCGCCGCCCCGCCTCCAGCCCCATCTCCAGCAGGAACAAGCACAGCACGCCCATGAATATCTCGTCGATGAACGGGATCACTTTATCGAACGCGCTCGGCTTGGCCACTGCGCCGATCACCATGGCGCCGATCAGCAGCACCACGCTGCCGTTGGTGAAGGCATCACGCAGAATTTCCGACAGATGGCCGTTGCCGTTTTGCCCGTTACTCTCGCGCTGCGCCTGATCGCCCTCCTGCTTGCGCGCCCAAGCCGCCAACAGCAATCCGACGATGATCGCCGGCGACTCCATCACCGCCAGCATGATCACCGGGTAGCTCTCGTAGCTAATTTGCGCGCTGTCGAGAAACGCCACGGCGGTAAGGAACGTGCCCGCGCTCACGGAGCCATAGTGGGCGGAAATGGCGGCGGCATTGAGCCGGTCCATCTTGGCCGACATCATGAGAATTCGATAGGCCGCCAGCGGTAGAAAAAAGCCCATGCCGAGCGCCACCAGAATGGACTTCATAGCGATGACCAAATCCGCCTTGGCTAATTCGTGGCCGCCGTGCAGACCAATGGCCACCAGCAGGTAAATTGACAAGGCCTTGGCCATATCGGGCGGAAACTTCAGATCCGAGCGGACGAGTTTCGCAATGTAGCCCAGGGCGAAGAACAGTACGGCGGGAATGAGAAGATTTTGCAGACCTGCCATGACTCACCCCGCTGTGCTCTCCAAGATTCGTGCTTTGCGCACCGTTACTTGGATTATGTGAGGCGAGGCGTATTTAATAAAATTGATAGTTCCAATTTATAAAATTGGTGGTCGTCTATGCTTTTGAAACGCTCGCGGGGGGCAGCTTGAGGCCCGCCTCATCAAGCAGGCGATTCATGAAATCCCGCACGGAGGGCTCGTTACTCAGCGCGAATTCCAGAAAGGCCTTGGCGACCAGCGAAAGATCCTTGTTCCGCGGATGAACGATGTACCATTGGCGCGGAATCGGAAATCCCACCACGTCGAGCAGCGCCACAGGGCCATTCACGCCTTCGAGGGTGAGCGTGTGCAGGGATTGAATGGCCAGACCGAGGCCGCCGACAACGGCGTGTTTGATCGCCTCGTTGCTGCCCAGTTCCAGCCGCACTTTCGGTTGAAACCCGTGCTGTTCGAACAGTTTCACAACCGTATCGCGCGTTCCCGAGCCCGGTTCGCGCAGAATGAAAGGCTCTCTCGCGATTCGCTCGAATGGAATACGCTTCTGACCCACCAGCGGGTGATCCCGCGCCGCCATCACCACCAAGGGATTGGGCGCGAACGGGTAAGCTTCCACGTCCAGTTCGTCCGGCGGCGGCGCACCGAGAATGTACAAGTCGTCGTCGTAAGCCAGAATGCGCTCGATCGCGCGATCGCGATTGGAAACTTTGAGACTGACTTCGACGCCGGGATACAGTTTGCAGAAACCGCCGAGAATCTCGGGGGCAAAGTATTTCGCCGTCGTGATAACTCCCAGTTTGAGCTTGCCCGCCCGCAAGCCTTTTAGATCCGCGAACTTCGACTCGAGATTGCCGAGGGCGCGAAAAATGGTTCGACAGGCCTGGTACAGTGCGTCGCCGGCTTCCGTTGGCCGGGTTTGGCGCCCCACCTGTTCGAGCAGCGTCAAACCGACCGAGTCCGCCAACTTCTTCATCTGCAGGCTGACGGTGGGCTGCGTAAGAAAGAGTTCTTCCGCCGCTTTGGTGTAACTTCCCAAACGCACGATGGCTTCGAACAATTGGAGCTGCCGTAGCGTGGCGTGGCGAATAAGGAATTCCGAGCTGCCTTGCGGAAGCGGCGCGCCCTCGGCGTCCGAATCCGTGCTGATCATCTTGTCGTCACCTGAATCGCCCCGCTTCGTCATGGTTCACCGCCCCATCCGTCGTACCGCAAAATACCACAGCCGAGGCATGCAGTATCGCGCCTCGGCGGAAACACCAAGCGTCATATTAACCTAATGGCAGAAGTGATCCAGCGATTAGGTAACTGCGAGTTCCTCGAACAAAACGAGGGCCGCAGCCAACCCACCGACCACCGCGGCAGCGCGCCATACTCCGCTGCGGTTTCTGTATTTGTTCCGCTGCGCCGCCGGCTCACGTTTAACGAGGCGCAGTCGCGGTTCGAGTTTTGCGGGAATATCAAGATTGTCGAGATAAAAAACGAAGCGGCTTTGCGGGCGCAGTTTTTCGGCGTTGAGGCGAATCTGCCGATTGGGATGGGCCTTGCGGCACCCCACGATGGCATCAAGGATTTGGGACGGATCGCACACGGCGAAAAAGGCGTTACCCCACCGAGCCCAGGAATCAGAGTGCGACATTGTCTGGTCGCAGTATTCGATTTGGATTACCCAGTCTCCGAACAGAGTATCAGCGACCAAGCGCTCCACCTCCGCCAAAGTCACCGTTGGGGTGCTTGGTTCATATCGCGGCGCAAGTTGCATGGCTATGTCCTCTGCGTTGAAAGCCGGTTCGGCGTTCGAGTGAGCATAGCCGGGCACCCATGCCCTGGGAAGCCGCTAAGGCATTGGGAATTTCAATGCCACCTCGGCATTCGATCACCCGGTGTCAATCAACCAGTGTGGGCTTGCAGCACGCGAGACTCGTGATCCACACCCGTCAGTGCATTCAACGCGTTGATCGCGGCGCGGGCGGCTTCGTCGATGTCCGCTTCTTTGCCGGCTAGGGTCAATCGGCCGAAGGCGCCGACGGCTTTGACGTCCACGAGGGTGATGCGGGCCGCTTTTTCGGCTTCGTTGGCGGCGTAGACGACGTAGCCGGCGGGTTCGGTTTCGAGGATGAACATGCTTTGGCCGGGGAGGATCATGGAGCCGCGGCGGTCTTGGCGGTTGATGACCACGGCGTGGTCCGGCGTGATGGCACGGATCACTTCCGCCCAAGCGATGCGGCATTTCAGTCGAGCATCCTCGGATGTTTTCAGACGGTTCAACACGCTGTGGCCCGCCTCCAGAACATCGCTCTGGTCGCGATGATGGACGAGCATGGAGCCGAAGGCGCGTTCGACGACCTGCTGCACCAGTCGCACCCGCGCCGCTTTCAGTGCGATGTCCGTCAAGCGATGCACGGCCATGCCGGGCGACACTTCCAGCCACAAGCAGGCGTCGCCGGGCACCGGCAGAAAGCCTTGCGACACCGTTCCCAAGTATTCCGCGAGCTGGGGTTGCAACGAATCGATGAAGATGTAGGTGCGCAGTTTGATCATGATCTCGCCAAGCCCTGCTTGCGATTACGCGTTGGCTGCACCGTGGTCACGCCTTTGCGGAAACGCTTTTCTTCGCCGCTGACACCTCGGCCGGTGTGAAGCCGGCCTGACGCAAGAGATCGTTCATGAAGTTTCTGACGTTGGGCTCGTTGCTCAGCGCGAACTCGAGAAACGCCTTGGCCACCAGCGAGAGTTCCTTGCTGCGCGGATGGACGATGTACCACTGGCGCGGAATCGGGAAGTCCTGAACATCGAGCAGCGCCACCGGCCCCGTCACGCCTTCGAGCGTCAACACGTGGAGCGATTGAATCGCCAAGCCGAGACCGCCCACGACCGCATGCTTGATGGCTTCGTTGCTGCCCAACTCGAGGCGCACGCGCGGCTTGAAGCCGCGATCCTCGAAATACCGCACGATGGTCTCGCGGGTTCCCGAACCCGGTTCGCGCAGAATAAACGGTTCTTCGGCGATGCGCTCGAACGGGATGGATTTTTGTCCCACCAGGGGATGATTGCGCGGCGCCATGACCACCAGCGGGTTGGGCGCGAAAGGATAGCTCACCAGATCCAGATCGCCGGGCGGCGGCGTGCCGAGAATATACAGGTCGTCTTCGCAGGCGAGAATGCGTTCGATGATGCGCTCGCGGTTCGACACTTTGAGGCTGACATCCACACCTTGGTACTGCTTGCAGAACGCGCCTAGCATCTCCGGCGCGAAGTACTTGGCGGTGGTGATGACACCCAAGCGCACTTTGCCGGCGCGCAATCCCTTGAGATCGGCAATCTTCGATTCCAGATTGCCCAGGGCGCGAAAGATGGAGCGGCAGGCTTGATACAGCTCCTGCCCGGCTTCCGTCGCCCGCGTGTGGCGACCGACGGGTTCCAGCAGCGTCAGGCCCACCGAGTCGGTCAGCTTCTTCATCTGCAAACTCACGGTGGGCTGGGTCAGGAACAGCTCTTCCGCCGCCCGCGTGAAACTTCCCAGGCGCACGATGGCTTCGAACACCTGCAACTGGCGCAATGTGGCGTGGCGGATCAGAAACTCCGAGTTGTCGCGCGCGGCGCTCGCCTCCTCGCGTTCGGACGGCTCGCTTGTCGCTATGCCTTGATTCCGATCTTTCGCCTTTTTCATAGTTAGTCCGGCCAGCGCAAGCCGCCCAATGCGTAGCGATTGTCGGCGCCGCCTTGCTGTGGGCGCGTCGCGCGTTCGGCGGCGCGACCGGGAGTCGCACCCGCGGCTTTGCTCTTGCGCATGCCTTCCACCAATTGGTTCTTTGTTCTATCCGTTTGGGTCTTATCCGTTTGACTCTTGTCGCTCTGCGTCATACCGCAATACCTCCGTTATCACATTCTCGATTTCTTTTACCGCATCCTCGCCCCGCCGGCCCATCGCATACACCGTGGACCCGATCAGCGCCGCGGTTCGAAAGGCCGCCCGGCGACGTATCACTGCTGCCAGGGCCGGTACGCCGAGTTCGCCCATGACATCTTTCACACCCTGGCCAAGCCGGGTTTTCGGCTCGACCTGGTTCAACACAATGCAGGCCCGCAGCGCCGGATTAACCGCCTTCGCCTCACTCACCCACTCGGCTACATGAGTTCCCGCCCACAAGTCGACGGGGGAAGGCTGCATGGGCACCAGCAGAACATCCGCCTTGACCAGGGCCTCGCGCGTCTGCTCGGCGGCGAACGACGGCGGACAATCGATGACCACGTAGCGATGGCTCGCTCGCCAGTCGTGGATTCTGCCCACCGCCTCGGCATCGCCGGCAGTCACATCGAACCGCAGGCGACTGCCTTCATCCGACACCCGCCACCACTGCAACGCCGATTGCTGCGGGTCGGTATCCACCACGAGCGTGTTACCGCGTCGCGCCAGCCCTTCGGCCAAGTTCATGGCCAAAGTCGTCTTCCCGACTCCGCCTTTTCCGCTCGCCACTACGATGATGGTCATAGGCTGGCCGCGCGGGTTAGCTAAGCTTCAACTGCCGTAACGCCATCCAGCATGCGGGCAAAGGCCCGCGGCCCGTCGCCGACCGTCTCGCCGTCCACATGTATGGTCATGTTCACGTAGGTGCGGCCGAAGCTGACGTCGGGATAGATCCGTGTTTGTTCCGACAACGCCGCCGCTTTGTCCAAGAACTGACGCGTCGAGTCGTAGTCGTCGAACACGAAGCGACGCTCGAGCCGCGCCGGCGATGTCTTTTCCTGCCACTGTTGTGTTTTCATGTTCATGCTCCACTCCAGCCCGTTAACGATTCGTACCACCCTTGCAACTCCTGCGCGTGGGCACGTTCCTCGTCGAGCAACCGCTCGAAGAAGGCGGCATTGTCCCGGTCGCCGCCGCGCAGGCACGTGACCGTCGCATCCCGGTAAAGCGCCACGATGTCGGTTTCCATACGCAGATTATGGGCCACCAGTTCGAGCAGCGTTCGTCCCACCCTGACCGGCTGCAGTTGCGATGCGT
The DNA here is from genome assembly GCA_021821045.1 of Pseudomonadota bacterium. Classification (GTDB taxonomy): domain Bacteria; phylum Pseudomonadota; class Gammaproteobacteria; order JAADHS01; family JAADHS01; genus JAKACW01. The sequence goes on from JAKACW010000025.1 coordinate 28,138, forward strand.
TGGGCGCGACGTCGAGCGCTAGCATACGCTGTACAATGCGCTCGGCGTGTTGCGTCTCCTCCGCCGCCTCTTGCCGCCAGCGCCGGCTTGCCTCGGTCAGGCCCCACATCTCGCATAGCGCCGCGTGCGACATGTACTGTTGCACCGCGCTAAGCTCGAAACTCAGAGCCCGCCCGAGATAGCCGATCACCCTGACATTGGCATGCAGCTTCGCCGTATTCACCGCTTTATCCCCGTCGTATCCGCCGCGCTACACGGTTAACCCGGGATGGTCACCTGGGGCCGGCCCAAGATCGGCTCGACTTCACGGTGAGGACGGGCGATGATGTGCGCCGCCACCAAGCCGTCGCCGACCCGTTCGCAGGCATCGGCGCCGGCGCGAACCGCGGCATTCACCGCGCCCGTTTCGCCACGCACCATGACCGTTACGTAACCGCCGCCGACGAATTCCCGAGAAATCAACCGAACCTCGGCCGCTTTGGTCATTGCGTCCGCCGCTTCGATTGCCGGCACCAAGCCGCGAGTTTCGATCATGCCCAACGCAATGCCATAGGTTTCAGATGCCATACTCTTGTATCTCCTGTATCAATTTAATGAACGGGTGGCGGGGTTATTCCGCCGCCAACCGCTTCGCACCACCGGCGGGCAACACCGGCTCCACTTCACGATGAGGACGGGCGATGATGTGCGCCGCCACCAAACCGTCGCCAACACGTTCGCAAGCATCGGCGCCGGCGCGAACCGCCGCGTTGACGGCGCCGGTTTCACCGCGCACCAACACGGTGACGTAACCGCCGCCGACAAATTCACGACCGATCAGCCGCACTTCCGCCGCTTTCGTCATGGCATCCGCCGCTTCGATTGCCGGCACCAAGCCGCGCGTTTCGATCATGCCCAATGCGATCCCGTAGTATTCTTCAGCCATTTCGCTTCTCCTGTGGTTAAGTATCAAAGTTCAAAAAAAGTCTATTTACCCGTCTTTTCCCAATGATCGATGATCCCGCCGATCGTCAAGTCCGTCAGTACTCCGTAATCTCCGGCCGCGTAACGCGCCGCCGACCCGCTGACCACGAACACCCAGTTGCCGTCGCGCGCCCCGACCGGATCCACCGCCACCGAGTAGGCGCCCGCTTCGTTGCGCAATACTCGCAGGCTAGTTTTCGCCAAGCCCGGGATACGACTGGTGCACACCAGCGGCGAGACCACTTGCAGGATGTCCACGTCACGCCTCCTCTTTCCAGTAGTCGATGATGCCGACGATGGTCAGATCGCTGGGGTACTCTTTGCTGCCGGCGGCCTCGCGCGCGGCGGAACTGCCGACGCAAATCACCCAGTCGCCCGGCACGCAGCCCACCGCGTCCACCGCTACCGCTCGGGTACGACCGTCACGCACCACCAGCAAGTGTTTATGCTCCATGCCCGGAATTCGGTTGGTGGACACTAACGGCTTTTCCACCTGACATATCTTCATGGTCAGTGCACTCCTGTGGATTCACCCGCGAGGGTCGATGCAATGATTTCCACGCCGCCGTCGCGCTCGCTTTCGCGAATCGCCATCAGTACGTGCAGCTTGCCGTTCGCCGCCAGGTCGGCATATCGGGTCTGCACCGCTTGGCCGACGCGCAGGCAGCGTTCCACCGCCCGCTCGCGCGCTTGCGGCACGCTCCCGGCGTAATCGAAGCGCACGATCACCGGAATGGGCAGGCCGCGCGATACGTTCAATCCGCTGAAAATCTTCACGCCCACATCCAAATCGATGGCGCCCTCCTCCACGGTTTTGAGGTAGGCGAAGTACGTCAAGTTGCGCAACTGCAATTCGTCGAATCCCGCCCCGCTGCCGATGAAGCGCTCGTTGTGTCCCACGTCCCGATACCGACCGCCGTGATACTGGCGTACGTAGTCGATCTGGGAGATGTTGTTCTCCAGCAGCTTGGCGATCAGCGCCGTCATGCCGGGGTTGGGAGCGCTCGCGTCATGTGCCGCGGAAACTTGCCGAATGCTCTCGATGATTTCCGCGTGCGCCTGCGACGGGCTGACGCGGGCGGTTTCCGCGTACACATCGGCCGCATCGATGTAGCGATTCAACACCATATCACCGGTGGCGTCCGGAACATGGACGCGGATGGCGTCCGTGTCGGTGTCGATCCCGATCAGCAGTAGATCAATCGACGCACCGCAACAAAATCCGCTTTCGATCGCCGTTCTGAATTCCATCAGTCGAGCCAACCCCGCGCCCGCCGCTTTGGCGTCATCGCTGCCGTGGGCGGCACAGCCCTCGTGCTTGGGATCCGAACTGCAGTAGTGATACATCACCACCTTGAGGTAACGGGTCGGCGCGTCCGGCGTGTTCGGCACGCCCTGGCGATAGCGGCAGTGTTCCACCTCGACCCATTTTTCCAGGCTGTCCTCGACGTCGAACATCGCTCCAGCATGGGCGCGTCGGCGCACTTGGGTCTTGGGCAGGCGCAGCACGTAGCGCACCGCGTGGGCCAGGCGTCCGTCGGCGCAGGGCGTGAAATCCAGGTAGTGATAGCCGCACGCCTGCAGGAAGACGGCGAATTCCCGTTCGTTGTCCGCCACGTCCATGGGTTGGCGATAGGAATCGTTCACCCAGCGGCGATAGGTCTCGAATACGCACCAAGCGTAAAGGGCGCGCATGTCCAAGGGGTCGATCCACGCTTTGGCCAGTACGTGGGACGGCAGCTCGAAGCCGAGGCGCTCGACAGCCAGCGCCTGGGCGCGCCGTTCGAACTCCGCGTCGTGCCGCAGGGCCGCAATGTCGCGAAGATGGGTTTCGATGCTATCGAATGCGTTCTTCACGTTTTCCTCGTAGCGCGCAAGTGCGGCGTTTTCCTGCTGGCGCGTCAGGGGATGGCACTCGGTCACGCGATAGGCGTTCGTCTCGCCCGCTGAACGCGCTTCCCCTTCCACGGGAAAGTTCGTCCAGAAGGTTGATCGAGTTGTCCGACGCTTCGAATACATGACCGTGTTCATCTCCGTTCGCTATCCGTTTAGCCCCGCGCTCCGCCCGACACGGTAATGAGGGCACCCTTGTCGGTGTTGCCGCTGCTACCGGTGACTTTGCTCGCCGCCACCTCGACAGGCTTTTGCTCTTGCGCCACGCGGCGCGCGCTCATGGCCATTGCAGTGGGAATCGGACCGCGACGGCTGGGATTGCGGCGTGCCGCCGAACGCCCTTCCGTTCCGGTGACCCGATCGTTGCGGCCCCAGTCGTCGCCGGTGATGCGCAGACCCGTGTCGATGCCTTCACCGGTGATGCGGGACTTTTGCGCCGCGGCTGCTTCGTTGTCAGCGGCGAGCACCTCGCCCACCAAGGGTGCCGCCGACGCAGGATTGTCTCTGGCGCCAAAGCGGAACTGTTCTGTACCCGTGATCTTGCCTTCGCCCATGACGAAGGGGCCGGTGATGTTGCCTTGTTCATAGCGGGTGCCGGTAACGCCCGACTGTCGCTGCGCCCGCTGAGCTTGCCGCGCCGGCGTGCTCACACTGAATGTGCTCGCCCACGGCATGCCATCGAGGGACTGGGGAAAATCCGGGTTGCCGGGTACGGCGCCCATGGTGCCGCAGCTCGCGGCGAATTGGTCTTGTCCGACATACGGGGTGCCGGTGATGCTTTCACACGCACCTTTGCGATCGCCCGTCATCTTGCCGCCCAGTCCCGGTTGCAGACCGGTCAACGGCATTCCCGGCGTGGCCCGTCCGACACGACTGCGAGCGACTGAACTCGACGTCGCTTGCGGAGCGCAGTAGTCGCGGTAATTCTCGATACCCGCATAGGGCGTTCCAGTGACGGACTTGCAGGTGCCCGGCTCGTCGCCGGTGACACGCATGCCACGCCCGGTTTGGGTTCCCGTAACCGATTTGCCCTTGGCGGTTTCCGACAATCCCACCTTGGCCGGTTCCGGCCGCGGCTTGGTGGCGCAGAATGTTTCGTACTGCTCGCTGCCCACATATTCGTCGCCAGTGATCATCCTGCACGAACCGGGCTCATCGCCCGTGACCCGAGAACTGCGACCGACGATCACGCCGGTCACCTGACCGCCGCGCGAGGTGGACGTCATGCCGACTTTCTTATAGGCGATCGGTTCTTTTCCGTTGCTAATCGGAGAAACGTACGGCGTACCGGTGGTCATGCGCTCGGCGCCCGCTTCCGTGCCCGTCACGTTGGACGGACGGTCCACGTTGCTGCCGCTGACCGGCCGGCCGCGACCGGTTTGGGTAACGGTAATCTTTTTCGGACTCGCGATCGGTTCCACACCGCAAAAATCGCTGACTTGGCCGGCGGGCAAGTATTCATTGCCGGTGACGCGCTTGCAGCTCCCGGCCTCGTCGCCGGTGACCTTGGTGCTGCGACCGACTTCCGTGCCCGTGACCGAGCGGCCGGCGGCGGTCTGTGTCAAAGAAACCTTTTTGGAACTGGGTGCCGCTTCGCTCTGGCAGTAATCGCGAAAGATATCCGCCGCCATGTACTCGGTTCCCGTGATCGTTCGGCAGGTGCTCGGCTCGTCACCGGTCACGCGCCGGCTTCGTCCCACTTGAGTGCCGGTAATGGACAGTCCGCTAGTGGTTTCGCTGCTGCCCACTTTCCAAGTCGCATCCTGCGCCCCGCCGGCGGTCGGGCGCTTGCGGCCGCTGGGTGTGCTTGGCTTTTGGCCACGACTCCCACTGCGACTGCGCTCGCTGCGCATTTCCTGTGCCAGTTCGCGACCGCTCATCTCCGGGTTGAGTTGACGCGCCCGCTGCGCCGGCGAACGCACCCGTTCGGTTTGCGACAGGGCTGCCCGCCCCCGCTCCGCCAGCATGCGCCGACGGGCCAGGGACAACTGCCGACCTTCCGGTTGACCGCTGTTGCGCCGCACGCCGTTGGTCTTCATCTTTGGTGCTGAAGGCTTGGCCATCGGCGGTGTTACGGACCCACTGGAAATGCTCTGCTCTTTCTCACGGCCACCGCAACCACAGCCATCCCGCTTCACCGGAGTCGCCGGCGCCGTCGGAACGGCACCGCGGTCCCGAGCAGTTTGCGCCCGCGTCCGATTGGCATCGACGCTCGCGGAAATGCCGCGCTTGCCCTGGGACGACATTGCTTGACGCCGCGCCAACGATGCAGCACGCCCTTGCCCCGCTGCACCCGCAGACACCGGCGGCCGACTCGCCACCGGCGTCGCGGCCCGAGAACCACTTGCCTGCGCCGCCGCAGATGATTGCGTCGAACTCTGCGCGCGAACCTGACGGCCCTTGATTGCAGCCGCACCGGTTACTTGTGCGCGGCGGCGCTCTAAAGCTTGCTGTCTGCCCTGGGACATGCTTGGGGTGATCGCTTGTGCCATGGAAAAGCTCTCTCTCCGTTATGGGTTCCGTTCCACCGTCTTGTCTTAACCACGCGCCCGGTATACGACGAACGCGGCGCCCTGAGACTGGGTGTAGTTGTCGTAGCCGACCAGGCGCACGTGGTGATCCGGATACGCCCGGTGACAGGCTTCCAGTTCCGCCACCACCGCGCCCAAGTCGGTTTCGCCGAAGAACGGCAGCTTCCACATGGCCCAGTAGTGATTGCCGGCCTTGGACGGATGCTCATGCTCCACCGACGGCGACCAGCGGTTGGCCAGGAGGTAGGCGATCTGCTCGTAGATTTCGTCCTGCGACATGGACGGGAGAAACGAGAACGTCTCCATCGTCTGCTTGGTGCGGTAGTCCTGCATTGTCTCGTTCTTGAGTGCCATAGTTGCCTCGTATTAATTGTGCTGTCGTTGATTTCCGTGAAGGACGCTTACGCAGCGTCCAGCTTGTCCACGGTCTCGAATTCGAACTTGATCTCTTTCCACGTTTCCAGAGCGATGGCGAGTTCCGGACTGCTCTTGGCCGCATCCATCAACACGTCGCGACCTTCTTTCTCGATCTCGCGGCCTTGGTTACGCGCCTTGACGCACGCTTCCAACGCGACGCGGTTCGCCGCGGCGCCGGCTGCGTTGCCCCACGGGTGCCCCAAGGTGCCGCCGCCGAACTGCAGTACGGAGTCGTCGCCGAAGATGGTGACCAGCGCCGGCATGTGCCACACGTGGATACCGCCGGAAGCGACCGCGAACACACCGGGCATGGAACCCCAGTCCTGGTCGAAGAAGATCCCGCGGGCGCGGTCTTCCGGAATGAACGATTCGCGCAGCAGATCGACGAAGCCCATGGTGGCGCCGCGATCGCCTTCGAGTTTGCCCACGACCGTACCGGTGTGGATGTGGTCGCCGCCGGACAGGCGCAGGCACTTGGCCAGCACGCGGAAGTGAATGCCGTGCTTTGGATGGCGGTCGATTACGGCGTGCATGGCGCGGTGGATGTGCAGCAACATGCCGTTCTTGCGGCACCACTTGGCCAGACCCGTGTTGGCAGTGAAGCCGGCGGTCAAGAAGTCGTGCATGATGATCGGCATGCCCAGTTCCTTGGCGAATTGCGCGCGTTCGTACATGGCTTCCGGATCCGGCGCCGTGACGTTCAGATAGTGACCCTTCTTCTCGCCGGTTTCCTGCTGCGCTTTGTAGATCGCTTCAGCAACGAATTCGAAGCGGTTCTGCCAGCGCATGAACGGCTGCGAGTTGATGTTCTCGTCGTCCTTGGTGAAATCCAGACCGCCGCGCAAACATTCGTAAACGGCGCGGCCGTAGTTCTTGGCCGACAAGCCGAGCTTGGGCTTGATGGTGCAACCCAGCATGGGACGACCGTATTTGTTGAGCTTGTCGCGCTCGACTTGGATGCCGTTCGGTGGCCCCAAGCAGGTCTTGACGTAGGCGATCGGGAACCGGATGTCTTCCAGGCGCAGGTGCTTGACCGCTTTGAATCCGAAAACGTTGCCGACCAGAGACGTCAGCACGTTGACGATCGAACCTTCTTCGAACAGATCGATCGGGTAGGCAATGAAAGCGTAGAACGCTTCGGGATCGCCGGGAACCGGTTCGATGCGATAGGCACGGCCTTTGTAGAAGTCCAGATCGGTCAGCAAATCGGTCCATACCGTCGTCCAGGTACCGGTGGACGATTCTGCGGCAACCGCAGCAGCGGCTTCTTCATTCGGCACGCCCGGCTGAGGCGTGACTTTGAAACACGCCAACAGGTCCGTGTCCAACGGAATGTAATCTGGAGTCCAATATGTCTCCCGATACTCTTTTACCCCGGCTGCGTATTTGTTTTGACTCATTTACATGCTCCTCTATTTGGATCTGAGTTCCTACAGTGGTTTGAATTCGTCGGTGCCGCTTCGATGATGAAAAAATGCCATGATCGACGTATTAACTCCAATTGATGCTTTCAATTCTTTGTATTGGGTTTCGTAAATGGGTGGCGCAATCGCGCGCGCAGCGAACGCCCAAGTGCCTGCACGCGCGCGCTGCGCACCACCGAATGCAACAAGCAAAGAAAACATGGGAAGTTAAGCGAGAGAAAGGCTTTCGACGGCTTCTTTTGCGGGCGCCAATTGCCGCGCCGTGCGATGCTGAGGATGTTTGTAGACACGCGCGGCGCATGCAATCACGTCCGCCGCGCGCCCGGTGGCGCCCGTGTTGCGCAAACACTCGGTCACTTCCGCGATCAGCGCGGCGGCGACGTGATCCATCGCGCAGCGGAAATCATCGCCGGCCTTCTGGGCAATGCTGCGGTTGGCCCGCGCCATGGATCGGCGCAGACGCCTGTCGAAATTGATTTTCGCCACGCCCAATCGCGGCAGTGCGGGGAGCGTGCCGTCACGCCACGCCAAGTCACCGTTCACGACCAGAGGGCCGTCGAAATGATAGCGAATGCGTTCGATGGTGTTGCGCACGAGGCCGATCTGCAAGCATTTCTTTCCTTCATCATCGAAGGCAACGCCGAAGCGATCCGCCGCCATCGATCCGCAGCAGCCGTCTGCCGACGCCCATGCCTCCACATCGCACGCAACGGCGGCCCTATCGTCCGCGGTCAAACCCTCAAGTGCGACATTGCTGGCGTGGGCCGGCCACGCGACGCGGCGCTGATCCGATCCGGTGCCCGAGACGACCTCGATCGCGACAGGTACCGTGGCACGGGCGATAATGGATGCCGCGACGGCGATCCGTGTCTCGGGATCGACGAATGAGCCGCTCGGGTTCTCGACGGCAATAATGGCCGGCGCCCGATTTGCCTCCGCGGCCGTCACCACCGCCTGAATCTCGTCGGCGCCATTCACGGTGAACGACGACACCAGATAGCCGTGCCGGCTGGCATGCTGAACGAGATCGCGAACGTTGGTTTGCGGCATATTCCCTCCGCGGGCAGCGGTGCGGCCGCTCTGCCCGTTTAGTATGGCTCGATGATGCGCGAGCGCGGCCCATTGGTAAAATTGGGAATCCCGATACCATGTATTGACGTGGGTCAATGCAAAGCCATCGGCTTGATTCGCTTTGGATTGTCGGCGAATTTCGGGTAATCTGGGTTGGCCGTTATCGACACCGCCGGGGCTCGTTCCCGCGTGATTTGTGAGTGCATTCTTCGCAGAGGACTCTCATCGTGGCTATCGTGAGCTTTACCGACTTACTCCGGCACGCACGCCAACACCGTTACGCCCTCAGCATCATCCCCGTATCGTCGTTGACCATCCTTGCCGACGCCCTGGCCGCGGCCCATACTCAACGCGCGCCCGTGATTCTCGCGCCGATTCCGGACCGTAGCGATCGGCCCAGCGTCAAAGCGCTGTATGCGGCCTGCGAAACCGCCGCCAGCGAGGCGGACGTGCCGATCGCATTGTTGGGATACCAATCCGCCGCGGCGGACACGCTGGCCCAACGCATCAATCTCGGCTGCAATGCCGTGCACATCACGCCCACGTCCCGCAACTTTCCGGATGCCGTTGCCCAAATCAAAGCACTCGCCGAGACCGGGCGCGCATGCGGCATCGCGATCGGCGGATGGCTGTCCGGCGCGCCGGCCGCGGACGACGCAGCAGAATCGGAACCGCTGCCCCCCGTTGCCGAGTGCATCGCCTTTGCGGAAAGAGCCAATCTGGAATTCCTCGAGGTCGATATCGGCGGCGGCGAAAGCAACAAACGACGCGCAAAGTTCGATTACGACCGGCTGCGGCGCATCAGCGAAACCATCGCCATCCCCTTGATGGTTCGGGTCGAAGGCGATGTGCTGCCCGACCAGATCTACCGCATGATCGAGTGCGGCGTCGCTTTAGCGCACCCATCCGCCGCAGCGTCCGCCCGGACCGCCGCCGCCATGGAAGAACAGTTCAAAGCCTGGGGTGCCGCAGGCCGCGCGGCGGAAGTGCTCGCGCACTGCCGTCCTTGGCAACTCGTCGAACACGTCATCGAGTTCAATGTTCAGGCGGACGCATTGCCACGGGTGGATGAGATCCTAAAGATCGGTCGCCAACAGCTCGCGAGCATTCCCGGCGTGCGCCGCGTCCGCACCGGGCAAGCCATCGCCCCCGACGCCAAGTACCGCTTTTGCTGGCTGGTCACCTTCGCCAATGAAAAGGTGGTGGCCTATTACCGTGATCACCCGCTCCACGCGGACTATGCCAACACCTATTTCCGGCCGATCGCCGCCGATCGCTTAACCATCGACTATCGCACCACTGGCTAACCGCTAAACTTCACCAGCCGCGTCACCTGAATATCCGAAATGAACACGACACCGGAATGCTCGTTGTAGAACGGCGCGAGTCCTTCCAGGATCGGCTTGACCAGACTCTCGGGCACGGCGGCGATGATCATGATCAGCACGTCGTCTTGGTTGAACATGAGATGTCCTTCGTGGAAGCCGTGGCGGCCTTTTCCCGAAAGATTGTTGATGATGGTGTAGCCCTTCACACCGGCACGATCGAGAATATCGGTTGCGAACTCTTGATGCTCGCCATCCAGTATGATTTCCAGCTTCTTGAGCGGGCTGAATTCGACGGCCCGACGCGCATGGTCGAAGGGCGCTTCGATCAACGTAATGAGCCGCAACGGCCGGTGATAGGGCAAGCCGTTTTCCAGGACCGTTTGCGACGGTAAGCCGGTACGCAAATCGCTGAGATTGCCGGTCATAACGGCAAAGCGGCCCGCGACGTTGTGATAGACCTTGCTGCCGCTGCCGAAGCGCTCGTTATCTACGGTCGAAAAGTAGTGCTCCATATTGATCCACTGCCCGACCACCAGCGGTCCGGCCAGGATGTTCTCCAGAAGGCGCTGCTTGCGGTCGAGGCGATAGTCATACGAGTGAAGGAACGCGCGCCCATCCAACGATATCTGGCGGGTCAGTTCCCGCTGGCCGATGATAAAGTACGCATTGCCCGACAGTCCCCATTCGGGGCGCACTTGCGACCAGTCCATGGCGTTGCGTTCGGCGCTTCGATAAGCCGCCGCCGGATCCTCGGCGGTCTCGGAGAAAACCTGCAGCGTCGGCATGCGCTCCTGGGCGCAGCGGCGCGACGCCCCGTCGAGTCCGTTGCGCAAGCGGTCGAGGTACACCATGTGGGATGACGGCAGCGTATCCAAGTCGAAGAGCTTCAGCTCATCGGTGGTGGTATTGTGCAGCGCGGGCAAAAACCAAGCATCGTCCGCGATGTCGATGCCGGTCTCGCGTAAACGTCGGCGCACGACGGGATTGTTGGCCATTTGGGCCAGCACTCGCGCGCTCACCACACCGTGGTTTCCGCCGCAAGCGCCGCAATCCAGCGCCGATTCGTAGGGGTTATTCTCGCTCGTGCTGCCATGACCGACGAGCAAAATGAAGCGGGAGAAGCCTTCGGTGAGACCGATGGCGCGCAGGGCTTGGGACACGAACAGGGCCTGCTCGTCGACGGTGAAACCAATCCGGCCCAGCCGCGCCATCTGCTCCTGGGCGAACGACGGGTTGATGCGGTAAGCGACGCGCAGCCGGCTGACGAATGCCTCTACTCCGGCTTCGTCGACCCCCAGGGCATCCATGAGCTCGGGCGCGGCGTCGGCGTTCCCCAACGCCGCTTCCCGCAACGCGCGTATCAAATCGTCCGTAATGCGCTCGGGCACGAAACCCAGTTCCTGCTGGACGGCTTTGACGATCACGGCCCGCTGCACCGCGCGCACAATGGAGTCCGCCTGCTCGCGGCTGAGCTTGTCGAGCAACAGGCGGGTGGGCGGCTTGCGCGGATGCATGCGCTTGCGCCAGCGATTGTACGATTGGGGCGACACCGTTTTGCCCACCATGTCGAAGCCGAACAACAATCCGATGGCTTCGACCGTAACGAACGGGGACAACACGGACTCCTTGAGCGCGTGCATAGCCTTCTCGAGCGCGGTCACCGCGGCGTCGTTGGTGGCGCTTGCCGCCGTCATTTCCAACACGACGTTTTTCGGCGTCAACAGCACCGGACACAAATGGGTTTCGCTGCCTTTGCCCAGTTCGATGAAGCTGACCGGCACGCCAAAGAACCCGGCAAGCCCGTAAGTCTGATAGTCGCCGATGGACTCCAGATGGCGGCGAATGCGCTCCGAGCGGGTATCGATACAAAACATCGCCTGCACGAACGGGCGTTTCTCCCTGTGCGGCGGCGGATTCCAACTCACGCCGCCCAAGAGCCGATCCATGGCATGGGATTCCATGGCGCGCAACCACATTGTCCCTTCCTGGCGTTCGAAGTCGCGCAGCGTTTCCATCAGGCGATCCAGATCCTGTTGGGCAAGGCGGGCCGGCGCGTCCGGCTCGCCCGCCAGCGCCGCCAGTTGCCGCAGACGTTCCGCTTGGGCGAGGGCCTCGTGGTTACGTTTCTTCGCGACATACTCTGAGAACACCTGACCCAGCACCCGCTCCGGCCGACGGGACAGGGCATCGTCCACCCGGTGCGCCAGCTCGGGTAGCACCCGTCCGCTGTGCAGTTCGTGGCGCAGATAGGTTTCCACCGTTCGCGTCTCGATCGCTTCGGCGAGACCGCTGGCGGTGTATGCAATCTTCCGGCGCCCGCGCTCGCGCAGCAGCGCCAGAGCGAGTGTCAACCGCACCGCCATATAGTCGACCAAATCCGCGGGATAGCGATTGGCCCAGTAATAGTTTTTAGCGCCTGCGCGCCAGCGAATGAAGCCCGTCCACCCGTGCAGCCGGCTCAGTTCGCGGGTGAAATAGCCGATCCAATGCCGCTCGGGCACTTCCAGGCTTTCCATCACGTGGGCGATGACACCTTCGGCGGTATCGTCGGCCGAAAGAATCCGATTGATGTGCAGGCCGCGCAGAAAAAATCGCACGTTACGCCGCGCGACTTCGCGCCACGCGGGGAAAAAGCCGCGCTCACGCTCGGGCATCGCAAAAACGGACTGACCTTCGTCAAAGAAATCGAGACAACTTTTGACGACCAGCTCATCCAGACTGGCGCCGATCTCGGTGCCGTAAAGTGCGTCCACCGCTTCGTATACGGGGCACTCGCCCAGCAAACCCTCTCGCAGTTTGGCCGCCAAGACCTCCGGAGCGATGGGCCGCTCTTGGCTCGGCGCGGCATTGTTCAACGCCGCTGCCACGTCGGCGGCATCGGCCAATGTCGTCGGGAGAGCGACCGGCTGTTTCATTTCCGTAAGCAGCGTGATAAGCCAACGCTGCAGGTCCACTCCTTCGGTGCCGGGGCGCGTGGCGACGAACCCGGCCACACTGGCGGCCAGCGCGCCGCGAGCCACTTCGCCCTTGTCCAAGTAACGTTGGTAGAGGCGCCGCGGCAGATAACCGCGGGCGTGAAACAGACGCTCACCCCGCTCCACCGCCTCTGGAAACGGCAAGTTTTCCAGGCCATGCAACGGATTGTGGTGGATGAACGATCGCATGGGCCAGTAAAAGGGAACCGGTTCTCCGGCGACATAAATCATGCCGCGGATGCGAAGCTGTTGGCCCAGTGGAAGACTCATGCCAGACCTCCCATTGCATATATACCGGCGGCAAACAGCGCGCCCAGCGCGGCGACGTATGCCCAAGTGGCGCTTGGACTGAGATCCTGCGGCGCGGCTTCACCGGCGGGGCCGATGATAAGACCATGCAGCAGCCGCACTCCCGCCCAACTCCACAGCAGCCAGGTGCCTGCCAAGACTGCCGCCACCACCGGCATGGCAGGCAACGCGGTCACGATAACGTCGAGCATGGTGGCAAAGCCTGGAAACAACGGCGTGGCCGTGATGGCAAGCACGACGAACACCAATACCCCGGATAAGCGCGGCAAAGCGTGCGCCAGACCGCCGTACAATCCTGTGTATGCCGCGCCGAATCGTCGTTCCAATTCCGTGACAAGCAGCGCGAGCAAAACCAACGGCGCGCTGAAACCCAACGCGTAAAGCTGCAGTTGCACGGACTCCGCTCCGCCATAAGCGGGTATCCACAGCACCGCCCATGCGGACGTGGCGAGAAACCCAGTCCAGATACTGACCTCACGCAACGCCAGCGCGCGCACGCCGTACAACAGGGCCGTCCATATGGCGAACAGAATGACCCAGACTGGAATGTCACCGCTCGAAACGGACAGCACAGCGACACCGGCCTGCGGCCAGGCGAGCAGCAGCAAGACTCGCAATGCGACGCTTCGAGTACGTGCATAGAGCATGTTGAACGCCATACTCAGCGGGAATACGGGCAAGAACAGCGCGGCGATGATATAGCCGTAGGACGCCATATCAAGCCCACCTCAGCCAGACATTCAGCCGCGACGCGGCGTTCAGAATCGCCCGCGAGGCCCACCCGTACACGTCAGTCAGATAGAACTCCCGGGACACCAGGGCGTAGAAGCTCATCCACAACCGCCCGGGCCGATCACCGCGGCGCTTCCCGTTGCGCTCGGAGTAATAGGTCCCCAGCCAGCCCAGCACGATGATGCAGGTGACGAGCACCACCAGCACGTCGAACCACACCACGTCGAATCCCGCCGCGGCGTAGATTCGATCGCGGAAGGCGGCCTCGGGGTAAAGGAACAAATCGAAGATGTGGCTTATCGCGGCGTAACCCAGCACAATGATCGTGAACGAGAACACGATTAATCCCAACAAGCGCCGCACGTTCTGGGTGCGCATCCGGTAAGTTGCGAATATTAGCTGGGCACCGGTGATCCAACCGAAGAACAACAGCACGATGGCCCCCTGCTTCTGGAAAAAGTCCTGCGCGACAAGCCAGTGCGCCACAACCAGAATCACGATGGGTATGGCCAGGGTCAGCATCGCCATCACAATCCACGGCTGACGCAGGCGCGCCGGCCGCCGTTCCACAACGAACGTGTACAAATGATCCTTGGGCACGCCGTCGTCCTTGCGCGCCGCGCCGATGACACCGCCCGCCCCCAGAAACAGCGCCCCCTTGAACAACCCATGCGCAATCAAGTGATAGATCGCCAGCGAAAACGCCCCGACGCCGCATTCCATGGTCATGAATCCCATCTGGCCCATGGTGGAGTAGCCCAGTGATTTTTTGACGTCGTTCTGGGTCAGCATGAGCACCGATCCGATCACGGCGGTGATCAGGCCGACGATGAACAGTCCGTGGAGCACGTCGCCGGCGTGAACGAACACCGGCGCGAAGCGATTGACCAGGAATCCGCCCGCATTGACGATTCCGGCGTGCATCAGGGCCGATACGGGGGTGGGGCCGTCCATGGTGTAAGGCAGCCACGTGTGCAGCAGGAACTGCGCCGAACGGGCGAAGGCCGCCAACGCCAACAGCCAACCGACCGCCTCCGGCACGGCAAACCCGAACACGGTCTGAGCGACGGTGTCCTGGTCGATGCGTTGAAAAATCTCCGCCAGCGACCACGTCCCATAGGCGTAAACGAGCAACGCCGCCGCGAGCACCAGCGCGGCATCGCCGATACGGTAAGTAAAAAACGTCCAAAAGGCGTAACGGTACGCTCCGATGCTGCGTGTGTCGTGACCGAGCAGAAAATAGAGCAATACGCCGACAAGGTGCCACGCCACCAGCAAGGTGAGCAGATCGCCGGCCGCCACCATGACCAACAGTGTGGCAGCCATGAGATCGAGCAGCACGAAGAACCGCGCGTAGCCCGCTTCCTCCGCCATATAGCGCACGGAATAGATGTGAACGATGGTGCTGATTCCCGCAATGAGCAAACCCATCAGCGCGCTCAAGGGATCACTGACCAGAATGCCCACACCGTCGGCGAGCGCAAACTGCCCGGGGCCATGGCCCGTCAACTCCGCCACGAGAATCACCACGATCAAAATCAGCGTCGTGGTCGCAAAGGCCACGCTGAGGCGCGCGACCTGTCGCCCAAGCCGGTCGGCAAACAGGTGCACGAGCGCTGCACTAAGCAGCGGGAGCGCGGGGACGAGCGCGATGAGTTGCTCCATGAACCACGTCACCTCTCGCAAGGGGCACGCCGAAAGCCGCCTCGCGGTTTCCGTGCCCTGTTGCGTTGCATGCGTTACGGTAGCAAGCCAAAAAAGAACGCCCTCTCGTGGCGCATCGCGATTGGCTATTGCGTCACGAGTAAGTCTACAGGGTCGTCCGATAGAGAATTATTGATATTACAAATGGCCGCGATTGCCTTTTGACAATGCGGCAGGATGGCGTGGGACGGCGGACGAGGACGAAGTGCGCCTAGCGTTGGTCGGGCGGAAGCGCCAGTTTACCCTTGGCGGAAAGTGCCGCACGGTGGGCGCGGCTTGCCCGACGCGCAGCGGCGGCCGAATCTTTCAGTTCCACCGCGGCCGCCATTGAATCCTCGACGGTGGCGGTCTTGCGTGCTTGACCGGGCGCAGATGCGAATTGGGGTTTGTGCGGTTCCAGTATTTCGTCGATCATGTTCGACCACCTCGGGAAAGTGTCGCGGGGGCGTTAACTATACATGCAGACAATTCTCGGATCAATTGCGCGTTTTTGAACGACTTGCTTGAATGCATTACCATCATGCCGGAGCACGAAGTGATTCGCTCCATCTACGGCGTCGGCGACAAATGGGAATTATGACCATTTCCCCGCCGCGGCTTTAAGCCCACAATCTCTTCACATTTGCCACATCGTTTCCTCACGGTTGGTCCCTAATCTTGTCATCGTGGAATCAAGTTCGATTCCAAAACGAAAAGGAGATCACCATGAACACGACCAATTATCAGAACATCAGCAACACCGCTCGCGTGGCACGCATCGTCGCCGGTTTGGGCTTGATCGGAGTGGCATTCGTGCAAACCGGACCGATCGGCGCCATCGCGCTCCTGCCTTTGATCGCCGTTTACCCGATCTTGACCGGCTTCTTGGGTTGGGATCCGCTGCACGGCGGCGCCGCGAAGGCGAAGGATCGCACCAAAGGCCACACCACCCGTGTCGCGACGGCGTAGCCATGGGCTGCTGTGTGACGCAATCTCCGGGGCGTCGGGGTCACTCAAGTGATTCCGACGCTCAGGAAACCTGGCGCAAGAGATGAGCCCGAGCGGCGATAGACCACGCACTAGTGGGTCTTGCGGACATGATCACGCTGGCTTCTTGTACGACTTGAGGAGGTAAATCTTCATCATGATCAGACCGACGAACACCGTCAGCGAGCCGACGCTTAGCACGGGTTCTACGAATTGCGGTTGTACGAAATTTCCGTACGCGAGAAATAGTCCGACCAGCAGCAGGAATGAACCCAGTTGGTGCACATAGTATTGCGCCGATGCCAGCTTCGACGGCGCGGACGGCAGCCACAGCTTATGACACACCGCATAGACGAATGACACGACGAAACCGACCAGCATTATGTGCGCGTGGGTAACCATTTGACCATGATTCTTCGACGCGGCCATATGGATGCCCAGCGCCAAACCGAGAATGGCGTAACCGAATGCCGTCAATAAGAACTTTCTATCCATTTTTCTTCCTTTCTCTGTTCAGACGGAATCTCGCGCCGCGCTCGTCAAGTCGCGCGGCGCCCGAGATCATACTCCGGCCCTCCACAGTCCCGATAGTGGAAAGATTTGAACGCAAGGCGTCGGTCACACCTTGACTACGCGGCTTTCGCCTTCTGGACCTCGATTGATGTCGCCAACGCGCGCAACAGCGCGGCGCCGTTGCCTCGCCACGCACTGCCGTGCATACAAGCCAAGGTGATGGGCGCCTCGTTGGCCAGGCGTTCCAGCATGGTACGGGTATCTGGGGCGTGGGCGTAGTAATCCATGACGCCACGGAACGCTTCGCTCGGCCCTAAGATGTCGCTCTCGACGAGTGCGTCTTTGCCTTCCCCGGGCTGGGTAAACAGATCGCCGCACAGCAAGGTGCGGGTGGTATCGTCGATCATGAAACCGCACTCCCAGCCATGGGGCAGATGGGGCGTATCGAACCAGCGCAGCGCATGTCGACCGAGCTCCAACTTTTCGCCGTCGCCGAGCGCAAACGCCGGCCGATCCGCAACATCATTGACCGAGACCATGGCCGCGACTTGGCCGCACACCGGCACGGCTTGCGGCGCGATCGCCAAAAATTCATTGAGCGAACCGCATTCGTCCGCCTCGAAGTGGGAAAACCCGATATAGCGCAGCCGCTCGGGCGGCAGGATGGTGGCAATGGCTTCCTGCACCAACGGGAACATGCGGCGCGGGCCGGTGTGAAAGAGCATGGGTTTGTCGTCCACGATCAGGTACTGATTGAAGCTGAACGCGCCGGCCGGCATGTGGACGGGGGTGTTGATCCGGTAGATGCCGTCGGCGATTTCGCTGATGTTGGTGCCGGATTGTGCGTTGGTGATCATGATGTAGCCTCCTTGGTTGGATTGGATTTAACCGGAATTCACTTGGAGGTGTAACGACACCGCCGATCGTTACACTTCCAATGCAAAGGAGGTCCGGCTATGCTCCCCAAATGCTTGCTTCAGACCCGGATATCCCGCTGGACGACGCCACCCTGGCGCGACGCGTGGCTCAGGCCGCGCCCGACCCCGATCGGGAAGCGGAGGCCGAATTGTGCCGACGGCTGGCACCGCGCGTGCGCCTCTACGGATTGCGCCACTTGCGCAATGAGGCGGCGGCCGCGGATCTCACGCAACAGGTTTTGCTCATGATGATCGAACGTCTGCGCGGCGGGACCGTGCGCGAGCCGGAACGGCTGGCCTCGTTCGTGTTTGGCATGTGCCGCATGGTGGTGCTGGAGTTGCGGCGCGGACAGGCACGGCGCGACCACCTTCTGGAAGTCTACGGCGAGGCATTGGCGCCGCCCGACCCGCAGCCGCCCAATATTGACCACCCGCGGGTGGCCCACTGCCTGGAGCGTTTGCCGGAGCGGGAGCGCACCGTGCTGCTGCTGACCTTCTATGACGATCTGCCCGCCGATACGTTGGCGCAGCAGTTGGATTTGAGCCCGGCGAACATCCGCGTGATCCGCCACCGCGGGCTCGACCGCTTGCGCGCCTGCGTCATGGGAGAATCCAAATGAACGCGCCGTCGTGCCGATCGCCGCTCGCGTGGGAAACGTTGACTGCCTACTGGCTCGGGGAACTGGATCCCGCCGAAGCGGAGCATGCCGAAGAACACTACCTCGGTTGCGCCGAGTGCAGTCGCCGGCTGGAGCAATTAGCAGCCTTGGCCCATGGCGTACGCGCACAAGCGCGAACGAGCGGCGTCGACATGATCATCAACGATGAATTCGTGCGCCGGCTGAAACAAGATGGTCTGCGGGTGCGCGAATATCACTTGCCGCGCAATGGTTCGGTCAACTGCACAGTCGCCCCCGAAGACGATTTCGTGGTAGCACGCTTGGATGCGCCGCTGGCAGGCGTGCAGCGCGTCGACATGCTCACCCTCGACAGCACCGGCCACATTGCAGCGCGACAGCAAGATGTCCCCTTCACCGCCGACAACGGCAGCGTCGTATTCGCCGCCGGCATCGACAAGCTGCGCGCCCTCCCCGCTTCCACCTTCCGCGTGCGCCTGCTCGCCGTCGATAAGGATGGGGACCGCACACTTGGCGACTACACTTTCAATCACAGGCCGTATGCGTATACGCCGTAGCGACCTGCGGGCACGACGCTAGACGATGTGCTGTCAATGGCGCTCGACCAACGCCTGCAGGTTCGCCAATCCCTTGTCGTAGTCTGCGCCGATCATGTCGTCGAAAAACAAACCGAAATAGCGGGCGATAGGATTGTTACCCAGGTCCGTATCGAACCCCCATATCAAGCGGGTACCGTTCGACGCCGGCGTCAGCCGGTAGTACGCGGTCGCTTGGCCATGCCCGTCGAACTCGAGGGCCACTTTGACGTGTTCATTCGCAACGCTTTCGATGATTTCCTGACTGCCGCTGCCCACGTTCGGGTGATCGCTGTTCCAAGTCATTTTTGCGCCTTCGCCGCGAGTGCCATTCTCGAAGGTATAGTGGGTGTCCGGATCGATCCTCGCCCATGGCGACCACCGATTGAATTCCTGAAAGTCGTTAACATAGGCGAACACATCCGACGGCGGCGCGCGGAGCAGCGCTTCGCGTTCAACGTGAACTTGCCTCGGCAACAAATAGGCGCCCGCGATCAACACAACCAGCAGGGATCCCACCACAACGACGATTTTTCGAATTGGACTCACGTCGATTCCTCCCTCGCGGTTGCGTGCTCCGATTGTAACCGGGAGCGCAGTACAGTGAATCCGTAGGATCATTGACCTCGGCGAACAGATTGTCCGGATTGAACGTTTTCTGCGGGCGTCCCGTACTGCCATTCGTCCAAAAAGTGGTCAAAATACTCGACCAGACCTTGGCGCATCCGCACCATACACGAAACACCATGAATCTTTTTTTGAAACTAGCGCTCTACATCGCCCTGGCTGCCCTTCTTGTTGCTTGCGGCGGCGACGATAAATCGGGCTCTACACCCGTGCCGGTCGCGGAAAACCCGGGGACGACGGATCCACCGGTGGACGACGAACCTCCCGGCAACGGCGGCGACCCGATCGCCCCTGCGCCCCCAACTGCGGAACGTCCGACCGGTCAAACCTGTCTCGCCGGAGCGCGGCCCGCGCCGGGACCGGTGCGTTTGGAGCGAGCCTTTGCGCCGCTTGGTTTCGTCGTACCCGTGCAGATCATTCAGTCGCCGCGACAGGACGAGCGATGGTATGTGGTGGAAAAGGCCGGCCGCATCGCGACCTTTACCGCGAACGCGCCTGCGCCGGCCGCGGTGACTGTGCTGAATATGCCGGAGCGGGTCGATGAGCGGTCGGAAGGCGGGTTGCTGAGCATGGCCTTCGATCCGCGATTTCCGGCGCAACCGTTCGTATACGTTTACTACACCACCAGCGACGATGCAGCGCGGGATAACGGTGGAAACTTTCGCAGCGTCGTGTCGCGCTTCGCCTACGACAGCACAACTCATACTATCGATCCGGCCAGTGAGCTGCAGTTGCTTGTCGTGGCGCAGCCCTTCGGCAATCACAACGGCGGCATGATCGCATTCGGGCTCGACAACTATCTATACATCGGCCTGGGCGATGGAGGCAGCGGTGGTGATCCGCAAAATCATGGCCAACGGCTGGAAACCTTGCTCGGCGCGATGTTGCGCATCGATGTCTTGAATCCTCGCGCGGGGCAGCCCTACGCGATTCCGCCAGACAACCCGTTCGCCGACTCATCCGGCTGTGCATCCGGCCGCTGCCCGGAAATCTACGCCTGGGGTTTACGTAACCCTTGGCGATGGAGTTTTGATCGCCTTAGCGGCGACTTATGGGCCGCGGATGTGGGCCAGGACAGTTTCGAGGAGATCAACCTCATCGAAAACGGGAAGAACTATGGTTGGCGCTGCTATGAAGGCAGCGCGAGTTTCAATCTCAACGGCTGCGCGGATCCAGCCAATTTCACCGCTCCGCTGTACGCCTATGCGCACGTATCTGGCGCAGTGAACTCCGTTACCGGCGGCTTCGTTTATCGCGGCACCCGACTGCCGCAACTCACCGGCCGCTATGTTTTCGGCGATTTTGGAACCGGCAACATCTATGTTCTGTCACGCAATGCGGACGGCACGGCCGGAGTGGAAACTTTGCTTGAGAGCGGGCTGCAAATTGCGTCGTTCGCCGAGGATCGCGACGGCGAATTATACGTTGTGTCATTCGACGGCACCCTCCACCGTTTTACGCCCGGGGCGGTGTCTGCGCCTTCGGTTGCGGAGCGGTTGTCCCAGTCAGGCTGCGCCGATGCAGCCCAACCGCAGCGCGCCGCCGCGACCATGTTGCCCTATGCGGTGAATGCGCCCTTGTGGTCCGATAGCGCGCGGAAAGAGCGCTGGTTGGCGCTACCCGATAACGCGACCATCACACTGGGCGACGACGGTGACTGGGATTTTCCGCCGGGAACGGTCATGCGCAAAGATTTCCTTATCGAACAACGCCGCGTCGAGACGCGCTTGCTCAAACGTCACGATGATGGAGGCTGGGCCGGCTACAGCTACCAGTGGCTGGCGGACGGCAGTGACGCGTTGTTGCTGGCCGACGGGGCCGAGTCACAGGTCGGCGACATTGTGTGGCGATTTCCCAGTCCCGTTCAATGCCTGCAATGCCACACCGCCGCGGCGGGACGCTCCCTTGGATTGGAGACTGCGCAATTGGATCGGCCAGGTGTGGGTCCGTTGGCAGCGGTAAATCAACTCGCGTTCTGGAACGAGATGGGTCTGTTTGGTTCGTCGGCGGGCAGTGAACTTGCCCGCTTCGACGCACTCAGCAACATCGATGACGCTAATCTGCCGCTGGCGCAGCGGGCGCGTTCGTATTTGCACAGCAACTGCGGCGGTTGCCATCGCCCGGGCGGACCCGGCGGCGGAGCGTTGGACCTGCGCTACAGCGTAGCGCTAGCGCAGACAGGCGCATGCGATTCGATTCCCTTGAGCGGGGATTTGGGGATTCCGGGCGCGCGCGTCATTGCGCCGGGCGATCCCGATCGTTCCGTGCTCGTTCAACGCATGAGTTCCGTCGGTGAAACGCGCATGCCGCCGCTGGGTAGCGCGCTCGTCGATGCGAATGCCGTCGCGGTGTTGCGCGCGTGGATTGCTGAGCTACCCGCGGCGGCGTGCCAGTGAGTCGTGCGGTGATGCGGCGCAATGAGGCATGAGACATTTGGTGTCGGGGCTTGAATCTTGCAATTCACAGTTCACGAATTGACCCCGTTGTTTGTGCCGATCAGCGTCTCGAGCCCGACTGCCCTTATCGTTTCAGTCAGCGGAAAAGAATCCTGGCCGGGAAAGACCACGATTAACTCGTCGATCCCAAGATCCTCCTGCGCCGTCACCAAGGACGTCGTAACCTTCGGCGTGCTAGTGTGCTTGATTTCGAATCCCAAGCGCTTGCCGCCCTTTACGAGCAATAAGTCCACCTCTGCCCGTCCGTATGCGGACCAGAAATAACATTCGCCCTCCTCCGCCTGGTAAAGCTGGATGATTTGTTCCATCGCGAAACCTTCCCACGACGCGCCGAGCTTGGGATGAAACGACAGCGACTTGGCATCGTCCACGCCCAACAGCGTGTGGAGCAAACCGCAATCGCGAAGATAGATCTTCGGCGATTTCACCTGCCGCTTCTTTAGATTCTCGTGCCAGGGCGGAAGCTGGCGCAACATGAACGTGGCGCTCAGAATATCGATGTACTTCCGCGCCGTGGTGTCGGCAATGCCAAACGATCGGCCAAGCTCGGAGTAATTCACGATCTGGCCGTGATAATGGGTGAGCATCAGCCAAAAGCGCCGTAGCGTCGGCGCGGGGATTTGTATCCCGAGCGCGGGGATGTCACGCTCGAGATACGTTGCGATATACGACTTTCGCCAAGCGGCGCTATTGGCCTCGTTTTTCGCCAGAAAGGAAAGCGGAAACCCGCCCCGCAGCCACAGCGTTTTGATACTTGCCGAACCGACCTCGGACGCCAGAAATGGAGTCAGTTCGATATGCGCGATACGCCCAGCGAGCGTTTCCGACGACTGTTGAATTAGATCGCGTGACGCGCTGCCAAGAATGAGAAATCGGGCAGGATTGTTTTCACGATCAACCAAAACGCGAATGACCTCGAACAGACCCGGCGCACGCTGAACCTCGTCAATCACCACCAAGCCTTTGAGCTCTTGCAGCGCGAGCATGGGCTCTTGCAGCCGGGCAAGATGGGTTGGGTTCTCCAGATCGAATTCGGTAACATCAGCGGCCGACGCCTTGGCGAACACGCGGGCCAAGGTGGTCTTGCCACATTGGCGCGGCCCCAGCAAGGCGACGACGGGATGCACGTCAAACGCGGCTTCGATCTTCTGCAGATAGGCTGGTCTGTCCACGAACTCATTTTAGTGTGAAATTTCGGTTATATCAACCGAATTTTCACAGTCCAACGCGGCTTAGCGACCGTTGGATTAGTTCTTTTTTTCTATATTTTTCATGGCTGTTTTTTCCCTTTACCGACCTCGCTCACCCCTCGCCGCGCCCGTCGTAGGCCCGCCGAATCTTTTCGATGTCGACTTTCTTCATCTCGAGCAATGCCCTCATGGCACGCTCGGATTTTTCCGATTGGGGATCGCCCACCAAGTCGGACAGCGCTTTCGGGAAGACCTGCCATGACACACCGTACTTGTCTTTCAGCCAGCCGCACTGTTGGGCGTTCTCATCGCCGCCTTCAGATAAGCGTTCCCAATAGTAGTCCGCCTCTTGTTGCGTCTCGCACGGCACTTGAAATGAAATCGCTTCACTGAACTTGAACAGCGGCCCGCCGTTGAGTGCGGTGAACGGCTGGCCGTCGATCTCAAAGTCAACCGTCATCACCGAACCTTCCGCTCGACCATGGATTTCGTGCCCTTCCTTGCCGTAGCGCGCGATTCGTCCGATCTTGGCGTTCTTAAACACGGAAACGTAAAACCGCGCCGCTTCCTCGGCCTCGTTGTCGAACCACAAACAGGGCGTGATTGTTGGAGTGCTGGTTTTCATGGGTTCCCTCCGAATGGTTGCTTGTTCGCTCAACCTAGTTCAAACAACACTTCTTGAATTTCTTGCCACTGCCGCAAGGACACGGATCATTCCGACCCGGTGGGGGTGCAGCGTGCCGAAAGGTGGTCGGCGGTGGTTGAAATTCGTCACGCCTGTCGAGCCAGTATGCGTGAATCTCCCGGACATTGGGCGCAATGGCGTTCTGAGTCGCTTCCACGTTCGCGATCGGACCTTCATGACCGGGCCAGTTCGCTTTCTCGGTGAATGCGCGTATCGGCTCAAGCAGTGTCGCCATGGCGTCTCCGCCGGCATTCCACGCCGCCTCATTCAACCCAACACCGCGCATGTAGCCTTCGCACCATTCGTCCACAACGGTGTAGATCTTCCGCTTGACCTTTCTTTCGTAAAAAAGCGGCTCGAATTCCTGCGGCCGCTCCATCAGCGACGCGGCGATGCCGGTCATGTATCGAATCATCACTCCGACAATTTCGCCGAATTCCTCTTCACTCTCCCACTGCGGCTCAAAGTCGCCCCACACCGCCGGCAGCCACTGCGAGGGCGGAATCATTGTTGGACCGCTGACCACTGCCGTTAGAAATCCGTCCAATTCCGAAATGTCTAGAATCCCCTCGTCCATCCCGTCCGTCACGGCGTCTTCGTCGACACGATCGAGCAGAAACTCGTCGAGCCGCTCCAATTCGTCGTCAGTGGGTTCGGAAAATTCGTTTTGCAACATGGTTATGGTCTCGGGAAGTTTTGTGATTGGCGGATTTTACCAGGAGTGTCGATGGACCGACCCGGCGTTCTTCATCGCGCCACTCGCCGCCATGCCCGTGTGGTACGCCGCGGACGATCCGCCGTGGGCAGGGTCGGCTGTGGATCGGGCACGTTCGGATCGTGTCGTTTTCTTGCGGCCATTAGCAAATGATCGGTGAATACCGGGAATCGACTCTCTAGGAACTCGGTTTTTTGGCCCAAAAACCAATTCGAAGGTTCTTCTTCATTCCGTTTAGGCGAAACTTCGTTAGGGGTGACAATGAGTTTCCGTGGTGCGACCTGGAGTTGCACTGGCTGGTGTTGCAAACTGCCGCCCGCAAACTGCCGGCACCGGTGGCATCCCTGGATGCAGCCATGATGTGCTACTATTTCGCTACAAAAGCGTTCCCGAGTATACCATTCCATGCGATGCCGACGGAGATAGATGCGATGCAACCGTTGAAACAAGAAGCTATCGATGCCATTTCCGCGCTACCTGACGACGCGGACCTCGACGACATCATGTACCGACTTTATGTTTTAGACAAAGTACGCAAAGGTCGCAAAGCCGCGGAACAGGGGCGCACGACTTCCAGCGAGGACCTTAAGCGCGAGATCGAAACGTGGTAGTTTGGTCCGATATCGCCAAGGCCGACATCCAACACATCTTCGATTTTATCGCCCATGACCCAAAACAATACGCAAGAAAGGTCGTGGCAGAAATCGTCGCAAAAACCGACATCCTTGAAGAACTCCCCAAGATCGGTAAAGTCGTACCTGAAATCAACCAAGACGCGGTCCGCGAGCTGCATATATATTCATATCGCATACTGTATGAAATCACGTCACCAAACATCGTCGTTCTAGCGGTCCTTCACCAGCGCAGAAATTTCGATGTGAACAATTTGCGATAACCGCCCGCCCGATCCTCATGCTCCACCCCCGTCAACGCCTTAATCGCGGCGTCGCCTCCACTTGCTTGACTGCCCCCCCATGACCGGCCGTGTTGCCGCATTTTACCAGCAGTGTCGATGGCTCGACCCGGCGATACGGACGAATACCGAACAAGCTGTACAATTGGCCGATATTAGAGGAGACCGCTGTGCCACCCAACGCCGCGGCCTACCCCCGTACGGAGCATCACGCGTGATAATTGATTCGAGCGGCGCGCTCGTCGACAAGACTTTTCTGGCTGCCGTCGCGACGGTGCTGACCGTCGTGGCATTCGTGCCGTACCTCCGTTCGATTCAACGCGGCCGAACCCGTCCCCATGTGTTTTCCTGGATCATCTGGGGCATCAATACCGGGGTTGCCTTTCTGGCAGTTCTCGCCGAACGCGGCGGCGCGGGCGCCTGGGTGATCGGCTTTTCTTCCGCGGTGACACTGTTGATAGCAGTGCTGGGCTATATCAAGCGCGCCGATGTTTCCATTACGCGAACGGACTGGCTGTTCTTCATCGCAGCACTCGCCGCCATGCCCGTATGGTACGCCGCGGACGATCCGCTGTGGGCCGTGGTGCTGATCACCAGCATCGAACTGCTCGGCTTCGGCCCGACGTTTCGCAAGTGCTGGCATCAACCGCACTCGGAATCCATGAGCTTTCTCGCCATCCTGACCGTGCGCAACGCGCTGATCGTCGCCGCCCTCGAACGCTACATGATGACCACGCTATTGTTTCCCGTGGCCATGGCCGCGGCCTGCGCGCTGCTTATGGCGATGATGGCCTGGCGCAGACCGCTGGTTGAATCTTGAATGGGCTGGGGTGCCTGTGGCTCGGGCGAATTTGGATTATGTCGTTTGCTTCCGGCCAGGAGCGGACATTCGGTGAATGCCCGGAATCGATTTTCTAAGAGCTCGCTTTTTCGGCCCAAAAACCAACTCTAAGGCACTTTTTCATTCCGTTTTGGGGTAACTTCAGTAGAAGTGACAACGAGTTGCCGTGGTGCGACCTCGAGTTGCCCATCTCGTTCCTCGCGTTGAAGTGCGTCGGCACGGCGCACTGCGCAGAACCAACCCCGAGAGTCGGGAGATCGGGACTGTCGAGAATTTTAACAATGACGACCTCGGGTTCGCGCTTCATCCTCTCGGCAATTCATTAACGCTTTGATCTTGCCTCACCAATTCCAACTGGAATGGAATTTGCTCGCCCTCCATATCCGGTAGTCGTTCTTTGGGGCTTACAATGACAATAAGAAAGGTACCCGCCCAAATCGCTGGGGCATTAGTGGCATGTTTTGGCGTAGCGATCATGGCTTCGGCCAGCGAGTTCCCTGAAGCGGGCGCGATTTCCTCCGGCTTCGGCCTGGGCACAGCACGCGCGGGGATCGTAACGCGTTACCACGCGACGGAAACTGTCGCGCTGGGTCTAACCATCAACATGACGACTTTTGATCGAGAGTCTTCGTCCGATGCAACCGACGTTTACTCGTATGACAAAACCTCGAGTAGCGCCTTCGGGTTCGAGCCAGGGTTGCGCTACTACTTCTCTGACGTCGGCCCATTGTGGTTTGGGGAAATAGCCGCTTCACTGACATATGTGAAAGACGAATCAGAGTTCTACCGCGACAGCGACACATTTGGAACGACAGAAAGATTCTCGAATCTTGACGGCTGGGAATACGGACTCAACCTTTATGTGGGCATGGAGGAATTTCTCACCGACCATATTTCGCTTGACGCACGTGTCGGTTGGACCATCGATTATCTGGATCAAGAAGGTGAGCGCGAGGAGAACGTGACGGAGTCTTCGTCCCTGACAAGGTCGGGCACGATTGCTGTACTCGGGGTGAACTTCTACTGGTAATAGCGGGGGGTGTGGTGCGCGTTGTCCGAGGTCTTGCGGCGCCTGGAGTGTGGGCGCGTTTCTTTCTTTTTTTGGCGACAATTTCCTTCGGTTCGACGTGGGCGCAGAATTCGCAACAGTGGGCTTATGTCGGCCCCGATTCGGCCATGGTCTCGGATGTGTTGCTGCTGCCGTCGGGCAAGCTGTTGGCGGCCACCAATGCCGGTTTATATGCCTCTGCCGATAACGGGGCGACCTGGGCCAAGCTGCCGAACGCCGAGCTTGGGCAGTCCGTCCGGTCGCTGGCAATGGAAGCCGACGGCGAGCTGATCGTCTATGCGGCAACATCCCGCTCGGTCTTCGTCTCGCGCGACGGGGGCGAAGTCTGGCAACAAGGCGGGCGACTGCCGCTGATCGACGGCACGGCTTTTCCGCCCAATATCTTCGACACGGTGGTGTTCCCCACCCTTCCCGGCAGAGTGTTTGCGCTGACGGATAACGGCATTTATGCAAGCGCCAATGGCGGTCTGACTTGGGCGGCGTTCGGACTGACGGGCATGTGGGTCGGCTCTCTGGCGACGGATCCGCTAAATCCACTGCGATTTTTGGCGGGAGTGAGAAATACCACGGCGGCGAGACCGACCACGGGCGGGATATTTGAATCGGCGGATGGCGGCGCGAACTGGCGGGCGTTGGTTCAGCAGGTGCCGTGGGCGAACAGGCCGTTTGAGCTGCAGGGCGTCGACGCCATTCTCTACCAACTGCCGTTAAACCGCTGGCTTGCCGCGGCAGACTCGACCATCATCTATAGCGATGACAACGGCGCGACGTGGGCGTGGGATTCGTCGGCGCCGCCGAACGTGTCGTTGCTTGTCAACATTGGTGGACAAGTGTATGGCGCATCGGCTCGCGGCGAGGTGGCTGCGCTGAATGAAACATCGAGATCATGGCGCGTCGTCAGCAATCTTGGCGAGCGCATCGCGGTCCTCGCACCGAATCGCGCGGGCGCGTTGATCCTCGGCAGCATAGGCGGCATCGCCATCAGTGGCGACGGCGGCACAACATGGCGACGTTCCTCGACAGGTTTGCAAGGCGCGAGCATCAATCGGTTGCTGGCAGGGGCAGACGCCACTCAATCGCTCTACGCCATCAGCGTGTTCGATAACGTCTATCGTTTCGATGCGGCCGCCGCGCGCTTCACTCCGCTCTTTCCGGACCTTAGCCCCGAAGCGACCAGTACCAGGGACATTGCGCTTGACCCGAAAGATCCGGCGCATTTGCTCGTAGCCGGTCGAAACGCGTTGACCAGTCGCGACGGCGGCAAGACTTGGACTACGGGCCGGTTCCACGTCGCACCAGGCATAGTAGTGACCGAAGTCGGCTTGCCGGATGTTGCCATCGATCCCAATGACGGCACCATCAAATACATCGCCGCCGGCGACCGCGTTTACGTCACCCGCGATGACGGTGTGACGTGGACGCCGTCACTCGAGGCATCACCGATCGGTGGCGAATTTTGGCAGTTGATCGAAACGGGGAACACCCGCCCGACGACGCTCTACGTGCTTGGCTCAAAGGGCGTTCGCCGCAGCAACGACGGCGGCGCAACCTGGTCGGACTCGGTACAAGTGTCGCGTGAACCGGGCAGTTTGGAACTGCGGGTGAATCCGTTCGACGCCAACATGGTGTATGTGCTTACCGGAACGCTCAAAGTCAGTACCGACGGCGGCCAAACTTGGACGGAGACGGCGCAGGACTTAGGGTTGGTGACGGACCTGGCATTCGACACGCGCACGCCGAACGTCGTGTACGCCGTCGCACCCAACGTGGGCATCGGCGTGTCCCGCGATGGCGGACTGACGTGGCAAAAAACGACTGAATTGGGTACACCGCCCAGCAGCACCGTAACGTTGGCGGTGGACGCTGTCTCGGGCGATGTGTTCGCGGCCTCAAGCGGCGATGGCGTATGGCGCTGCGCCGCCTGCATTCCCGGTGGAACGCCGGTCAATCCCGGTGATGGTGGTGCGAACGCCGGCGATCAAGAGCCCGGCAACGGCGGTGGTTCGCCGTCGAGTTCGGGAGGTGGCGGCGGTGCTGTTGTTTGGTTGCTGTTCGTCTTGGCTGCGGGGCAAGTGTTAATTGGGCACTCGGGGCCACGAAAATCTTCTTTCAGGTCTGACGGAAAGCACCAAACTTGAATGTTTTCCCCAACCCCCGTACTCTTCTCGCGCCCGACCAGAACGTCGCGGCCCGTCGGACGATTACCGGCCGGCAAGTTCACGGATCAATTCAAGGCTTTTTTTAATACAAACAACAAAATCGAGTCGGGTAAATGGAAGAAATGCTTGCAAGCGTGTCGGCGTGGTTCGCGGACCCTAAAACTTGGACCGGCCTCGTGCAGATCATCATCGCGGATCTGCTGCTGTCGGGCGACAACGCGCTGGTGATCGCCCTCGCGTGCCGCCGCCTGCCGGCCCATCAGCAGAAGCGCGCTATTTTCTTCGGGGGCGGCGCGGCCATTGCGTTGCGCGTGATTCTTACCATCTTCGCGGTATACCTGCTGCAGATGCCGTTTCTCAAGCTGGTCGGCGGCGCGCTTCTGTTGTGGATCGCAGTCAAGCTGCTGCTGCCCGAGCATGAGGGCGAAGCGCATATCAAGGAAAGCGGCAGCATGTGGGGGGCGATCAAAACCATCATCATCGCGGATTTCGTGATGAGTGTGGACAATGTGTTGGCGGTGGCCGGCGCGGCCCACGGCGACATCGCGTTGCTGACCATTGGCCTTCTGTTGAGCATTCCGCTGATCATCTACGGCAGCACCATGATCCTCAAGCTCATCGAGCGCTTCCCCATCATAATCACGCTCGGCGCGGCGATGCTCGGTTACATCGGCGGCGAGATGATCGTGGGCGACGTGCGCGTCGCGCCTTGGGTGGAAGCGAACCTGCCCATTTTGCACACTATCGTGCCGATCGCGGGCGCCATAATCGTCGTCGCCATCGGCAAGCTGCGAGCGCCCAAACCGGTGCCCGCCGCCGCGCTGGTGGATCTGGCCGAAGCAGACCAGAACGCGAACCAGCGGAAAGACTAAGACCAATTTTGGGAGACTGCTCATGAATATCCTGTTGCCTGTGGACGGCTCCGAGAACGCGTTGCGCGCCACCCGTTTCGTCATCGACCTGGCCAAGTCATGCACGAAACCGGCGGAGATCCATCTGCTCACCGTCCAACCGCCGATCATCTCCGGTGATGTTCGAATGTTCGTCAGCAAAGATGCGATCAACGATTACTACCGCGACGAAGGCACGAAGGCCCTTGCCTCCGCCCGCGCGGCGCTCGACGCCGCCGGCGTGGTTTATCAGTTCCACATCGGCGTGGGGCACATCGCCGAAACCGTCGCCGCCTACGCCAAAGACAAGAACTGCGATCAAGTGGTCATGGGCACCCGCGGCATGGGCGGGCTCGCCGGCCTGGTGATGGGATCGGTTGCCTCCAAGGTGATTCATCTCGTTGATTGTCCCGTCACGTTGGTGAAATAGGCGCGCGGTCACAGCGTTCGTGATCAAGTCCGAGCATGGAGCGCCATGAGACTCAGCCATCACTCGAGTAACCACGGATGGCCCACGATGCTGATGTTCATCGTGCTTGCGACGATGTCCTTCGTCGCGCCCGTGTTCGCTCAACAGATCGGCCCCATCCCGCCGAGCGATCCCGCTCCGCGCTGCCAGATGTGCCAACAAAACTGCAACCTGCAGAGTGACATTTGCCAGTCGCCGTGCAACAACGCCAATAAGAACTGCGAACTGGGCTGCGGCAGCAATCAGGGCTGCCTGTTCAATTGCGCAATCGCCTTCAACAACTGCGTCAGCCAATGCATCGTGCAGCGCAACAAGTGCTGGCAAGGGTGTCCGTGCCGCGGCGTAAATCCGTAGCAAATCCCGTCATACACGACTGCGTTCGTCGGCCAGTTGGTCAGTCCATCACCCTGTGGTAGATTGGCGGCAACCTCGGAGGACGGGCATGCCTTATCTGCGAGTATTTCCGTTGTTCCTTTTTGTTCTTACCGTTGTCATCGGCTGCGGTGGCGGTGGTGGCGGGGGCAGTCCCGGACCGAGCGGAGGATCGCCCAATCCGCTGAATCTCACCCTCTCGAAAAGCGCGGCCGAGGCCGGCGATTTGCTGCTGATCTCTCATCCGCAAATCACAGCGGGCAGCGAATTGACGGTGTCGTTCGAGGACGCCGACGCCGCGGACTCCGGCTATGCTCTCACTGCCAAAACGGCACTGACCTTCAGCGGCAGCGCCATGATCGCCGTGCCACCTTACGTCGATCCCCAGTCGGCCGCGGTGATGAGCGGCAACGTGACCGTGCGCATCGACGGCATCGCTGCCAGCGCCGCGCTGACCATCAATGAACCGGCCGAGATTCTGGACATGGCGCCCGGCGAAGCAACGCGCATGGTGGTGGAGTTCGCCATCGCCGAACACTTCGCGGCGCTGGATAAGATCGATGCCCTGCCCGTTGCGGAGCAAGCGCCTTTCGCCGACTGGATCGACGGCGCGGAGAACCTGATCACCTCGCTGGTGGATATGTCCGACGAGCTGGCCACGGGACGCCTAACCGTCAGCGACGGCGCGAACACGGTGATTCTCGAAGGGGCGCCGTTGGCGATGCTCGACTGCTTGTTAGTCGCGCAATTCTACGGCATGGTCGATGCAGCGACAGTCCTTACAGCGCGGGCGGTGAACATGCCGCCGTTCATGACCACGCCGCGAGACTTACGCACCCGGGAAGGTTTCGCTGACATTCTGCGCCGAGTGAAAACGGTGGGCATCCCCGGCGTGCAAGCCGCCTCGAGTTCCATCACTGTCGGAGTGGGCGTGGTGTCGTTGGTGGCAGCGTTGGTTCCCGGCGGACAACCGTTAGCAGTCGCCGGCGCGGCTGTCGCTATGTTCACCACGTTGATCTCCACCGCCGGCGCGGCCACCGCGGGCTTTTTCACCGATTTATCCATCGATGCGATCGAGGGGCGCGATCCGGATGTGTACCGGGCGGCGGATGGCGCGCAGGTCGTGCTGCGTGATGGTTTTGTCTCCATTGCTCTAACGGCGACCGGCGGCGTGAACTGGGCGGGAAGCACACTCGCCGGCATCGCCTCGGTGGTCAACGACGCTATTGCAGGCCGCATAGGATTGCGCGATCTCAAATGCGCCCTCAGTTCCCAGAGCGCGCTGGTCAAGGCAACGTTGACCGAGTTTTGCACGCTGACGCTGGCGAGCGGTCCCGCCGCACCCTCCTCGTTCAGCGCAGACATTACGATCCCGGGTTTTTCGCTGTCGTTCGATCCGTCGATCAGCGCGGCAATCCCCTCCGTGTGGTTCCGACCGCAAAGCACCGTGGCCGTTGTGGCCGCGGAAGGGTCGGACATCAACAGCGCGTACATGCTGATTACGCTCAATCCCAACGTGCTGTCAGGTCCGGGCACGTTCAATGTGTCGAATGATTTGACATCGAGCGCGGCATTGATTGTGTATGCAACGCCCGAGATCAAACACGCGGCACCCGGACTGCCCATCGATGGAACGAGTGCCGCGCTGTCCAGCTTTGCCGGGACGATTACCATTGACACCTTGGGACAAAGCATCGGCGAAACAATCGCGGGTTCGTTCTCCGTCCAGATCGCCGGCAATCAAGTGACAGGCGTCGATGCGCGGGGCAATCCGATTTCGGTGCAGCATACCGGCACGGCAAGCGGCAGTTTCAGCGTGACGATCGAAGCGACCAGCCCGGTGGCGCTGGAGTAGCCTGTTCCGCTTCGCCATTCAGGAGGCTCTATGCAAACCATATCCTGGGAAGACTTCACCAAGGTCGAGCTACGCGTCGGTCGCATTGTCAGCGCCGATTATTTTCGGGAGGCGCGCATGCCCGCCTACATTTTGCAGGTGGACTTCGGCGACGAGATCGGCGTGAAGAAATCCAGTGCGCAAATCACCGCCCTCTATAAGCCGGAGGACTTGGTCGGAAAACTGGTGGTGGCGGTGGTCAACTTCCCTAAAAAACAGATCGCCTCGCTGATGTCGGAATGTCTCGTGACCGGCTTCCACAACGACAAAGGGGAAGTCGCCCTGTGCGTGCCGGATCGACCTGTTCCATTGGGGACAAAGTTGCTGTGAACGCCGCACACGCGGCGCAAATTGAGGCATAATTGGCCCAGCGGGGCGTTAAACCCCGACACCGACACCAAAATTAACCGTGCAACGGGAGGAAGAATCATGTCGAGCGTTGGTTACCATGAGCCGGTCAACGAGCTGTCCGATGAGACACGAGACATGCATCGCGCGATTGTGTCGCTCATGGAGGAATTGGAAGCCGTCGATTGGTACAATCAGCGCGCCGATGCGTGCAAAGATCCCCACCTCAAGGCAATTCTCGAGCACAATCGCGACGAAGAAAAAGAGCATGCCTCCATGGTGCTGGAGTGGATTCGGCGCAAGGATCCGACCTTCTCGAAGGAGATGAAGGACTACCTATTCACTGAGAAGCCGATCGCTCACAAATAAGAAATCGCGGTAAGAAACCGCTCCCACAACAACGAATGCATCCACCTGTGGGAGCGGATCATTCCGCGATTGAATTGGCAGTGGCGACGAGTCAGGCGAAGAATCGCGGTAAGAAACCGCTCCCACAACAACGAATGCAGCCACCTGTGGGAGCGGATTATTCCGCGATTGAATTGGCGCTGGCGACGAGTCAGGCGAAGAATCGCGGTAAGAAACCGCTCCCA
>JAKACW010000026.1 GCA_021821045.1 Pseudomonadota bacterium
AAGGGGTGGAGATGGTGATGCCGGGCGACAACATCAAGATGGTGGTGACTCTGATCGCCCCCATTGCGATGGAGGACGGCTTGCGTTTTGCGATTCGCGAAGGCGGCCGTACCGTCGGCGCCGGCGTCGTCGCTAAGATTATTGAGTAAGGACTATGGCAAATCAGCGTATACGTATTCGGTTAAAGGCGTTCGATCATCGTTTGATCGATCAATCCGCGCGGGAAATCGTCGAGACGGCGAAGCGCACGGGTGCCCATGTGAAGGGGCCGATCCCGTTGCCCACGAAGAAAGAGCGTTTCACGGTCTTGATCTCGCCTCACGCGGACAAGGACGCGCGCGATCAATATGAGATTCGCACACACAAGCGACTCATGGACATCGTCGATCCCACGGACAAGACCGTGGATGCGTTGATGAAGCTCGATTTGGCGGCCGGCGTGGACGTGCAGATAAAGTTGAACTAGGGCAATACGCGCGCGGCAATTAAGCGCATCGCGGGTGGTGAGGTAGAACATGGCTATTGGATTAGTAGGGCGTAAATGCGGGATGACCCGCGTTTTCACTGAAGACGGGCAGTCGATCCCGGTGACGGTGATTGAAGTCGAGCCCAATCGTGTGACCCAGGTAAAGACGGCCGACACGGACGGCTACAGCGCCATTCAGGTGACTGTTGGTTCGCGCCGCGCCTCCTTGGTAAGCAAGGCAATGGCGGGTCACTACGGCAAGGCAGGCGTTGGTGCCGGCCGCGGCCTTTGGGAGTTTCGTCTCAGTGACAAGGACGCCGGATCCTACGCTGTGGGCGCTGAACTCAAGGCCGACGTTTTCGAAGTGGGCCAGGCGGTTGACGTGGCGGGTGTGAGCATCGGGAAAGGTTTTGCCGGCACTGTGAAGCGGCACAACTTCACGATGGGTGACGCTACCCACGGTAACTCATTGTCCCATCGCGCGCCGGGGTCCATCGGTCAACGCCAAACCCCGGGTCGGGTATTCCCCGGCAAGCGGATGGCCGGCCACCTTGGGAACGTGAATGTCACCGTGCCGAACCTCAAAGTTGTACGGGTTGATGCGGAAAAGAATTACGTGCTCGTAAAGGGCGCTGTACCCGGGGCCAAGGGCGGAGACGTGATCATTACGCCCGCCTCCAAGGTTAAACGTTGAGGTTCTGATCATGCAAGTTAGCGTAATTTCAACCAAGGGTGCCGCCAAGAGCCAACTGGAGTTGGCCGACGCAACCTTTGGAAAAGAATTCAACGAAGCGTTGATACACCAAGTAGTCACGGCGTACCTGGCCGGCGGTCGTGCGGGAACGCGGGGCCAAAAGACCCGTGCCCAGGTACGTGGCGGCGGCGCCAAACCGTTTCGCCAGAAGGGAACCGGTCGAGCCCGCGCAGGCACGATCCGCAGCCCGCTGTGGCGTGGCGGCGGCAAGATTTTCGCCGCGACGACTCAGGATCACTCGCAAAAGATCAACAAGAAAATGTATCGCGTTGCGCTACAGTCCATTTTGTCCGAACTGGTGCGCCAGGGTCGATTGGTGGCGGTCGACCAGCTCGATGTCGAGCAGCCGAAGACCAAGGCGTTGACCGAGAAATTGAAATCACTGGACGCGCGCGACGCCCTCATCGTCGTCGATACGGCCAGCGACGCACTGCTGCTGTCGGCCCGCAATCTTCCGAAGATTTCTGTGGTAAGCGTCGATCAGGTGGACCCTGTGCGTTTGGTTGCCCATGAAAAGGTGATTGCGACGACGGCTGCGCTCAAGAAATTGGAGGAGCGATTAGCATGAACGAAGAACGATTGTTGAAGGTGCTGTTATCGCCTCATATTTCTGAAAAGGGTACGACGATAGCGGACAAATATCGTCAAGTGGTGTTCAAGGTCGCATCGGATGCAACGAAGCCGGAAATTCGCCAAGCGGTCGAGAAAATGTTCGACGTGAAAGTCGACGGCGTAACCGTGTGCAACGTGAAGGGCAAGGTAAAGCGTTTCGGCACGAGCACAGGTCGCCGCTCCGGATGGAAAAAGGCTTACGTTACCTTGGCCGAAGGGCATGACATTGACTTTGTCGGAGCCCAGTAAGGGTCCGAGGTTAAGGCGGGATAAATCATGGCATTGCTAAAAACAAATCCGACATCCGCGGGACGTCGATTCCTAGTGAAGGTGGTCACGCCCAGTCTGCACAAGGGCGAACCCTACGGGCCGTTGATCGAGAAGAAGTCGAAAAACGGCGGACGCAACAACAACGGACGAATCACGACACGTCACCAAGGTGGCGGACACAAACAGCGCTACCGGATTATCGACTTCAAGCGCAATAAAGACGAAGTCGGTGCGACGGTGGAGCGTATTGAGTACGATCCGAATCGCACCGCCAACATTGCGCTAGTGCGATACCAGGACGGTGAGCGTCGTTACATCATTGCGCCCAAAGGGCTTGAAGTTGGCGCGCAGCTCTCCTCTGGGCCGAGTGCGGTGATCAAGACCGGCAACTGCCTGCCGCTGCGGCACATCCCCATCGGGTCGACCGTGCACTGCGTGGAGATGTTCCCGGGAAAGGGCGCGCAATTGGCGCGCAGCGCCGGTTCTTCAGTACAGTTGCTGGCGCGAGAAGGCGGCTATGCCACTCTGCGTTTACGTTCGGGCGAAATGCGCAAAGTGCCGAGCGATTGCCGGGCGACGATCGGCGAAGTTGGAAACGAAGAAAACAACTTGCGCTCCATCGGCAAAGCGGGCGCCAAGCGCTGGCGGGGCATCCGTCCGACGGTGCGCGGTGTGGCCATGAATCCCGTCGATCACCCTCACGGTGGTGGCGAAGGTCGCTCCGGCCAAGGTAATCCCCATCCGGTCAGCCCGTGGGGTGTGCCGACGAAGGGTTACAAAACCCGCAAGAACAAGCGTACGAGCAAGTTTATTGTCCGACGCCGTAAGTAATTGGAGCTGAGTGTTGAGCGAAACGAGAGGAACAAGCACGTGCCACGGTCTGTAAAAAAGGGTCCCTTTGTGGATCTGCACTTGGCGAAAAAGGTCGATGAGGCTGTCGCCAGCAAAACGAAAAAGCCAATTAAAACTTGGTCTCGTCGTTCGATGGTATTGCCGCAGATGGTTGGTCTGACGATTGCAGTTCACAACGGCCGGCAGCATGTGCCTGTTCTCGTCTCCGAGAACATGGTCGGACACAAACTGGGTGAGTTTGCCGCGACGAGGACCTACAAAGGTCACTCTGGCGACAAGAAAACGAAGTAACAGGGTCTTAACATGGAAACCATGGCTAAACTGAAATTCGCTCACCTGTCTCCCCAAAAGGGACGACTGGTGGCCGATATGATTCGCGGCATGAATGTCGAGCGCGCTCTGCAGACGCTCGAATTCAGCAATAAAAAGGCTTCGCGGATCATCAAGAAGGTGTTGGAGTCGGCCGTAGCGAACGCCGAGCATAACGAAGGCGCAGACATCGACGAGTTGAAGGTCAAGCGCATTGAGGTTGATCAGGGCCCAATGATGCGCCGCTTTCAGGCTCGGGCAAAAGGGCGCGGAACGCGCATTATTAAACGCACCAGTCACATCACCGTGACGGTCTCGGACTAGGTATAGCGGAATGGGACAAAAAGTTAATCCAAACGGCATCCGCCTGGGCATTATCCGGGACTGGAACTCGAAGTGGTACGCCGACAGTAAAGACTACGCCGGCTACTTGTACACCGACTTGAAAGTGCGTGAGTTTTTGCGTAAGAAGCTCGCCAATGCGTCGGTCAGCAAGATTCAGATCGAGCGGCCTGCCCGAAACGCGCGGATTACCATCCACACAGCGCGGCCCGGAATCGTCATCGGCAAGAAGGGCGAGGACATCGAAGCGTTGCGCAAAGAAGTGGCGAACTTCATGAAGTTGCCCGTGCAGACCGTACACATCAACATCGAAGAGATTCGCAAGCCCGAACTGGACGCTTATCTCGTGGCGGAAAGCGTCGCCCAGCAGCTCGAGCGGCGCATCATGTTCCGCCGCGCAATGAAGCGCGCCGTAACCAACGCGCTTCGTTTGGGCGCCCAAGGGATCAAGATCAGCGTCGGGGGCCGTTTGAACAACGCCGAAATCGCGCGCACTGAGTGGTACCGAGAAGGTCGGGTGCCGTTACACACCTTCCGTGCGGATATCGATTACGGCTTCGCCGAAGCGCATACCACCGCGGGGATCGTCGGCGTTAAGGTCTGGATCTTCAAGGGCGAAGTGTTTGACCATGGAACCGAGACCGAAGCCGCGGCAGCGGCCGCGACGGGCGCGACTGCCACCTAACGGGGAATTTTTGATATGTTGCAGCCAAAAAGAACGAAATTCAGAAAACAGCACAAAGGCCGGAACACCGGTTTTGCGCAGCGTGGCAATCAAGTCAGCTTTGGTGAGTACGGCCTGAAGGCGACCAGCCGCGGCCGCATTACCGCGCGTCAGGTCGAGGCAGCTCGCCGAGCGATGACCCGCTACGTAAAACGCGGCGGCAAGATTTGGATTCGCATCTTTCCCGACAAGCCGGTTTCGAAGAAGCCTTTGGAAGTGCGCATGGGTAGCGGTAAAGGTAACGTCGAATATTGGGTGGCCGAGATTCAACCGGGCCGCATGCTTTATGAAATGGAAGGCGTGACGGAAGATATCGCGCGCGAGGCGTTTCGCTTGGCGGCGGCCAAATTGCCTGTGTTAACCAGTTTTGTAAGTCGGACGGTAATGTGATGAGTGCAAGCGATTTGCGAAAGAAAGACGAGGCCGAATTGAAGGCGGAGTTGTTGGAGACGCTGAAGGAGCAGTTCAATTTGCGGATGCAGCAAGGCACCGGTCAGCTGGCGCGACCCCACCTGATGAGAGAAGCTCGGCGCAAAGTGGCGCGGATCAAGACGTTAATCCGTCAGCGAGCGGAGACAAAGGCATGAATGAGCAGAAGACAGCATCGCGGATTTTGACGGGCCGCGTAATAAGCAACAAGGGTAACAAGACCATCACAGTGTTGATCGAACGCCGTGAGCGCCACCCTATCTATAACAAGTACGTGCGTCAGGCTACGAAGATTCATGCCCATGACGAAGAGAACACATGCGGCGAAGGTGATTTGGTCACCATCGCCGAGGGACGGCCGATCTCAAAAACCAAGAGTTGGCGGCTGGTTGAAGTGGTCGAGCGGGCGACGCAGGTTTAGTACGAGCGACGAAAAAAGGTTTGGGGTAGCTCCATGATTCAGATGCAAACAATGTTGGATGTGGCGGACAACAGCGGTGCCCGCCGTCTGATGTGTATAAAGGTACTTGGCGGTTCCAAGCGGCGCTACGCCCAGATCGGTGACGTTATCAAGGTTACGATCAAGGAAGCGATTCCGCGAGGCAAGGTGAAGAAGGGTGACGTCTACAACGCCATCGTGGTTCGGACCCGCAAGGGGATTCGCCGCCCGGATGGATCGCTTATCCGCTTCGACGGCAACGCCGCGGTGTTGCTCAATAACCAACTGCAACCCATCGGCACCCGTATCTTCGGGCCGGTGACGCGCGAGCTGCGTACTGAACAATTCATGAAGATTGTTTCCTTGGCACCGGAAGTGCTGTAAAGAAATTTGAAGGCAAATCAAGATGAACAAGCTCAAAAAAGGTGATGACGTTATAGTCGTCGCGGGCAAGGATAAAGGAAAGCGGGGCACCATCCTGCGCGTTTATCCCGATCAACGGGTTGTCGTGGAAAACGTGAACGTCGTCAAGCGGCACACGCGGCCCAATCCGCAGCGCGGCATCGCCGGCGGCATCGTCGAGAAGGAGATGGCCATTCACGCGTCCAACGTGGCGTTGTTCAATCCGGCGACCAAGAAGGCGGATCGTGTTGGTTTTCGAGTCTTGGAAGACGGACGCAAGGTGCGCTTTTTCAAGTCAAACAATGAAGTCGTGGATATTTAACGGGTAACGCCAATATGACTCGGTTGCAGCAGCATTACCGTGATACGGTAGTCAAGAAACTCATGGACCAGTTCGGGTACAAGAACCCGATGGAAGTGCCGCGCATCACCAAGATCACCCTGAACATGGGTGTGGGTGAAGCGGTCAACGACAAGAAAATCATCGAGCACGCGGTCTCCGACATGACCAAGATCGCGGGCCAGAAGCCGGTGGTAACCCGTGCGCGCACGTCAGTCGCTGGGTTCAAAATCCGCGAGGACTGGCCGATCGGCTGCAAGGTCACGTTGCGACGGGATCGAATGTTCGAGTTTCTGGACCGCCTTATCAATATCTCGCTGCCTCGCGTTCGCGACTTCCGAGGCGTTAGCGCGCGCGGATTCGACGGCCGCGGCAACTACAGCATGGGTGTGCGGGAACAGATTATTTTTCCCGAGATCGAGTACGACAAGATCGACGCATTGCGCGGCATGGATATCACCATTACGACAACGGCGCGCACCAACGACGAAGGCCGTGCATTGCTGGCCGCTTTTAATTTTCCATTCCGGACTTAAGGAACGTACGATGGCGAAGACTTCCATGGTGAACCGCGAAGTACGGCGGGCAAAAGTGGTGAAAAAGTACGCGGCCAAACGCGCTGATTTGAAAAAGCAATTGGCCGATCCCAACTTGTCGTACGAGGAAAAGACCGAGTTGCGCCGCAAGTTCCAGGCGCTGCCGCGCGACGCGAGCCCGTGCCGACTGCGCAATCGATGCAAATTGAGCGGACGGCCGCATGGCGTATATCGCAAGTTTGGATTGGGCCGCAACAAGCTGCGCGAAGCTGCCATGCGCGGCGACGTGCCCGGCTTGGTCAAGGCGAGTTGGTAGAGACGGGGAAACAGGAGAAGAGTGTTATGAGTATGAGTGATCCGATTGCAGACCTGCTCACCCGGATACGCAACGCGCAAGCCATGGAAAAAGCATCGCTTAGCATGCCGTCGTCCAAAGTCAAAGCGGCGATCGCCCAAGTACTGAAGGATGAAGGTTATATCTCTGACTGTTCAGTCGAGGATCGGGAAGGCAAGCCAACGCTGACGATCAAGCTGAAGTATTTTCAGGGTCGTCCGGTTATCGATAAATTGTCCCGCGCGAGCAAGCCGGGGCTGCGAGTTTACAAGGGCAAAGGCGAGTTGCCGCGCATTGACGGCGGACTCGGCGTGGCGATCGTGTCCACGTCCAAAGGCGTGATGACGGATCGAGCCGCGCGAGCCATGGGCGAAGGCGGCGAAGTATTGTGCTTCGTCTCTTAAAGGTTGGAGTCAATTAGATATGTCTCGTGTAGCAAAAATGCCGGTGGTGCTGCCGCAAGGCGTCGACGTCACCATTAAGGCGCGCGATATTGCTGTCAAAGGCAAAAAGGGTCAAATCAGCATGGTTATGCACAAGAATGTTGCTGTAACCATGGAAGACGGCGTGCTAAAGTGCGCTCCCAAAGTGCAGACCCAAGAGGCAGACGCCATTGCCGGAACAACTCGAGCGTTGCTGCAAAACATGGTTACCGGCGTCACTGCCGGCTACCAGCGCAAACTCGAACTTGTCGGTGTGGGTTACCGCGCCCAAGCGCAGGGGAAGGTTTTGAATCTGACCCTGGGGTTCTCTCATCCGGTGGCTTATGCGGTGCCGGAGGGCATTACTATCGAGACGCCCAGTCAGACGGAGATTGTGGTGAATGGGATCGACAAGCAGAAGGTTGGCCAGGTCGCTGCTGAGATCCGTGGATACCGTCCGCCGGAGCCGTACAACGGCAAGGGTGTGAAGTACGCCGATGAAGTGATCGTGCGTAAAGAAGCTAAGAAGAAGTAATTCGTTATCAATAAGGTGGCAACCGTGGACAAGAAACAAACACGCCTGCGTCGTGGACGCCGAGCCCGGGCAAAGATACGCGAAATCGGCACCATCCGTTTGTGCGTGCACCGAACCCCGCGGCACATTTACGCCCAAATTATCACGCCGGACGGTGGGAAAACGCTGGCCACTGCTTCGACACTGGAGAAGTCCATCGCGGCTCAGCTGAAAAGCACGGGCAACATCGCGGCGGCGGCGGCCGTCGGCAAGGCCATTGCCGAGAAGGCTAAGGCCGCCGGTGTGGAACGTGTGGCATTCGACCGCGCCGGTTTCCGGTATCACGGGCGTGTGAAGGCACTGGCTGACGCGGCACGCGAAGCCGGTCTCAACTTCTAAGGGGATTGCAATGGCGAGTTTTGAAGGCGCGGGTGCCGGACAAGTAAGCGACGGTTTGAACGAGAAACTGGTCGGTGTCCGACGTGTCGCAAAGGTGGTGAAGGGCGGACGGCAATTCGGCTTCTCCGCGTTGACCGTGGTCGGTGACGGACAGGGTCGAGTGGGTCTGGGTCGCGGCAAAGCCCGCGAAGTCCCGGCGGCAATCCAAAAAGCGATGGAAAATGCGCGCAAGAACATGCGGCCGATTGCCCTTAAAGGCAAGACCCTGCAATACCCGGTTATGGCCCGCCACGGCGCCGCGCGGGTTTATATGCAGCCAGCTTCCGAAGGTACCGGCATCATCGCGGGCGGTGCCATGCGCGCGGTGTTTGAAGTACTCGGCGTAAGTGACGTTCTCGCCAAGTGCATCGGATCAAGCAATCCTATCAATGTGGTGCGGGCAACGATCAAGGGTCTGACCGACATGAAGGATCCCGAATTCATTGCTGCGAAGCGCGGCAAGACGTTGAAAGAAATTTTGGAGTAGGGCCATGGCGAGCGCGAAGAAACTACGATTGACGCTGGTGCGTAGCACCGCACACCGTCTCGCGGCACACAAGGCGTGTGTTGCGGGCCTCGGATTGCGCCGTATGCACCATACCGTTGAGGTGCAAGATTCTCCAGAAGTACGGGGCATGGTGCAGAAGGTCTCCTACTTGCTGAAAGTTGAGGAAGTTTAACCATGCGATTGAATACGATAAAACCTGCGGCTGGCGCGAAAACCGCCGCCAAAAGACTGGGCCGCGGTATCGGTTCCGGTCTGGGTAAGACATCCGGACGCGGTCATAAGGGTCAGCACGCCCGGGCCGGCGGTTTTCATAAAGTCGGCTTCGAAGGCGGTCAAATGCCGCTGCAACGTCGCGTACCGAAGTTCGGTTTCGGAACCCAGTCGAGTCTTGTTTCTGACGAAGTACGGGTGGGCGAACTGGCCAAGGTTAGCGGCGATACGGTCGATCTGGATACGCTGAAGGCTGCGCGGATCGTTAACCGCAACGTCGAGCGAGTGAAAATCTTCGGCACTGGCGCCGTGAGTCGTGCGCTGACTGTGAAGGGCATTCGCGTGTCGCGCGGTGCACGGGCCGCCATTGAAGCAGCTGGCGGCAAGGTCGAGGCATAAGCAAAGTGGCCGTATCCTCTGGCAGTCGCGGTAATGCCTTGTCGAACCTCGCCGGGTTTGCCGAGCTGCGCGCGCGCCTATTGTTCGTTCTCGGCGCGTTGGTCGTGTTCCGCGTTGGCGCGAGCATTCCGGTTCCCGGAATCGATCCCGAGGCTTTGCGCCAGCTGTTTGAGCAGACCCGCGGAACGATACTCGACATGTTCAACATGTTTTCCGGCGGCGCTTTGGAGCGGGTAGCCGTATTCGCGCTGGGTGTCATGCCCTATATTTCGGCGTCGATCATCATGCAGCTGTTAACGGCAGTCCATCCCAAGCTTGAGCAGCTGAAAAAGGAAGGCGAATCGGGACGTCGGGTCATTACCAAGTATACCCGCTACCTTACGGTCGCACTGTCGGCTTTTCAGGCGTTCGGCGTGGCATTTGCCCTGCAGAAGCAGCAAATTGGGGGCGCTGGCATTGTCATTGATCCTGGCCCGATGTTCGTGCTCACCGCCGTTGTTACCCTGGTTGCCGGCACCATGTTTCTGATGTGGCTGGGCGAGCAGGTCACTGAGCGGGGCATTGGCAACGGAATTTCTCTCATCATTTTCGCGGGGATCGTGGCGGGTTTGCCCTCGGCGATCGGTGGCACGCTCGAGCTTGCGCGGACCGGTGAGTTGAGCAGCTTCATGGTGCTGTTCTTTTTCGCCTTGGCGATCGGCGTAACCTGGGTGGTCGTTTTTGTCGAGCGCGGACAGAGACGCATCACTGTTAACTATGCGCGACGCCAGCAGGGGCGTCGAGTGTACGCGGGGCAGGCGACCCACTTGCCCTTGAAGGTCAACATGGCGGGCGTAATTCCCCCCATTTTCGCCTCGAGCATCATTCTTTTTCCGGCAACGTTTGCCAGCATTGTCGGTTCGACGGAAGGACTGGGTTGGCTTCAGGACTTGTCGTCCGCCATATCGCCCGGTCAGCCCGCCTACGTTATCGCATACGCGGTGGCAATCGTCTTTTTCTGCTTTTTCTATACGGCGTTGGTGTTCAACCCGAAGGAGACTGCAGACAACTTGAAAAAAGCGGGCGCCTTTGTGCCGGGAATTCGGCCGGGGGAGCAAACCGCAAAGTACATCGACGGGGTGATGACACGGTTGACGCTGGTGGGTGCGATCTACATTACCGTTGTTTGCTTGTTGCCTGAGTTTTTAATCGTTAACTGGGCGGTTCCGTTCTACTTCGGCGGGACGTCGCTGCTGATTATCGTTGTCGTGGTTATGGATTTCATGGCGCAGTTACAAGCGCACCTGATGTCTCACCAATACGATGGGCTGCTTAAGAAAGCCAACCTGAAGACGCACGGGCCCGGTGGGGTTCTGCGCTAAACCAGCCGCCCGCGTTCGTTTGATTCAATTTAAGAAGGAAGTGTCATGAAGGTCAGAGCATCTGTTAAGAAGTTGTGCCG
The DNA here is from genome assembly GCA_021821045.1 of Pseudomonadota bacterium. Taxonomy (GTDB): domain Bacteria; phylum Pseudomonadota; class Gammaproteobacteria; order JAADHS01; family JAADHS01; genus JAKACW01. The sequence goes on from JAKACW010000026.1 coordinate 10,742, forward strand.
CAACTGCAAAATCATCCGCCGCAACGGCGTGGTTCGGGTGATTTGTAAGGAATTGCGCCACAAGCAGCGTCAGGGTTAAGGGGTCGAGGCCGCATCGGCGGCCGGAAGCTATTGATCGAATACGAGAAGACAGGTAAAATTCGCCGTTTTCTTGGGCCGATCACCGAGGTTGAGGAGTAAACAAACATGGCCCGTATTGCGGGTATCAATATACCAGTCCAGAAACACGCGGTTATCGCGCTGACTTCTATTTACGGTATCGGGCGCACACGCGCGCGGGACATTTGCATCGCTGCAGGCATCAAGCCGGAGACGCGAATTCGCGATCTGAGCGAAGGCGAGTTGGAAAAGATTCGCAGCGAAGTGGGCAAGTTTACGGTCGAGGGTGATCTTCGGCGCGAAGTCGCCATGAGTATCAAGCGACTGATGGATCTAGGCACCTATCGTGGCATGCGGCATCGGCGTGGCTTGCCGGTACGCGGGCAACGCACGAGAACGAATGCGCGCACGCGCAAGGGTCCTCGACGCGCGATTAAGAAATAATTCAGCGGCTTTTTAAGGTACCAAAATGGCGAAAGCACAAGCAGCAAACACGGCGCGCACCCGCAAGAAGGTCAAGCGCAATGTCGCGGACGGCGTAGCCCATATTTACGCATCCTTCAATAACACGATCGTGACGATTACAGATCGACAGGGTAATACGCTAGCGTGGGCGACCTCCGGTGGCTGCGGCTTCCGCGGGTCACGTAAGAGCACTCCTTTCGCCGCCCAGGTCGCGGCGGAAAAAGCGGGTAATGTCGCGGCCGAGTACGGCATGAAGAACATGGATGTGTTCGTTAAAGGTCCGGGGCCCGGTCGTGAGTCCGCGGTGCGCGCATTACACGGCGTCGGATTCAAAATTAGCAGCATCATCGACGTGACACCGATTCCTCATAACGGATGTCGGCCTCCTAAGCGGCGTCGGGTTTAGTAGCGGAGAAGCAGAGTGGCGAAATATAGTGGAGCAAAGTGCCGGCAGTGTCGGCGCGAGGGCGAGAAACTCTTCCTAAAAGGGGAAAAGTGCTTTTCTTCTAAGTGTCCGATTGAAAAGCGAAGCTTTCCGCCGGGTCAGCATGGTCAGCGTCGCGGTCGAATGACCGACTACGCGCTGCAGCTGCGCGAAAAGCAAAAGCTGCGTCGAATTTACGGCATCCTTGAACGGCAGTTTCGCAACTACTATTCGGAAGCGGCCCGTCGAACGGGTGCCACCGGCGAGCGTTTGCTGCAGCTCCTCGAGTCGCGTCTCGACAACGTTGTGTATCGCATGGGTTTTGGCGTTTCCCGAACAGAAGCGCGTCAAATGGTTCGGCACAACGCAGTGACCGTAAACGGAAAGAAAGTGAATATCCCGAGTTATCAAGTCCGCCCGAACGACGTAGTGGCTGTTACCGAAGCTGCAAAGAAGCAGCTGCGTATTCAAGCGTCGTTGGAGTTGGCGGAACAGCGGGGATTTCCCGAGTGGCTCGACGTCGACGTCAAAAAGATGGAAGGCGTATTCAAGAACTTGCCTGAGCGGAGCGATCTGCCCGCGGAAATCAACGAACAAATGGTCGTTGAGTTGTACTCGAAGTAGCGTTTAGCTTCGAGACACGTTGTCAGGCAAATCAATATCGATCGTCACGGGAGAAGACATTCATGCCGGTAAGTGAACTTTTAAAGCCGCGGATCGTCAGCGTTCAGTCCGAATCGCAAACTCGGGCGAAAGTTCGCCTCGAGCCGCTTGAGCGAGGTTTCGGGCACACGTTGGGCAACGCTCTGCGCCGCATTCTGTTGTCATCGCTTCCGGGCTGTGCGATCACGGAAGTGCGCATGGAAGGTGTGCTGCACGAGTACACCACCATCGAAGGTGTGCAGGAAGATGTCATCGACATCCTGCTCAACCTGAAAAACGTGGCCATCAAAATGGAAGGCCGCAACGAAGCGACCTTGACGCTGCACAAAAAGGGCCCGGGCGTAGCGACGGCGGGTGACATCCAGACCAGCCACGACATCGAAATCGTGAACCCGGACCTGGTCATTGCCAATCTCACCAAGCAAGGCGAGTTGTCGCTGACCCTGAAAGTGGAGCGTGGTCGCGGCTATCGTCCCGCTGGACAGTCGGATTCCGCTCAAGCCGAAGATCGCGCAATCGGCACGTTGCAACTCGATGCGAGCTTCAGCCCGATTCGCCGCGTTGCGTACGTGGTCGACAGTGCCCGCGTCGAACAACGGACCGACTTGGATAAATTGATCATCGATCTGGAAACCAACGGCACGATCGATCCCGAAGAAGCGATCCGCATCGCGGCGCGCATTCTGCAGGAGCAACTGTCGGTGTTCGTCGAATTGCAGGGCAAGGACGAAACGCGCAAGGCGATGGCCGAGCCGGAAGTCGACCCCATTTTGCTTCGCCCGGTGGACGATCTGGAGTTGACGGTTCGCTCAGCCAACTGCCTCAAGGCCGAGAACATTTTCTATATCGGCGATTTGATTCAGCGTACCGAAGTGGAGCTGCTGAAGACGCCCAATTTGGGTCGCAAGTCGCTGACCGAAATCAAGGACGTGTTGGCGCGTCATGGTTTGTCGCTGGGAATGCGACTGGAGAATTGGCCGCCGGCGTCGTTGCAGAGAGATCGGGCATCCGCCTAGGCGACTGTGCTGGGGCAAGTGCTAAACATTTGAATAGAAGGTTAAGTAATCATGCGTCATCGCAATAGTGGGCGGCAACTCAGTCGCAACAGCAGTCATCGCAAAGCGACGCTGCGCAATTTGGCGAATGCTTTGGTTCAGAACGAAGTTATTCGTACCACGGTTCCCAAAGCTAAGGAACTGCGCCGCGTTGTCGAGCCGCTGATCACCATGGCAAAGGATGACTCGCTGGCCAAGAAGCGCGTCGTGTTTTCGCGCACGCGCGACCGCGACTCCGTCTCCAAACTGTTCACTGACTTGGGGCCTCGCTACAAAAACCGTCCCGGAGGTTACACGCGAATCCTCAAGTGCGGATATCGCGCAGGTGATGCCGCGCCGATGGCGATCATCGAGCTGGTCGACCGTCCGGTTGAGGAAGAGTCCAACGCCGAGTAACGGGCTGCGTATCGCTGGAAGAAAGACCGGGGAAACCCGGTTTTTTTTCGGCCGGCTTTCCGGGCCATTCAAAGCAGCGGAGTGTAGACTATCCGCTCACGCAAGTTTGCAGCTGAGCCGCTATGTCGATGATTGCTCTGTTCACGGACTTTGGTTTGAACGGCCCTTATGTGGGGCAGATGCAGGCCGTGGTGTATCACCACGCGCCGGCTACCGCAGTGGTCAATCTTTTTGCCGATGCGCCGGTTTTCAACCCGCGCGCGGCAGCATATCTACTTGCCGCATTTCGCGCGTACATGCCGCCGGATACGGTGTTTTTGTGCGTGGTCGATCCTGGCGTCGGAACGGCGGCCCGCATACCGGTTGCGCTGTGCGCCGACGGCACTTGGTTCGTCGGCCCGGACAATGGGTTGTTCCAGATTGTTCGTCAACGCGCGACGCAATACCGGCAAATGGAGATCGTTTGGCGTCCGGCTCGGCTGTCGGATTCATTCCATGGCCGCGATTTGTTCGCGCCGATTGCCGCCTGGATCGCTTCGGGCGCCTCGCTCGACGGGAAGCTGGCCCCAGCGCAGTCCGCCGCGGCGACTGAGAGGTGGCCGGATGATCTGGCGGCCATCATCTACATTGATCATTATGGCAATGCGGTCACGGGATTGCGCGGAACAGCCCTCGATGTCGGGCAGGTGCTGCTGGCCAGGGGGCGAAAATGGAAGTACGCTCGTACCTTTGGCGAGGTTACAGCCGGCGAATGTTTTTGGTACGTCAATGCCAATGGGCTCGTGGAACTGGCCATCAACCACGGCAGCGCGGCTCATACAACCGGAATTCAGGTTGGCGATGACGTCGATTGGGAGGGGAAAGGGTGAACCGCAGGGGCGACCATCAAGCGCAACTGGAGCGGCTGTCCTCTATGCTCGACGATGACGCTCTGGCGCACCTTGTGAGCTACGCTCGGTTCATGGTCGCCCAGCGCCCTTCGATGCCCGATGCGGTTGCGGGCGAGTACCCACCAGCCGAGAAGTCGTCGCCGGCTTTGTCTGCGCTGGCGCCGATTGAAGACGAATCGGTAGTGGGTGCCGTACGCCGTCTGCGCCGCGCTTATTCCATGCTCGATCCGCGGGTACTGCTCGGTGATGTCGGCGAAATCATGACATTGCATGCCACCGACGAGCGGTCGACGCGCGACGCGATAACAGCCTTGGAGGAAATTTTTGCCAGTCACTATGAACGCTATCGCGACGAAAAAACTAAACCTAATGGTATTTCGAGCGATTAACTGGCTATGACCAATATTCTCTCCGGTTGGATCAAGAAGTATTTCTCTGACCCCGAAGGGGTGATTCTGGCGCTGTTGCTGGTGCTGGGATTTGCTGTAGTTATTTTCATGGGCGAGATGCTGGCGCCGCTGCTGATCAGCGTGGTGCTGGCGTACTTGCTCGAGGGATTGGTCGGCGCGCTTGTTCGCCATGGGGCCGGTCGAATGTTTGCCGTCGTTTCCGTATTTGCGCTTTTTGTGGCAATTGTCTTGTTCTTCTTCCTGGGATTAATGCCGTTACTGTCGGGCCAAATCGCCAAATTTGTTCAAGTGCAGATCCCGGACATCCTCGTACGCGGCCAGCAATTTCTATTGACTCTGCCGGAAAAGTATCCGAATTTCATTTCCGAGGACCAGGCCAAGGCCCTCGTGACAGAAGTTGCGGGAACGTTGCGCAATGCGGGGCAGGTCGCACTCTCATGGTCAATCGGATCGATCTCGACCGTTTTTACATTGGTGATCTATCTCGTTTTAGTGCCTGTTCTTGTCTTTTTCTTTCTCAAGGACAAACAGACGCTCGTCGATTGGATCACGGGCTACCTGCCGCGCGAAAGAGGGCTGGCGACCCGCGTCTGGCGCGAAATGGATCTGCAAATCGGCAACTATGTGCGGGGCAAGGTGGCCGAGATCGTGATCGTGGGAGCCGTTAGCTACGTCACTTTCCTACTGATGGGGCTACAGTACGCCATGCTGCTCGGCGCGCTGGTGGGGTTGTCCGTCATCATCCCCTACATCGGCGCGGCGGCAGTTACCATTCCTGTCGCCCTCGTTGCTTATTTTCAGTGGGGTTGGTCGTCGGAGTTCGCTTGGTTGATGGTAGCGTACGGCGTGATCCAGGCGCTGGACGGCAATGTTCTGGTTCCGTTGCTGTTTTCGGAGGCGGTCAATCTTCATCCCGTGGCCATTATCGCCGCGGTTCTGGTATTTGGCGGGGTCTGGGGATTTTGGGGCGTGTTTTTCGCCATTCCGCTGGCGACATTGGTTAAAGCTGTCATATCGGCCTGGCCGCGCTCCCTTGATGATGTGCGGTCCGACTCCGAGCAACAGCCCGTGTGATCGCTGTCGATCCATTCTGTAGTTAACTTCCGGTGCAAATATGAAAGTCCTGTTCATGGGTGATGTCATGGGCGAGCCCGGCGCGCGGGCGATCCAGACCTTCCTGCCGTCCTTGCGCGCGCAGGTTCGCCCCGATCTGGTCATCGCTAACGGCGAGAACATGGCCGAGGGCGCGGGGCTTAATCAAGCCAACGCCCTGCTGTTGCTTGACGCGGGCGTGGATGTCGTTACCAACGGCAATCACGTGTGGGACAAGGCGCAAACCTGGAGCCTGATCGCGCAAGATTCCCGCCTGCTGCGCCCGCACAATATGCCGCCCGGTTCGCCCGGATCGGGGTGGTGGGTCGGCAGGGCGTCATCGGGCGCACAAGTCGGTGTTTTAAATTTGCTGGGCACGACGTTCATGCATCCGGTTGTCGGCTGTCCGTTTCGACATGCCGATGCGGTCCTGGAAACAAAGCCGTCGGACGTGAAAATCATCATTGTCGATTTTCACGCCGAAACCACTTTGGAAAAGACTGCGCTGGGATGGTACTTGAACGGTCGCGTCTCGGCGGTGCTGGGCACCCACACTCATATTCCCACCGCGGACGAGCGAATACTCGCCGGCGGCACGGCGTACATTACCGATGCGGGAATGTGCGGCTGCTACGATTCGGCCATCGGGTTGGGAATTGAGAACGCCCTGCAGCGATTCGTCGCAAAACGGCCCGCGCCCTATGATGTTGCCGCCGGTCGAGCTACGTTGTGCGCCGTGCTGGTGGAGATCGACGACAGCACGGGACGGGCGATCGCCATTCAGCGGATTCGGCGGGATGAGGTCTAGTCTACGGCATCTTCGAACGACGCTTTTCGGCTGTTTTCCGGTTCTTCGGGTGGCATGTCCCTTGGCAGGCGGACGGATATGTTCGTTCCCTTGCCTGGTTCGCTGCGAACAGCGATTTCTCCACCCATTTTTTCGCAAAGCGTCTTCGCTGTTGCCAGCCCAAGCCCCAACCCATGTGTTGTCTTGGCGTTAGAAACGTCAAGTTTGTAGAACGGTACGAAGAGATGGGCGCGGAGATTCTCCGCGATGCCCGGCCCCGTGTCGCACACATTAAACCTGACGCAGTCCCGCTGCATACAGCGTTCGCTGGAGACTGTGAGCGTGATGCTGCCGTTCTCGGTAAACTTGCACCCGTTTAGCAGGATTTTGGTTAGAATCTGTTTGATTCGCCGTGGATCCGAGTAGATGTTTCCGATGTTTCTTTCAACGATGCACTCGAGACGATTGCCGTGTTGGACGGCGGCGCTTTGTGCCGATTGGGCGACGTCTTTAGCCAGTTGAGCGAGGTCAATTGTTTCACGACGAAGGGCGATTTCGCCCGTATCCAGAAGCGTGACATCGAGTAAATCATCGATAAGCGCCAGCAAATGAGCGCTTGCTGCGTCTACGCAATCGAGGTCTTGGCAGGGGCCTTCCAGGCCATGCTCAGAGGTCATCTCTCGGACTATCGCCGTGTAGCCGATGATGGCGTTCAAAGGCGTACGCAGTTCATGGCTCATGTTGGCCAGGAAGCGACTTTTTGCCTCGCTGGCACGCAGCGCCTCGTCTCGGGCATGAACAAGGTCGACCGTCGCTTCTCGCACCAGCTCACTGAGTCGGTCGCGATGACAGCGTAGCTCCGCGTCCACCTTTTTCAGCTTTCTGTTTGCCCCGAGCAGTCCAACGCTGGAAATAGCGAGAAAAAATGTGAGCGCAAAAACAAGGGCGATCCAGACGCCGTACTTCTCGGCGACGGTGGACCAATTAATGTGACGCAAGTGTTCATAGGGTCCGACGCGCAGATCGATGAGCAGCTCGTGGACGGATTGGTAATCCAGCGGTACGGTCCAACCCGCGATGTTGGCCGCCCGTGCCGCGGGCGCGCCGGCGGGCATTTGGATGAGCGCCGCGGATACCTGCTCCGCGATCGACGCCGGCGTGTGGCTGAGTTTGGCGAAGGGCCACGATGGATACAGCCGCGTCGAACTCACCGTGGGGTAATCCGGGTAGTTCTGCGGATTGAGGATCTTGAGTTCTCCGGTATCGATCTTACCCTCCTGCGCCAGTATAAGCAGAGCATCCGCGCTCATGGTTCCCACGTCGACGACACCGTCTCGCACCGCAAAGGCCACCTGCTCCTGAGGGAATCCGCTGAAGCGCAGTTCGCGCAGATCCGAATAAGGGTCGATCCCGGCATCCTTAAGTTCACGCCAGGCCATGCGAAAGCCGCCGAACCCGTTCTCCTCAACGCCCATAAAGCGTTTGTCTTTTAGATCCGAGAGCGCATCGATGTCGTCCCGATCGATCCGGGTGATGATGACCGCGCCGAAGCGAGTGAAAACTTTGCCGCTCAGCGCTGTTTTCATGGTGGCGATGCGGGACACGCCGTGAAAGGCTTCCAGCTCCACGTAGTTGCCGGTATTGGTGGCGAGGAAATCGATTTCCTGTCGGGCCGCGGCAGGCTCTACCTCCTCCAGCGCCAGCGGCACAATTTCAAAGCGTTCGAGCGTCAATTTTTTCTGGAGGTATTCGGCGGTGGGCTGCCACGCTTCCATGGTCTTGGCGTGCCCACGGTGGGCCAGGACGCCGATCCGCCAGGCGTCGGCGTTCGCGCCGGTGGCAAGGGTGAGGCAGGCGAGTGCCGCGAAAATTAGTCGTTTCTTATTCACGTTCCGAGCGCCATGACATGACACGCTATCGGCCGACTCGGCGGACTTTCAAATGATGAAAGTCACGAAAATCTTCGTGTAAAGTGCGGGAAGCTTCCCGGGCCACAGACCCGCGTGGCAGGTTAACGAGAGAAAACCGCGCCAACCAGCGGGGCCGGCGGCGCGATTCCAAAGCCTTGGACGTAGTCGACCCCGATACTCCTCAATTTGTCCAACACCTGAGCGTCCTCGACGAACTCGGCGACGGTTTGCAGGCCCATGACGTGGCCGACCTTGTTTATGGCATCGACCATGGCATAGTCCACTGGATCGTCAGCCACATCCCGCACAAAATTGCCGTCGATTTTCAGGTAGTCGACAGGCAGATTCTTTAGGTACGCGAACGAAGACATGCCACTGCCGAAGTCGTCCAAGGCGAACTGGCAGCCGCGCGACTTGAGCTCTCGCATGAAGTGCGTCGCGCGCCCCAGGTGGGCGACGGCCGCGGTTTCGGTGATTTCGAAACAAATCTTGTGCGCGGGAATGTTGAGGTCGCGCAGCTGATTGACCACGAAATCGAGAAACACCTCATCGCTCATCGAGTGGCCGGACACGTTAATTGTGCACAAGTCGACGTTGGCGAGATTCATGGCTTGGGCGTTCAACCACTGAAATGTTTCACCGATGACCCAGCGGTCCACCGCCGGCATTAGGTTGAACCGTTCGGCTGAGGAAAGAAACGCGTCGGGAAGAACAATTTCGCCGTCCGCGTCCCGCAGGCGCAGAAGAATTTCGAAGCGCTGTCTACAGGGCTGAGCGGACGGTGCGGTGGCCCGAATGAGCTGGAAGTGCAGCTCGAAACGGTTATGCTCCAGCGCGTTTTGAATGCGCGTGACCCACTGCATTTCGCGATGACGCCGCGACAGATCGGCGTCTCCGGCCTGATAGATGTGGACACGGTTTCGCCCGCTGTCTTTCGCCATGTAACAGGCCGCATCCGCGAGACTCATGGCGGCGGCTTGACCCTCGAGCGTCGCATCTAAGGGAACTACGCCAATGCTCATGCCGATGGCGAATGTTTTATCCTGCCACGGGAAGCGAAACTCCCGCACTGTGTCACGCAGCGCGTCAATGTGAGACCGAGCGCTTTCAAGGCCGCAATCGGCCAACAGCAAGCCGAATTCGTCACCGCCCAACCGGGCCAGCGTGGCATTGGGCGGCAGATGATCGGTCAACAGGGCGCTCAACTGGTACAGCAGGTGGTCTCCCGCAGTGTGGCCGCAGGTATCGTTGACCACTTTGAACTGGTCGAGGTCGCAGTAGCACAGAACGTGAGAAGTGCCTTCCCGACGGCAGCGCGCAAGGGCATGGTCGAGGCGCCGCTCGAATTCGTGGCGGTTGAACAGTCCGGTCAAGGTGTCGTGGGTTGCAAGGTAGTCCAGGCGCCGGGTCATGGCGCGGGTTTCCGTGACGTCGCGAAACACGACAACGGCGCCGGTAACCCACCCTTTATCGATTACCGGGTTGCACAGGTAGTGAACCGGCATGGCCGAGCCGTCCTTGCGCCACAGCACCTCGCTCGTGGAGCGAATGCTAGCGCCTTCCCGGATGGTGCGGATCATCGGACACTCGTCGATGGGATAGGGGGTGCCGTCTTCGCGGGCGTAGTGGATCAGCCTGTGCAGCTCGCGGTCTTCGATTTCATCCGGCGAATATCCCAGAATTTCCGCGCCGGCGCGATTGATGAATGTGCAGCGTCCTTCCGTGTCGATGCCGAAAATGCCCTCGCCCGTGGATCCCAGCAACAGCCGGATGTGATCGTTCAAACGGCGAAACTCTTGTTCGGTTTGACGGGTGCGTGACAGATCGCGCAGTCCCATCAGCACACCAATGACCGTGCCGCTATCGTCGCGAATCATGCGCACCATGAGTTCATTGGGCCGGCCGGTTTTGTTGTTGGGGTTATCGGCTTCCATGATGATATAGGCGTCGCGGCGCTCCAGCCGTGCTTCGCACACCGGGCAGGGGAAGGGTTCGCCGGCGGGGTGCATGATGCTGCTGACCGTTCGACCGATGACATCCTCGGGTCGACATTTCGCTAATTTGTAAAACGCCTTGTTGGCGCGAACCAGCCGATCGTCCATGTCGACCAGGTAGATGCAATCCTCGAACGCGTCCATGGCGTAGGTCCACTCTAGCGTGGATTTCTTGAAGGCTTGTTCGGCTTTAACCCGGGCGGTGGCTTCGAGCAGGAGAATCACCGCGCCCACGGACGCCTGGCGGCGGTCGGTGATCGGACAGAGGAACCAGTCCCAATACCGCGGTTCGTCGTTGCCTTCCATAGAGCAGAACGGGGTCGCGCCGCCGGCGGAGACTTCTCGTCGCTCAAAGGCAACTTTTAGTCCATCGAGCAGATCGCGCGGCAGCGGCACCTGGGCAACCGGCTGGTTGTGCACCGACGAATGGGGCACGCCCAATGCGGTGCCGAAAGCGGGATTGGCGGCCAGTACGATGCCCCTCGCATTGACATAAACAAACGGGAGATCGTTGTTTTGTAGCAGGCTTTCAACAATGCCGCGGCTTGGCGCGAACAGCTGTTCGCGACCTTTGCGCAGCGTGAGCAACGTGATTCGGGTATCGCTGCCGGCCAGTGCGCCGGCGCAGACCGCGAGCGGGACAGTTTGTCCGTTGGCCTTGCGGGCGATGACATTCTTCCAATCGCCGTGGGCGGACAGTCCGTCATCGGCCGCGGGGGCAAAATCGCTCAACGTGACGTCAAACAGATCCTCGCAGCGTCTGGCAGGCAGCTCTCCGCCGGCGTAGCCGAACAGATCGGCGGCCAGCGGATTGCAGGCGGTCAGCAGGCCGTCGGAATCGAATGCAACCACCGGATGCGGCAGTGCGCGCAAGAAGTGTTGCAGAACTCTCATTCCCTCTCGACTCATAAGCTCCCGCTCTTGGTTGGCGGTTATATCGATGGCTGTGGCGCGAAATGTGACGTCGGTCACAAAGTCGCCAAAAGGCCGCACGCCGCCCGGGCCATGGCGGCCACCACCCGTGTGGGCAGAGACTTAGAGAACAGACGAACCGTCCGCGCGCGACGCAATTGGCTCTCGGCGGAACTCGCTGTTTACCCGCTGCTTTTTTTTGTCTTGTTGGCCAATTCTAAGCGCATGGCTCGGCAAAAATCCACCTCAGCATTGGTTATTCCGCTTGGGGGTTGCAAAGGCGACATGTTTTTCCGGCCCGATTTTATCGTAATGCCATGTAATGGCTAGGTAATAGATTCCTTGCGGGGTACGTTAACGTAGGCGGGTCGTGGATTAAATCGCGACCGCCGGAGAGGGCGATGGTCGAACAAGTGAACAATACAGGCTCGCCGATAGCACAGATTCGCGACGTCAAAGCGAAGCTGGAGCCCCTGTTGTATAAGCACGAGACAATCACCGAGGGCTACGAAGCGCAGATCGTCGCCTTGGCCGATCAACTGCAATCGGCCTGCAAGGCGGATCTCGAAGCCGCGCTGGCGACCATTGTTCTTGACGCCGCGATCTCGCCGTTTGCGCTCAACCATTCGGTGAATGTCGCCTTGCTGGCAGGTGCGCTCGGCATGCGCGAGCAGTGGCCGGGCGATGAGGTCGAGGCGACCGTCTGCGCCGCTCTGACGATGAATGTCAGCTACGCCGCCCAACAGGACACCCTGACCGGGTTAAACACTGATCTGACCCTACTGCAAAAATCGAGCATCGAATCCCATGCGCGGTTGAGCCACAAGGTGCTCACGCAAAAGAAGATCAAAAATCGCGACTGGCTCAATGCCGTGATGCAGCACCACGAGCGGACCGACGGTACGGGCCCGCTGGGCATGCGCGGCGATTCCATTTCGAAAATCGCACGGGCCATTGGGCTTGCTGACCGCTTTTGTGTACTGGCTGCGTATCACGGCGGCGGCGATGCCGCCCTGACGCCGCGCTTTGTGCGTCAGACCGTGCGCCACGAGCTGGACGAATCGACTACGCGGGATCTTGTCGCCGACAGCTTGGGAGCCTACATGCCCGGTACCATGGTCAACCTTGCCAGCGGGGAGGTGGGCATCGTCTGGCGCTACACCGACGACAAACGGCACCCCCTGGTGTCGTCACTAGGAATGCCCGGTGCACTAGCTTTGGGCGAAGGGACCGTGCGCGATACGCGCGAAAAGGACTACGATATTCTCGAAGCGCTGGATCTGCGCGTCGTTTACAAGCGATCGAAATTGCTGCAGCTGTGGGGTTTCGACGACGCTGCGGCGGCCCGGGAACCGCACGCCGCCAGTGCGGCCTAAGCAACGCTATACTATCGGGCAAGCGGAGCACGCGGCCGGCGTTGCTCGGGGATTCTCTAACTTGTGAAAAAGCGCATCGCCATTGTCGAAGACGAACCCGCGTTACGGGACAACTACGCCGACGCTTTGCGCCGCGAAGGCTACGCGGTGGAAACCTTCGCCAATCGTCGCGACGCATTGGCCGCGCTCGGGCAGCGCCTGCCGGATTTGGTCTTGTTGGACATCGGGCTGGGCGACGAGGCGGAGGGCGGATTCGAGTTGTGTCGCGAATTGCGGGCACGCTCCAAGTCTCTGCCGATCATTTTTTTGACCGCGCGCGACAGCGACTTGGATGTCATCAGCGGATTGCGCCTGGGCGCCGACGATTACCTTACTAAGGACATCAGCTTGCCCCATCTCTTAGCCCGCTTGAACGCGTTTTTCCGCCGCATGGAGGCGTTGAGCGCGGTGCAGGACAGCGAGGCCGTCGTTCAGCGCGGCCCATTGCGGATGGACGTCAATCGCTTAGTGATGTTCTGGCGCGACCAGGCCGTGGAGCTGACCTTGACTGAGTTTTGGATGGTTCATGCATTGGCTTACCGGCCGGGCCATGTCAAGAACCGCGATCAGCTCATGCAGGAGGCGCGCATTGTTGTCGACGATGCCACAATAACGTCTCACGTCAAACGCATTCGCAACAAATTCCTGGCGATAGACAAGACCTTCGATGCCATCGATACGGTTTACGGCGCCGGTTATCGCTGGGTGGAGCGCGGCTAGCCGCCGGCGCACGCAACACCGGCGCGTCAATTCTCCATGCAAACCTCACTTCCCCGGTTCGGACTGCGGTCCAAGTTGATGGTCGTCGCTTTGACGCTGCTGGCCATTCCGTGGATTGGCTATCGCTATGTCATCGAGATGCAGCAGTTCCTGCGCGCCAACGAGGAAAATGTATTGCAGGAACACGCCCGCATCGTTGCCGCGGCTCTTGGAGACCGCTCGTCGCTGTTAACCCAACCCATTGCGGAGCGGGAGGCCGGTGCGGATCACTTGTTCGTGCGGCCGCTGCCAAGTCCGATGCAGTTGGACGGCTATTCGGACGATTGGGCCTTGCACCGGGATCGCCGCCAACCCCTGCGGGTTGCCGCGACGTCGTCGGAACCGGTGGATCTTGCCGCGACGCTCAGCTTGGGCAGTTACGAGTCGGATCTCTATCTGCTGTTCGAGGTCAGCGACGATCGGCTCGTCTATCGCGACCCGCGTGCCGGCCGCGATGTGCGCGCCGACCGGGTGGAGTTGTGGTTGTACGATGCGTCGGATCGGTTGCTGCGCTTGACGTTGGCCACGTCGGCGCCCGGTTGGGTGGACGTGGTGGCGACGGACGCCCGCGGCGCGCGACTGGCGGATCAAAGTTGGGCGACCGCGGTGCGCGGCGAATGGCAGGAAGCATCGGGCGGTTACGCTGTGGAAGTGAAAGTGCCTATCGCGCGGTTGGGAACGCGCCTGGGTGCCGTGGTGTATGACGTAGACGACGGCGAAGCCCGACGGGATACGGCAACAGCAACGATTGGTCGCAGCGAAACCGGCCAGAATTTGGGCACGGTGGTTGTCGCCGCGCCCGAGGTGGAGCATCTGTTGTTGCGTTTGGTGCGCCCCGGCATGCGGGCCTGGGTGGTGGACAAGAGTCACCGCGTGATTGGCCTGGCCGGCGGATTCGACGAAACGGACCGCAACGAGCAACCGTCGGCGTCCCAAAGTTCGTCCGAGGATTCGTCCTGGCAGTTGATGTATCGACTGTTGCTTGGCTTGCTGTTGCAGCAGCCCGCGTCCGAGTTTCAAGACGATCTGTCCGCGGCCAGCAGACTCGACGGCGCGGAGGTGACCACGGCGCTGAACGGTACGCCCGCGACACGCTGGCGCCAGACGCCCGATCAGCGGGTCAACATCCTGACAGCGGCTTATCCGATCAAGGTCGGCGATGAGGTGATCGGCGTCGCGGCGCTGGAAGAGACCAGCAACAGTATCGTGCTGGTGCGCAATCGAGCCATGGAAATGTTGATCAACCTCAGTGCCGCGGCATTCTTGTTGGCGGTGGCGGGGTCGCTGCTGTTGGCGACATGGTTGTCGGTCAGGATTCGGCGCCTCAACCGTGAAATGCAGGCGGCCATTGGTCCGGAAGGGCGGATGGCGTCGCCGCTGCAGGGGGCGTCCGCCAACGATGAGATTGGCGATATTCGGCGCAGTTTCGTTCAACTGCTGGAACGCTTGGGCCGGTATCACGGCTATTTGGAGGGTCTCGCCCGCAAGTTGTCCCATGAACTGCGCACGCCAATGACAGTGGTTCGGTCGTCGCTGGAAAACCTCTCTGCGGGCACCGTGGCGCCCGACAGTCAGGTCTACCTGCAGCGCGCGGAAGAAGGCATTCGACGTTTGGACGCGATCGTGACCCGGATGAGCGAAGCCAGTCGCCTGGAGCAGGCGGTGCGCGCCGAAACCGCGCGCACATTCGACGCGGTGCCGGTGGTCCGCGGCTGCGTGGAAGGCTATTCGGCCTTGGCGGGCGCACCCCGTTTCAACTTGCGCTTGCCTGACGTAGAAGTGCCGTTGCGGGGCCATCCCGATTTGTTCGCGCAGATGTTGGACAAACTGGCGGCCAACGCACGGGACTTTCACAGCGTCGGAACGGCCATCGACGTGGCGCTGGAGACGATAGATGATATGGCGCTGTTGTCGGTGGCGAATGAGGGGCCCGGCCTGCCAAGGAATATGGGGCGGCAGATCTTCGACTCCATGGTGTCGCTGCGCGAAGAGCGTGGATCCGAACCCCATCTCGGTTTGGGGTTGTACATCGTTAGGCTCATCGCCGAATTTCATGGCGGCGCGGTGAGCGCCGAGGATAGATCCGACAAGCCAGGGGTGGCCGTCACGGTGCGGTTGCCGCTGGCGCCGATGCCGCCATAATTCGTCATAATTGGTCAGCCCAGTGCCAGCAAGCGCTGCGTGCGGCGCTATCTTTCAGCCGTTTAATAGCCTCCGTCGTTACAGAACTCTCAACGGAGGAATACAAATGAACGCTTTCAAGTTGTCCAAGTTTGCAATGATCCTGCCCATGGCCCTGGCCGGCGCGTGCGCCGTTACAGCAACGCCTGAAGACCAAGCCGCCGCTGAGCCAATCGTCCCGGAAGCCGTGGCGATGGTGGGTCTCGAATTCACGCCGCCCTCGGATGATGGTGGCGACGTGGTGGAGATGCCGCCGGCGGCGGAGGCATTGGAGGGTGGGAACTCGACCCTGAGCTTGCCCGATGCCGAGGCCGAGACGCCCGTCGAACCGGCGGTGGACGTCGCGGTCGACGCCGCGGCTCCGGAACAGCCGATCGCCGAAGCGGTTCAGGTTCCGCCGCCCGCGATGGAGAAGTTTTATTTCACGACTGACAGCTCCGAGATCAGCGCCGAAGATCTGATGCACTTGTCGGAACACGCCGCCTATCTGGCCGTCCATCCGGATGCGACATTGGTGATCTCGGGACATGCCGATGTTCGCGGCTCAGACACGCACAACAAAGAACTGAGTCAGAAGCGGGCCGAGGCGGTGGCCGATGCACTGGTGCAGTTCGGCGCCCCGATCGGTCAGCTCATGATCCAAGCGTTCGGCGCGGAAGTGCCGGTTGTCGAAGCGAGCCGATGGGACGAGAACCGTCGCGTGGAACTGGAGTACGCGGCGCCCACCCGGCTTACCCAACGTTAGATCGCGGAGCGCGGCGCCTGAGGGCGCCGCGTTCGTTTTACTCTTTGAACGGTGCCACCAGCGTGCGAATGACGTCGTATTCCTGATCGCTGGTTCGGGCGAAGCCGGTGTAGTGCTTGTCGAGGGCCTGTATGACGAGCGCATGCTCCGGATTTCTCACATCCAGGGCAAGAAACGCCAAGCGGATTTCCTCGACCAGCGCTTCGGGCGTGTCCTTGCTGGCGGCGATGTTGTAGGGTGGCAAGGCCGGCGATTCGTGGATGATTCTCAAGCCCTGGCCGTTCCATTTGAACGCTGTGGTGTCCTTGAGAATTCCCGCGTCGAAGTCACCGTTCATGACGCCGCGCGCGATGTTGTCGTAGTGTCCGATGAACTTGTACTCGCCCAGCTTTTCCAGCGGCATCCCGGCGCCGACAACCACCGCCCGTTGCAGGATGGCGGCCTTGTCGCCGAAGGCGAACCGCTTTCCTGTCAAGTCGGCGACAGTCCTAATGTCGCTGTCGTCCTTGGTCACCAGCATGAGCTGAAACGAGGCTTGGTGATCAGTGACGGTCTTGACGACAACCTGAACATCGCCCTGGCTCTTGGCTTTCAGATAAGCCACCGGCGTGAGGTAGGCCAGCTCAACCTGATTGGTCGATACGTCCTTGATCGCCGCCGGCATATTGGGCGACAACTTGAGGGTGACGGGCCGCTGCAAAGCGGCGGAAAGGTATTTCGTCAGGGGCGAGAGCCGGCGGTGCATTTCCGCGGGAATGTCCATGGCAACGGACCCGAATCGAATTTCGGCTCCGTGCCCTTGAGCGTGAACGCCCCATCCGCCCAATGCCGCGGGCAGCGCGATCAGTGCCGTGAGTAGTTTGGTCCAGGTTCGCATAGTGCCTCCTAGGTCGTTGACTGGAATTGACTGTTTATCTGTTTGACGATGTCGCCGAAATGGGTGGTGCGGTTGCGGCCGTGGGACTTGCTGAAGTACAGCGCGTTGTCCGCCTGTTCGAGCAAGTCGTCCGACGTCTTGGTATTGAAATCGTTGGGCAGCGATGCCACGCCGATGCTGATGGTGACGAACACCCTCTCCGTCCCGATGAACATTGGGTAGTCGGCGATGTTGCGCCGCAGTTTCTCGGCTACGATCATGGCTTGCTCTCGATTGGAGCGCCGGCACAGCGCGACAAATTCCTCGCCGCCGACTCGGCACAAGATGTCGGAGCGGCGCAGGTTCTCCAGTAACAGCGATGCGATTCGGCGTAATATGCGGTCGCCTGCTTGGTGACCGTAGGTGTCGTTGATTTCCTTAAAGTGATCGAGGTCGATGGCGAGAATGCTGTTGGGTTCGCCGTGGCGTAAGGACAGTAGAACCTCGGTTGCCATCAGGTGCTCGAAGTGACGCCGATTGTAAAGCCCGGTGAGAGGATCGGTGATCGACATGCGAGTGAGTTCTTCGTTCATTCGCCGCAGTTCTTCGGATTGGGCGAGCAGTTGTTCGTTAGTTTGCTTGAGTTGCCAATCGGCGCTGTCGACCTGGGATTTCAGCCGTTTGTTGGCCTCGCTCAGCTGTCCGCGAATGTCGTTGAACTGGCGGGCGAGATGACCGAATTCGTCGTTGGTTTTGAGCGGAATGTCTGCTCTGACTTCGCCCTTGTCGTCCACCTGGGACTTCAGGAAATGAGAAATGATGCCCACCGGGCGAATGATGATGTAGGACAGGGCAAGGAACTCACCCAGCGCAATGAGAAGAACCGTTATGATCTCATGGCGGATCAACGACAGCTTTTGCTCTTCCATTTGCTTCGTGATGCGGGAGACGTCCAGGCCGATAGTGAGCCTGCCCACGCGCTCGTTGTCGAAGGCGATGCCGTGGTTGAACAGCGTGGCGTCCGAATTCTCCGCGGGACGGACTCCGGCCTCGCCCATGACGTTGCCGCGCTGATTGATGACCACCGCGTAGACGATGTCCGGCGTGGTGATGAGTTTGTCGAGCAAGAGCTGAATCGTGTGATAGTCGTAGCCGATGACGGCGTAGACCAAGGACTCCGATACATAGCGCGAAATATCGTGCCCGCGCTTCTCCGTTTCACTGAGGACATCGCCCTGATAACGATCGATGGTGAACCACGTTGTGGTGGACATGGCCAGCGTCAGTACGGCAACCAAGACCAGAATCATTTTCTGGCGCACGCCGAATCGGATAGGAGGTGTGCGATTGGATGCTGGGTCCGTCATGACGCGACTGTCTTCGTCCCTGGCCAGTTAAGGCGTTGCGGCGATTTCTGAGGAAACTGCCAAAATAAGGTGGAGATTCGCTTTTTTAGCGGCTGGAAGTGGCGGGACTTAATGCCGCATCGCCGAGGGGAAAACGTATTCCCCTCGGCGGCGGTTAGCTATTTGTATCGTGCCCGTTTCATCTCGACAGGCGGGTCGTAAGCGTCATAGCGCTTCCGAGGCGAACTGCGTCAAGCGCGAGCGTTCGCCGCTGACCAGAGTGATGTGGCCGCTGTGCGCCCAACCCTTGAACCGGTCCACGACGTAGGTCAGGCCGGAGGTAGTCTCGGTGAGGTAGGGCGTGTCGATCTGGGCCACGTTCCCAAGGCACACGACTTTCGTGCCCGGGCCGGCGCGGGTGATGAGGGACTTCATCTGCTTGGAGGTCAGGTTTTGCGCTTCATCGATGATCAAGAATTTGCTCAGGAACGTGCGGCCGCGCATGAAGTTCAACGAGTGAATCTTGATGCGGTGGCGCATCAGATCATTCGTTGCCGCCCGGCCCCAATCGCCGCTCTCGGTCGCGGTGAGCACTTCGAGGTTATCCATCAATGCGCCCATCCACGGCACCATTTTTTCCTCTTCCGTGCCGGGCAGAAAACCGATGTCATCGCCCATGGGAACGGTGGCGCGGGTCATGATGATCTCGTGGTAACGCCGGTCATCGAGGACTTGGGCCAGGCCCGCCGCCAGGGTGAGCAGCGTCTTTCCCGTGCCCGCGTTGCCTAAAATGGAAACGAAGTCGATTTCCGGGTCCATCAAGAGATTGAGCGCGAAGTTTTGTTCGCGGTTGCGGGCGTTGATGCCCCACACGGAATGGTGCGACGAGCGGAAATTGCTGCACACTTCGACCACGGCGGAGACCGGGCTTTCGATGCGGCGAACGATGGCTTCGAATCCGCTTTCCTTGTCGTCCTGAATCAGTTCGTTCACGTACCAGTGGCTGACTTCCGGGCCGCTGATGCGATAGAACGTCCGGCTGTTCTCCTTCCACGATTCGAGCGCCTTGCCGTGCTTGTCCCAAAAATCCGGGGCGAGTTTGGTTTGCCCCGTATAGAGCAGGCTCAGATCGTCCAGTACTTGGTCTTCGTGATAGTCCTCGGCCGGTACGCCGAGCGCCGCCGCCTTGATGCGCAGATTGATATCCTTCGAGACGAGCACCACAGTGACATCGCGTCGCATATGCTGCAGCGCCAGCACCGTCGCGAGAATCGTGTTGTCCGACGTGTTGCCGGGAAGGTCTGCCGGCAGCTGATGGGTAAGCGAGGTGGTTTGTAGAAACAGTCGTCCGCTGTCGTAGTCCGTGCCCTGCGGCTTGGGCAGTTGCAAGCCTTTTTCGATGGCGATTCGCGCCGCGCCACTCATCAGTTCCTCGATGAAACGGCTTGCCTGGCGGGCGTTGCGGGCCACTTCGGAATGCCCGCGTTTATTGTTGTCGAGTTCTTCCAGCACCATCATCGGGATGTAGATGTCGTGCTCTTGGAAGCGGTAGATGCTGGAGGGGTCGTGCATAAGCACGTTGGTGTCGAGGACGTAAAGGCGCTTGCCTTTGTTTTTCCTTGCCATGTGGCTGCGATCCTCCGGTTTGTGAAAGCGTTTGAAAGACTTGACACAACCCTGCTTACTTACGAGGATCGGCTGACAAGTCCTTTTCTTAAGATTTTAGGCGGAAAATTTCAAAGTGCTTTGATGGCGGCCAAGACGTCATCGACGTGGTTTGCCACCTTGACTTTGCGCCATTCTTGACGTAGCACGCCGCTCTCGTCGATCAAGAAGGTGCTGCGCTCGATGCCCTGGACTTTTTTACCGTACATGTTCTTGAGCTTGATGACGTCGAACGCGGCGCACAGTTTCTCGTCGGCATCGCTCAACAGATCGAAACCGAATCCTTGCTTCTCCTTGAACTTCTCGTGGCTCTCGATGCTGTCGCGGGACACGCCAAGAACGATGGTATTGAGGCGCTTGAATGCAGACAGACTGGCATTGAAGTCGTGGCCCTCCTGGGTGCACCCGGGCGTGCTGTCCTTGGGGTAGAAATAGAGCACCACCCGCTGACCTTTGAGGTCGGCGGAGGAAATGGTTTTCCCTCCGGTGGCGGCTGCCCGAAATGCCGGCGCTTTTTTGCCGACGACTGCGTTTGACATGGAAAAGTCCTTATTCCTGAACGTTGACGCGGCGGGTCAACCCTTGATGGGTTCGATCACTGCATCTAAGTTGTACTCATCACAAAAATGCATGAATTGTTCTCGCAATGAGCCGATGTGCGTGTCCGCGGGAACCCCGACGATCATGTTCACGGTGAACATGGGGGTTCCCGTGTGAGGCGCCGGGTAGCAGTCGGTGCGCAGATCCTCGATGTTGATGTTGCGCCCGGAGAAAAAGCCGGCGATCTGGTTGACGATGCCGGGATGATCCACCGACACGGCTTCGACCGCGTAGGGGAGGACGTTGCCGGCGCTGCTGCGCTTGTCGGTGCGTCTGCTAAGAACCGACAGGCCGAGCTTCTTGCCGATCTCCGGTACCATGGATTCCAGTTTGGCGACGGTATTCCAGTTGCCGTCGACCAGCAGCATGACCGCGAACTCGCCCCCCAGCACCGTCATTCGACTGTCAAGGATATTGCACCCGGTCTCCAAAATGCCCTTGGACAGGTCGTTGACCAGTCCCGGGCGATCGTGACCGAGGGCGGAAATTACCAACAAATTAGACATGGGGCACCCCTAAGACTTCCTGTGCGCGTCGAGCGAATCGCTTATAATACGTAACTTTCGCCCATCAAGAAAATACCAACTTGATCAGGCGCTGGCGGTGAACCGGTATATACCGGTGGAAAACAGGACGGGGAGCAGGGCTATGTTTCATGGCAGCATGGTGGCATTAGTGACACCGATGCGTGAGGACGACGCCATCGATTGGGCGTCGTTGGAGAAGTTGGTTGATTTCCATGTCGACAATGGAACTGACGCTATTGTCGCGGTGGGAACGACGGGCGAGTCCGCCACATTGAGCTATCAAGAGCACAACGACGTCGTCCGCCAAGTCGTCGCTTTCGCCCGAGGTCGAGTACCGGTCATCGCCGGCACCGGCTCGAACTCCACCCGCGAAGCCATCGAACTGACGCAGGCCGCGAAAGACGCCGGCGCCGATGCTTGCCTGCTGGTGGCGCCGTACTACACTAAACCGACGCAGGAAGGTCTTTATTTGCACTACAAGGCCATTGCCAATGCGGTGCCTATCCCGCAAATACTCTACAACGTGCCCGGCCGCACGGTGTGCGATATTCAGCCGGAAACGGTAGCCCGGCTGGCATCCATCAGCAACATCGTGGGCATCAAAGAGGCCACCGGCGACCTGAAGCGCGCCAAAGAAATTCTCGAACGTTGCGGCGACAAGCTGGACTTGTACAGCGGCGACGACGCGACGGCGATGGAGTTCATTTTGCTCGGCGGCAAAGGCGACATCTCAGTGACCGCCAATGTCGCGCCGCGCGCGATGCACGAAATGTGCAAACTGGCGCTGGCGGGGCAGCGCGAAAAAGCTGAAGCGATCAACGATCGGCTCATGGTTTTGCACAAAACGCTTTTCGTGGAGGCCAATCCGATCCCCGTCAAGTGGGCCCTCTATGAGATGGGGCTGATTCCGCGGGGAATTCGCTTGCCCATGACGCCGTTGAGCGAAGCTCACCGCCCGACCATCAAGAACGCCTTGCGGGATGCGGGCGTACTGTAATCGTTCACGTTAAGGGCGGCTTCATGCAAAAACGGTTTTCGTTGGGCGCGTTGTTATGCGGTTTGTCTCTGTTCGCCGGATGCTCGGTTATTAATGACCGAAAGGCGGAATATGAAACATCGAAGCCCGAAAAAACGCTGGAAACGCCGCCGGATCTGGTGAGTATCGAGGCCAGCGACGACTTGGTGTCCGCGACCGCGCCGGTCGGCGGCGTGGCCATGTTGTCCGATTACAATCGCGACCAAGGTCCTCAAGTCAAGTCCATGGCGGAAGGCGCGGGGCCTCGCGCCGACGTCGGTCCCCATCTTGGCGCTGACCTCAAATTGGCGCGCGACGGCGGCCGGTGGTGGCTGGAAGCAGCGGGGGATCCGGGTGAGTGGTGGCCCAAGGTTAAAAAATTCTGGGAAGAGCAGGGCCTAAGCCTCGAAAAGGAAAATCCGGAAATCGGGTTGATGACGACCCAATGGCGCGAGGACCGCGGCGGCGTTCCGATGTCGTCGGTGTTTCGCAAAGCTTTCAGTCTGTTGTATTCGAAGTCGACCCGCGACCAGTATGTCGTGCGCTTGGAACCGGCTACGCGCGAGAACACCACGGAGATTCACATCGCCCATCGCGGTATGCAGCAGATCAACGACGGCGATACGGTTCGCTGGGTGCCTCGCGAGGCTGACCCGGAGTTGGAAATCGAGATGCTCAAGCGGCTTGCGCTCTACGCGGGCGCCGACGCCGGCAAAGCGGATGAGTTGGCGCTGGATGCCGGCACGCCCAAGGAACTCGCCGTTGTCCAATTCGACGATCAGGGTGGCGTTCAGCTCACGCTGGCCTTGGATTTTCCGCAAGCTTGGCGCCGGGTCGGCAACGCGATGGCGCGGCTCGATGTCGCGCTGGATGACTTTGACCGGGCGAAGGGCGTCTACTACGCCACGGGCGAATTGGAAGTCGAGCCGACGGAACAGGGCTGGTTCAAGCGCTTCATCGCCGGCGGAACGCGCCTGGAGACGATGGAGTTCAGGTTGGTGGTCGAGTCGATCGACGACACGACGTCGCGGGTGACGATGCTGGATGCGCGCGGCAACTCGATGGATGTCAAGCGCGCCGAGGCGTTTTTCAAGAGAGTGCGTGAAGAACTGTTGCGTTGAACCGCGGCGAGCGCGAGGACGGATGAATGAAAATTGGAGCTGAACTCTATCGTGGCAAAGCGAAATCGGTGCTCGACACGGACGACGCCGATTTCGTGGTCATGCATTTTCGCGACGATACGTCGGCGTTCGACGGCGAAAAGAAAGAGCAACTGGCGCGCAAAGGCGAGGTCAACAACAAGTTCAATGCGTTTGTGATGCAGCGGTTGGCGGCCGGCGGCGTGCCGAATCACTTCGAGCGCCTATTGTCCTCCAATGAGTCGCTGGTGAAGCGCCTGCAAATGATTCCCATCGAGTGCGTGGTGCGCAATATCACCGCGGGCAGCATTTGCCGGCGCCTGGGTGTCGCAGAGGGCATGGATCTCAATCCGCCCACCTTCGAACTCTTCCTCAAGAATGACGCGCTGCACGACCCTATGGTGAATGAATATCACATTCGTTCCTTTGGGTGGGCGAGCGATGAGGAAGTGGCGCGCATGAAGTCGCTGACCTTTCGCGCCAACGAAATCCTCAAGGCCATGTTCAAGGATGCGGGAATTTTACTGGTGGATTACAAACTGGAATTCGGCCGCTTCCACGGCGAGGTGGTGTTGGGCGACGAATTCAGCCCCGACGGCTGCCGGTTGTGGGACGCGCAAACCCGCAACAAGCTGGACAAGGATCGTTTTCGCCAGGGGTTGGGCGGCGTGGTGGAAGCCTACGAAGAGGTCGCGCGCCGCCTCGGGGTGTCGTTGTAATGCTTATTCTCAGTGGCACTCACGCCCGTTCGCCGTTCCGGTTGGAAAAACTGCTGGCAACGCTGCGCTCGATCGAGCCGTCGCTGCGGCGGATCAACGCCCACTTCGTATACTTCGTTGCCTTGGAGCAGACGCTGAGCGGACCCGAGTTGCAGCGCTTGGAGGACTTGCTGACGGCGCGAAAAGCGGCGCCCGAGGTCTGGGCCAAGGAATTCTCGGCATTTGTCGTGCCGCGCTTCGGAACGATTTCGCCGTGGAGCAGCAAGGCAACGGATATCGCTCGCAACTGCGGGTTGTCGGAGGTGGCGCGCATCGAGTGGGGCGTGGCCTACCGGCTGGAAGGCCCGGACGGTTTGCTGGCGCAAGGGCGCCTCGAGCCGCTGGTGGCTTATCTGCACGATCGCATGACCGAAACGGTGTTTTACGCCCTTGACGATGCGGGTGGAATGTTCGTCGAGCAGCCGCCGCGAACGATGACCAGCGTCGATGTCTTGGCCGGCGGCGCGGCGGCGTTGCGGGAAGCGAACAAATCGTTGGGGTTGGCGCTCAGCGACGACGAAATCGACTACTTGGTCGAGAGTTATCAAGCGCTCAAGCGCAATCCCACCGACATCGAGCTGATGATGTTCGCTCAGGCCAATTCCGAGCACTGCCGGCACAAGATCTTCAACGCCACATGGAAGATCGACGGGCGCGATGAGTCGCGTTCCTTGTTCGCCATGATTCGCAACACCTTCGAGCGAAATCCCAATGCCGTTCTGTCCGCCTACAAGGACAACGCTGCGGTGGCGGATGGCGCGCCGAGCCGATGGTTCTGGCCCGATCACACCACGGGCGAGTACAGTTACCACGATGAGCCCGCCGCCATCATCATGAAGGTCGAGACCCACAATCACCCGACGGCGATCTCGCCCTTTCCGGGCGCCGCCACGGGAACCGGCGGCGAGATTCGCGACGAGGCGGCGACCGGCCGCGGCGCCCGGTCCAAGGCCGGGTTGGTCGGTTATTCCGTTTCGAACCTGCGCATCCCCGGCGGCGAGCAGCCGTGGGAAGATCATCCCGGCAAGCCCGGCCGCATCGTGTCCGCGCTGCAAATCATGTTGGACGCGCCCCTTGGTTCGGCGGCGTTTGGCAATGAGTTTGGGCGACCGACACTGTGCGGCTACTTCCGCACCTTCGAAGAGCGGGTTCCGGACGGCGCCGGCGAGCAATGGCGCGGCTATCACAAGCCGATCATGGTGGCCGGCGGCATGGGCAACATCCGCAAGCAACTGGTCGAGAAATCGGTGCTGCCTCCCGGCGCGCAATTGGTCGTGTTGGGCGGCCCGGCGATGCTGATCGGGCTGGGCGGCGGTGCGGCGTCCTCGGTGGCGACGGGTCAGATCGCGGAGGATCTCGACTTCGCCTCGGTGCAGCGCGGCAATCCCGAAATGCAGCGCCGCGCCCAGGAAGTCATCGATCGGTGCTGGCAGTTGGGCGCCGACAATCCGATCCTGTCGATTCACGACGTGGGCGCCGGCGGTTTGTCCAATGCGCTGCCTGAATTGGTGCACGGTGGCGGACTGGGCGGGCGATTTGAATTGCGCACCATTCCCAGTGCCGACCGCAGCATGTCGCCCATGGAAATTTGGTGCAACGAAGCGCAGGAGCGTTACGTGCTCGCCATCGACCCGAACCGGCTGGCCGCTTTCCGCGCGCTTTGCGCCCGCGAGCGCTGCCCGTTTGCCGTCGTGGGCGAAGCCACCGAAGAGCAGCGATTGATCGTCGGCGATGGCCACTTCGATAACACGCCGGTGGATTTGCCTTTAGACGTTCTGCTGGGCAAGCCGCCGAAAATGCTGCGCGACGTGCATCATCGCCCGTTCGAAAAACAGGATATCGACACCTGGCAATTGTCCATCGAAGCGGTGGCCGAGCGTGTGCTCCGGCTGCCGAGCGTGGCAAGCAAGATGTTTCTGATTACTATCGGCGATCGCACCGTCACCGGTCTGGTCGCCCGCGATCAGCTTGTTGGGCCATGGCAAACGCCCGTGGCCGACGTCGCGGTTACGGCGGCCGGATATCACGCCTATCACGGTGAAGCGATGGCGATGGGTGAGCGCACGCCGGTCGCGCTGGTGGACCACGCCGCGTCGGCGCGCATGGCCATCGGCGAGGCGATTACCAACATCGCCGCAGCGCCCATCGAAAAACTTGCCGACGTGGTGCTGTCCGCAAATTGGATGGCCGCCGCCGGATATCCCGGCGAAGATGCCGGCCTGTACGACGCGGTCCGCGCCGTGGGCATGGAGCTGTGTCCGGCTTTGGGCATAACGGTGCCGGTGGGCAAGGATTCCATGTCCATGCGCACGGTGTGGCGCGAAGGCGGCAAGGAGAAATCCGTCACTGCACCGATGTCCCTGATCATTTCGGCGTTTGCGCCAGCGACGGACGTGCGCCATACGTTGACGCCTGAGTTGCGCCGCGATGCCGGCGACACAGACCTCATCCTGATCGATCTTGGCAAGGGCAAGAATCGTCTCGGCGGCTCGGCGCTCGGACAAGTCTATCGCCAGGTCGGTCATCACGCGCCGGACGTGGACGATGCGGGCGCACTCAAGGCGTTTTTCGCCGCCATCCAACAGTTGAATCAAGATCGTTTGCTGCTGGCCTATCACGATCGCTCCGACGGCGGCCTGTTTGCCGCGCTGTGCGAAATGATGTTCGCCGCCCACGTCGGTGTGACGATCGACGTCGACGAGCTGGGCGATGACGAGGTTGCGGCATTGTTCAACGAAGAACTGGGCGCCGTCATCCAGGTCCGTCATCAGGATTGCGAGGACGTGCTGGCTGTGTTGCGCGAGCGCGGACTCAGCGGCTGCAGCCGAGTGATCGGGACGCCCAACGCGGATGACAAACTGATGATCACGCGAGCGCAAAAAGAGATCTACAGCGCGAATCGAGTCGATTTGCAGCGGGCATGGTCCGAAACCACGTGGCGCATGCAATCGCTGCGCGATAATCCCGACCTGGCGCAGCAGGAGTACGACGCGCTTTTGAATGCCGAGAATCCGGGCTCGGTCGTTCGGGTGTCATTTGACATGGACGTCGACGTCGCGGCGCCGTTCCTCCATGTTGCGAAGCGTCCGCGGGTTGCCATTCTGCGCGAACAGGGTGTCAACGGTCACGTGGAAATGGCTGCGGCGTTCGAGCGCGCCGGTTTCGCCGCCGTCGATGTCCATATGAGTGACATTGCCGCGGGTCGGGTGCGGCTGAAGGATTTTCAAGGCATCGCGGCCTGCGGTGGCTTTTCCTACGGCGACGTTCTCGGCGCCGGCAAGGGGTGGGCCAGCGCGATCCGCCACAATGGCCGCGCCTCCGACGAGTTTGCCGCGTTCTTTCAACGCCAGGACAGTTTCGGCGTTGGAGTGTGCAACGGTTGTCAGATGATGTCCCAACTCGCCGACTTGATTCCCGGGGCCGAGGGATGGCCGCGCTTTGAGCGCAATTTGTCCGAACAGTTTGAAGCCCGTTTGTCGTTGGTCGAAATTCTGCCGAACCCGTCCATCCTGTTCACGGACATGGCCGGCTCCGTGCTGCCCATTGCGGTGGCCCATGGCGAAGGCCGGGTAAACTTCGCGTCTCGCGACGATTTGGAACGGCTCACGGACGAGAACAGAGTGGTCATGCGATTCGTCGACCATGCCGGTAAACCTGCTCAAACGTATCCGGCCAATCCCAACGGTTCGGAGGCGGGGATCACGGCCCTGACCACCGTCGACGGTCGCTTCACGATCATGATGCCCCATCCCGAGCGCGTGTTTCGCAATGTGCAATTGTCTTGGCGACCCAAGACATGGGCGGGCGAGAACAGTCCGTGGTTAAGGATGTTTGCCAACGCACGGCGATGGCTCGGTTAGCCGCCGCCAAGTCGATCGCCGCAAAGGTGGAGAGTGCTGACCGGGTAATATCCTGATCCGCGCAACGTGAATGGATTTTGCATTATTCAGTTCCGAAGGAATCGGACGTTCTACAAACCGGCGGTCACTCAGCGTGAACGTCGCGAATTCAGAACCTTATCTTTAATTTTGCGTCGCGGTCGGTATGGATTATCTCTATCGCAAACGAGTCGCCAATTCGACGGCATTCTTGCTGCCGGTCATATTCGCCATTGTTTTGGCGAACCTCGCCGACGCTCTGCGAAAGCCGCACACCGTCATCGAGGCGGAGCTTTGGCCCATCGACCGCTTGCAGCAGTTCGTCGATCTGATCACGGCGCAATCCGTGGAAGCGCATTTCGAAGCTCACGGCTATGCCTGGTTTCCTCAAAAAGGAGGGTCAGTCCCGCCCATCGCCATTGCACGCATGCCACGCGATCTTGCTGAGATTGGTGACACCAGAAAGAAAAAGGATTTGTTCTTTCGCGCCTTGCTGCCCATTGTCCTGGCCGAGAATCGCAACATTCGCTATCAGCGGCGTTACGCAAGAGAATTGCTGGCGAAGGGAGCGGATCGCCTCGACCTGGCGGAAAGGGTGTGGCTGGATCAACTTACCCGCTGGTATGGAGTGACCGGCGACTTGTCGAAACCGGAGCGCGCCGCGCTGTTGCTGCGGCGCGTCGACGAGATACCCGTGCCGCTGGTGCTGGCCCAAGCCGCCAATGAAAGCGCCTGGGGAACGTCGCGCTTTGCTCAGGAAGCAAACAATTTATTCGGACAGTGGACGTTCGACGATAACCAGGGGCTGGTGCCGTTGGGCCGCGGCGAGAACGAGAATCACAGCGTTCGCATGTTCAAGGACGTGCGGGAATCGGTGCGCGCATACATGCGCAATCTCAACACCCACAGGGCGTATGCGTCATTGCGGCGCGAGCGGGAAAATATTCGGCGCCAGCGTTTGCCGGTGGACGTCTACGCGCTGGCTGGCGGTTTGCGCAATTACTCCCAGCGCGGCATCGACTACGTGAGCGAAATTCGCGCCATGATTCGCAGCAACGAACTCGAACAGCTGCTCTATGTGGACTTGTCCATTAGCGCCGACGCGACAATTCCCCTGGTCGCCGTCAAGGCCGTATCCACAAGTGGCTAAACCAGTAGTAGCGGCCTCGTTGGTCGCTTGGAGCCGTGCAGTTGTAGCGGCTTCGTCCACGAGGCAGCGCCTGCCGCGCTTCGACGCGAAAGATCGCCGGCGATTGCGACAGCCATGTGACCTCGTGCGCGCCTTGTCCATTCACATAGCACTTTAGTTCCCGCCAGCGCTTGGCGTCGCCTTGCAGCTCAACTTCAAGGACTGCGGCCGCGCTTTGCGCGAGAACGGGATCGAACGGTGTCGCGCGAACCACGGGTAGCGGCAAGGCCAGCGCTTTGGTGCGGAAGTCGTCGAGCGAGGAATACGTCGTGTTGACGGGAAAACGCGGCAGTGCGCGAAAATCCGAGTGTTCCCAAAGTGCCCCTGAGTGTTGGCCTATGCCCACGTAGCCCAAGTGCTGGACGATGTCGGTCAGCTCCTTCGAGTATTCGCCGTAGGGATAGGCGAACAACATGGTAGTCGTGCCAAGTTCCTGCTGAATTCGGGTTTGGGCGCGTGCAATGTCTCGTTCGATTCGCTCGCGCCAACGCGATGCGTCTTCGCCCGGCTTGCGCCGAATCAAATAGTCGTGGGAGGCGGAATGGTTGGCGAACTCCACGCCTTGTTCTGCCAGTTCGCGCATCTGGCGCCACGTCATCAGAGCGGGGGAGCGCGCGTCGACGGCGTCGGTCGATACGAACACGGTCATGGGCCAACCGCGACGCCGCAATCGCGGGTACGCCTGGTTGTAGACGCTGCGGTAGGCGTCATCGATCGTGATGGCGACCGTTCTTTCGGGTAGCGCGACTTGCGAGCGCAAGCGCGTGACGATCTCGCCGAGCGAAAGAACGGTGAAACGCTCCCGTTCCAGGAAATCGAGCTGAGCGTCGAATGCGGCGAGCGGAACGTTGGTTTGGGGCACGGCGTCGTTGCCGAACTGGTGGTAGATGAATGCGACCGCGTGGGAGGTTTGGGCGTGGCAGGCGTGCCACGTCCAAGAAAGAAAGAGTAGTATTGCGATGCTTGCCCGTTTCATGAGTAGTCGTGCATCCAGTCTGTTCAATCGCGGAATGATCCGCTCCCACACGATATTCGCTCAAGTGGTGGGAGCGGTTTTCTACCGCGATTGCGCGCTCCAATCATCTCCGATCTAGAGCGTTTCGCGGAATTGTGCGACGTTTGTTCACGTCCGGCTCGCCGACGCCAGCTCCGGAAACAATTCGTCGAAATCCTCGATCGCCGGAAATTCGCCCGTGTCGATTCGCGGTGCACTGGGCGAAGGCCGGCTGATTGCCAGCAAATTGGCAATGCCGTAGTGCCGGGCCGCCCGCAGCGCGTGCACATTGTCGTCCACCAGCAGCGTGGTCGACGGGTCGAATGCTTCGCGATCGCCGAGCACGTGCCAGAAGTACGGCTCTTCCTTGGCGTGTCCCAGGTCGTGGGCGCAGACGATGCCGTCAAGATAATCGCCCAGCGTGGTCTTTTCCAGTTTCAACGCCAGACTCTTGGGGTGGGCGTTGGTGACCAGCAGCACGCGCTTTTCAGCCTGGCGCAGCTGCTCCAGAAAGGTAACCGTATGCGGTTTGTAGCGAATGAGATGGGCCAGCTCGCGCTTGAGTTCCGCGATGTCCAGACCCAACGTTCGGCTCCAATAGTCCACGCAATACCAATCCAACGTGCCGGCCGTTTTCTCGAAAATCGGGGTCAGCGCGGCGGTGGCGGTAGGGATATCCAGACCGCGGGTTTCGGCGTAACGCCGCGGCACGTGCTCCTTCCAGAAGACCGAATCGAAGTACAGGTCAAGCAGCGTTCCATCCATGTCGAGCAGCACGGTTTGCAGCGTGCGCCACGGGACGTTTACATTCACAAAATTCCTCTCGCTTGCGAGTTTTATGAATAATGCCACGCGCTAGGCGATCCCGCCACAATGTGGTAAACAGGACGTTGTTAAAAACTGTTCCGCGGCGCGCAGCGCTTTTATGCCACAGCAAGAGTTGGAAAAGCTGATTCCCCATCTAGTCGATCTGGCGCAACGCGCCGGCACGGTCATTTCCGAAATATATCGTCGTCAGTTCGTGGTAGCGCAAAAGTCGGACTTTTCCCCGGTGACGGAAGCGGATATCGCGTCGCACGATCTGCTCGTGGCGGGACTGGAAAAATTGACTCCGGGCATTCCCATCGTCTCGGAGGAGGACGCTTGTCCCGCGTTTTCCGAACGGGCGAAGTGGGGCTCGCTGTGGCTGGTCGATCCGCTCGACGGAACCCGCGAGTTCATCAAGCGCAACGATGAATTCACCGTCAACGTCGCATTGGTGCAGGGACATGAAGCGGTGCTGGGGTTGGTTTACTCGCCGACGTCCGGTGTGTCGTATTTCGCCTGCCGGGGCGGTCGCGCCTACAAGCAGTTGGCGGATGGGCCGGCGCAACCGATGACCACGCGCCGCTGGGACGGCAAGCACATCGTCATCGCCGGAAGCCGCTCCCACCGCAGCGAGCGATTCAATGCGTTTTTACGCGGATTCGAGAGCTACGACGTGATCTGTTTGGGCAGTTCGCTGAAATCGTGTTGGGTCGCGGACGGTCGAGCCGACGTTTATATTCGGTTCGGTCCGACATCGGAATGGGACACGGCCGCCGCGCACTGTATTGTAAAGCAGGCCGGCGGCGACATCTTGGATCTTGACATGAAGCCCCTGCGCTATAACACCAAGGAGTCGGTGCTCAATCCGCCATTCATCGTCGTTGGCGACATCGACCATGACTGGCGCGCCTACTTGCCCGGATAATTACTCCGGCCAGCAGGACGAGCACGCCGCCCACGCCGAGGCTCCCGCCCGGAACGCGCACGATGGAGTAGCGGGCTTCGCCTTCGCTCGACAAGTTGCCCGCGCTGTCGACCGCAATGAAGCGCAGGTGACTGTCGATCACCACCGGAATCGCCCGGCTGTAGACGAGCGTGCCCGATCCCTCGGTGAAGACCAAATCGCCGCTTTCGCCGCTGCGCTGCACGGAGTATGTCGGTCGGCTGCCGTCGGTGGTAAAAAAGATGGTGTCGCAACCGGCAACGGTGATGTCGTCTCCGGTGCCGCCGTCGCCGTCGTCGCAGATAAGAGTGACGGTTTGAGTTACATCGTAGGTTCCCGATATTGGGCTGGCCGTCACGGTCGGACCTGTCGCGTCGATGGTGTAGGTTTCGGTTCGCGTTGCGCTGCGGCTGCCTTCCACATCTACGCCGTAAAAAGACAGGCGTACGGAGT
The DNA here is from genome assembly GCA_021821045.1 of Pseudomonadota bacterium. Lineage (GTDB taxonomy): Bacteria > Pseudomonadota > Gammaproteobacteria > JAADHS01 > JAADHS01 > JAKACW01. The sequence goes on from JAKACW010000026.1 coordinate 43,109, forward strand.
TGGTGATGTCGAGCGGCGTGGTATAGGTCTGCCACGCTGCGGTGGCGAGATCCGTGTCGGTGGTGAAGTAAATCGTCGTGCAAGTCGTTCCGCTGCTGTTGGTGCAAGTGAGTGTGATCTGCTGCGCGGTGTCGAAGGCGCTGCCGCGGGGTGTGGCGGCCACGGTTGGCGCAGTGAACGTAAAGCCGGCGAAAGATCGGGTGGCCATTTCGCCAATGCGAGTGAATGCCCCGCCGACAAAAATCGTATTGTTCAGGCGGGCCAGGGCATTGCGGCCGGCGGTGGGCGCGTCCGGATCGGGTTGCCAGGAGGTCGCCGTTCCGGCGGTTTCGCTGGTGAGCAGCGATGCGAGATGGCGCCGCGCGCTGCCGGCGATGGTGGTGAATGCGCCGCTGGCGATGAGCGTCGCGTCGTCGGTGCCCAGCAGGATCGAACTTACCTCGCCGTCCGCGCCCGGATCCCACGCGTTGAGGTCGCCGGTTGCGGTATCGATCCGCGCCAGGCGATTGCGCGTCGTTGCGTTGACGCTGGTGAACGAGCCGCCGAGATAAATTTCGCTTTCATTGCTCGACAAAACCAGCGCATTCACAACACCGTCGTCCACACTGGGCGCCCACGTGGTTGCCGCGGCGGTGGAACGGGTGAGGGCAGCAAGGCGCAGTCTTGCATTGCCGCCGAGGCTGGTGAAGGCGCCGACGGCGTAAAGCGTCGCGCCATCGGCGGATAATTGGACCGCATTGACCGGCGCGGTCGGTTGCGCGTCCCACGGTCGAAAGTAATCGGCGGTCCCGACCGTGTTCAATTCCGCCAAGTAGTCCGGATGGCTGCCGGTGAAGTCGCCGCCGATATACAACAGATTGTGCGGAATGCCCGTTTCCGCGGCGGTCCAGTTCGCCGCGTCGGTGGTTTTGAATAAACGCCCTAAGGATGCGCCAACGTAAAGCGTTTGTGGGTTGGCCGAATCGATGGCGACCGTATTGGTGTAAAGGCTCTCCAAGCCGGCGTTGACGGCCGAGAATGTCACGCTGGCGCCCGTGGGGTTGGTTGCGGCGGTGGTGCGGTAGACGCCGCTGCCGAAGGCGGCCACATAGAGTTGGTCGTTGTTGGTCGGATGCAGAGCGATCCTGTTCAATGCCGCGCCCGGCAGGCCGCGGCCAAAAGCGGTCCAGGTCACGCCTTTGTTCGAGGTTCGGTACAGCGCGCCGGCCGAGGCGGCGTAGATGACCCGGTTGTTGGTTGTCGCGTCGGTGATGTTCGACACCAAGATGTGCTTGGCTGTCTTGGCGGCCAATCCCTGGTCTGCCCGCAGCAACGTCGGGCCGCCGTCGGTGGTGACGAAGATGCCGACGGTGTTGCCGATATAGACGTAATTTCGATCCGACGGATCGACGGCAACGGTGTCGACCTCCGTGCTGCGGGCAAAGGTCCAGGCCGTTTCGCCCGTGTCGCGTCGATACAGTCCGCCGATCTCGTTGGTAAGGAACTTGGTGCCGACGTAAACGCGGGACGAATCGCTGCTGAAAGCAATGGATGTTGCTTGCAGCGCCGTTAGACCGTCGTTGTCCGCTTGCCAGGTGGCGCCGTTGTCGCTACTGACGAACACGCCCCTGCCGCGGGTGGCAACGAAGACGCGGCTTGTCGAGTTGGGGTCGAAGGCGATATCGCTGACCTGGGTGGTGCCGCCCAAATCGATCTCGGTCCACTGGGAGCCGCCGTCCGTGCTGCGAAACAAGCCGTCCTCGGTGCCGGCGATGACAACTGCGCTGTTCGACGGCGACACCGCGAGGCCCAGCACTTGCGCGCCGTCGGTGCTCATGGCCATGGTGCGAACGGCGCCGTTCTCGATGTTCGGCGCCCAGTCGGACAGGGAGCCGTTGCTGGCGGAAAATTTTGCCACCCGATTGCGGGCAACGGACCCCACGCTGGTGAAACTGCCGCCGACGAAAACCTCCGTGTTGTCGTAGCTCAATGCCAGCGCTTCGACCGCGCCGTCGTCGATATTCGGCGCCCAGCTTGTCAAGGGGATGCCGGTGCTGATGTTCAATGCGGCGACCTTATTGCGCAGCACGCCGCCGACGGACTGAAACTCGCCGCCGACGAACAGCTCCGGCCCATCCGCCGGGCGACTCAGGACGCGCACGGGGCCGTCGCTGCGAACCAAGTCGTTTGCGCCCGTGCCGGTGGGCAGCGCAGCATGGTAGTAGACGGGTGCGCCGTCTACGTCGGTGAAGTCGCCGCCAATGTGAACACGGCTGAGATCGGCAGCCAGGAGCAAGTCCGAAACGGTGTTGTTGGCCGAGTGGTCCCAGTCGGCATCCGCGGTGTTGCTGCCGGTGTTTAGGCGCGCGATGCGCGTTCGCGCGGCGCCGCCGATGTTGGTGAATTCGCCGGCGGCATAAATCTGACTGCCGTCGGCGTTTAGAGCCAGTGCGTTGACTGGACCGTTCGCCTCGGGTGTCCACGTTGTCGCCGCGCCGTCGGCGACAGTAAGCGCGGCGATGTTGTCTCGTGCCTGGCCGCCAATTGTCGAAAATGATCCGCCAACGTAAAGCGTCGCGCCGTTTGCGCTTATGACAAGGGCGCGCACCTCTCCGGCGACGTTGGTGGCTGCCGCCGTCGCCCAGCCTGCTGAGAGCACAGCGCCGGTGGACGCGGTGAACGCCGCGATTCCGCGCGCCGCGGCGTCTACGCCAAGTGACGAAAAACTTCCGCCCGCGAAAAGACGGTCGTTGCTGGAATCAAGCGCGAGAGCGAGCACGGCGCCATCCGTTGCGTTCGGATTCCAGGCGGTAACGCTGCCGTCGGCAACGTTGACCTGCGCCAAGCGATTGCGCGGCTGGCCGTCGATTTCGGTGAACTCGCCGCCGACATAGAGCGTCGTTTTGTCGGCCGAGAGCGCCAGAGCGCGGACAACACCGTTGGGTTCGGGATTGAATGCCGCGGTCACGGCCCGACTGGCGTTGATGTGGACCAGATTCGCCACCGCAGAGGTGCCGACTTTGGAAAAATCGCCGCCGACATACCAGCCGCCGGCGCCATCGGGAACGACGGCGTAAATTCCGTTGCTGCCCGTGCCGGCAATGTGCGGATAGAGCGCAATGGCCTGCGCGGTGCTGACGTTGACGCCGATCCCGTGGCCGGTGTTGGGACCCACGTAACTGAAATCGCCGCCGATGTAAACTGTGGCGCCGTTATGAAGCACCGCGTTGACGGTGCCGTCGGTGACATAATATTTTCTGTCCGGATCGTTGCTTGCCCATGCACCCCCGAACAGCAGCAGCATGAAGATCGAAGCCCAGAAACCGCGGCGGGCTTGCGGCCGGAAACGTTTTGAGTCGTCGAGCTGGATCATCCTCGGCATTCTACATTAAGGGCGCTCGGGATAACTGACGAGTGCGGATCACGCGTCGGCCACAAAAGGCGAATGGAATAATATGTTACAATTCGGCGCATTTAAGAGGGGCACGGATGCGACAGACAATTGCCCTAACGGCTTTGGCCGTTGCGGCGTTTTTTAGTTCTGCCGGTCGGGCGGAGGTTTTCGGGTGGGGCGGCGAAGTCGAACTCGGATGGGTCGAAACGTCGGGCAATACCGAAGTCTCGACCATAAAGTTCAAGACCAACGCCAAACATGAGTCGGAACAGTGGATCAACAGCGTTGTCGTGGAGGCGCTGAACACGTCCAACGCGAGCAGGACAACGGCCGAGCGCTATCTGCTGGAAGGCAAAGCAAAATATCGTCTGCCGCAGAAACATTACGGCTATGGCAACGGCAAGTACGAGGATGATCGGTTCAGCGGCTACGACTACCGACTCAGCGCGACAATCGGTTACGGGGCTCGCATCAGGGAAACGCCCCGTTATTGGGTGGATCTTGAGGCCGGCGTGGGTGAGCGCCGCAACAAATTGGCGGGCAACGGCCGGGACGACGAGTTCATCGCACGGCTGTTCGCCGACTTTGCCTGGACGGCGAACGAATACACGACCATTGGCGAAACCCTGACCGTCGAGGCGGGTAGTGATACGACACTGACAAAGTCGGAGACTTTTCTCAAAAGCAGGATCGCTCGGCGACTGGCACTTAAAGCTGGGTTTTTGGTGCGCCACGCATCGAACGTTCCGCAGGACACGGCGCAAACGGACCGCGAACTGACGCTGACGGTTGTTTATGATTTCAAATAACGCATGCATGGGGCGCGACGGGCGCGAAACTTCATCCAGTTGAGGTTAAAATATGAACCCAATCCGGTTACTTCAAAATAGCGCGGCCGTCTGGTTGCTCATCCTGCTCACGGCCTGCAGCACCGCTTACTACGCGACTTGGGAGACTCTTGGGAAACATAAGCGAGACTTGCTGCGTGACGAGGTCGAGGCGGCACGGGAGGATCAAGGGGAAGCGCAGGAGCAGTTTAAGGATGCGTTGACGCGCTTGCAGGAGTTGACCGGCATTCAAGGCGGCGAACTGCAGGAGCGTTACGATGCGTTGAACAGCGACTATGAAAAGTGCGTCGACCGCGCCGGTGACGTCACAAATCGTATCGAAAGCATCGAAGAGATCGCCGAGGACTTGTTCGCCGAATGGCGCAAAGAGATTGATCTGATAACCCAAGCCAGTTTTCGCGAGGACAGCCGCAAGAAGCTGAGCCAAACCCAGGCCAAGTACGACAAGATGCGCGTTGCAATGCGCCAGTCCGAGAAGCGGATGAACGCCGTGTTGGGCAAGTTTCGCGATCACGTGCTGTATCTGAAGCACAACCTCAATGCCCAGGTGGTGGGTGGATTGTCCGTCGAAGTTGCGAAAATCGAAGGCGATGTTTCGAAGTTGATTGCGGATATGCAGTCGTCCATCAAAGAGGCGGATGCTTTCCTGAAGACGTTGTAGGCGAAGTTAACGGCGTAACCTGGAGCTTCACGGTATGCAGCGGCCCGCGGGCATGAGAACGCGTCTTGCGATGCTCGGTGCGCTGATGCTATGGGCGACCGGGATCAGCGCCGCCGAGTTTCGCATTCCCGATGACTACGCTACCCTTGCCTCGGCGCTCGCTGATCTGAAAGCGCGCGGCCGCACCGGCGACACGCTGCTGATGGAGCCCGGCACCTACACCGTTAACGCGACGATTGATTTCCCGGTGACCATCCGCGGCGAGGAGACGGCCGCGACGATCTTGGAAGGCGCCAGCGGCAGGGGGCCGGTCTTTCAGATCAACCTCACCAACGACGTCATCATTAAGAATCTCTACTTCGCCGACGGCGATAGCGGCATCAGAGTGTCCGTTTCCGCGTCGGTGTCGGTGCTTAACAACGTATTCCACTTGGACTCCGATACGACCGCCGTCGATGTAGTCGACGCCTCCACTGTCACCGTTAGGAACAACACGTTCTACGACAACCGGATCGGCGTCAGCCGGGCGAGCGCGGACACGATCATCGTCAACAACGCCTTCGTCACGCAGGGCACCGCCATCTCCCCCGTCGATATCACCGACGGCGTCCGTTTCAACGGGTTCTATGACAATGATCTCGATGGCGTCCGCGGCACCAATGCGGTCAGGCAGAGCGACCCGTTGTTCGTCTCCGCGAGCATCGGAGATTTTCATTTGCGGCAGGACTCGCCCTTTATCGATGAGGGGGACGGCACCGATGTCATCGATGACACCACGGCGGATATCGGTGTCTACGGTGGCGCGGATGCGGACGTGCTGCCGTTTCAGGTGCGGGGGATTTCCGCCGTCGATGCCACTGTCGCGGCCGGCACAACGGCTTTCGATGTGACGTGGACGGCCAATCTTTCCTATCTTGTCACCCATTCCGGCGATCCCGGCTATTACAAGGTCTACTACGATTCCGACGGCAGCGGTTCGCCGTACGACGGTCTGGATGGTGAAGGCGGCGGTTCGCCATCGCCGGTCAACGTCGGCAATGTGACACAATTTCGGCTCGCGAATTTGTCACCGCCTCAGGAGTTGCCGACGGCGCCGACAATCGGGACGGTTACGCCGGACGACGGCCGGCTCGAGCTGACTTGGGGCGCAGTGACCCATGGCACCGGCTACAAAGTTTATTACGGGATCAACGATGTCACCGAGAACGTGGTCGATGTCGACGACGCGACATCCCACACAATCACGGGCCTGATAAACGGCCAGTCTTACAAAGTCGCGGTGAGCGCTTGGTTTCAAGCTCGCTACTACGTCAACGTCACCGCCGTGGACAGCACGGGCGAGGATGGACGGGAGAGTCGGCTGGGAACCGAAGCCGTGGTCGGGGTGGGCGATGTCTTCGAGGGTGCCCGCTCGGCGGAAGTCACGGCGATTCCCGAAGTGCCCCGGCCGTTTCCCGACTTGCCCAACGAGGGGTGTTTTATCGCAACCGCGGCTTTCGGCGGTGCTGACGCACCGGCAGTGACACTGCTGCGTCAATTTCGCGATCGCTATCTCAAACTCACCGTGCCGGGCCGGGCGTTTGTGCGCGCCTACTATCGTTATAGTCCTGCACTGGCAGCATGGATCGAGAACAATCCGCCGCTGCGGCGAGCGGCGCAAACCGTTCTGACGCCGCTCGTCGCCGTCGCGGCGGCCATGACGAAGTATCCGGCCTATGTCGCCCTTGTTCTTGGCCTTTTCGGCTTGCGGCGCGCTCTTGGCCGGCGAGAGCGGGCGCAATGGTGAAATTCTTTCGCAGCCTCGTGGTGGTGGTTTGTTTGTTCGGCGCCTCGGCTTACGCTCAGACCGAACCCGCCGCCCCGCAAGATACAGCGCCGTTGCCGAAGTGGGGTGCGGAGTTGAAAGGGGGCACGTTCTATCCCGACGTGAACGAATGGCCGGATTTTTACGGCAACGACCGTGGCGGCAGCGTCGCCGTGACCCTGAATCGGGCGTTGGGCCCGGTCTTCGAACTGGAGCTCGATGGCGCGTACTTTCACGACCGCGGTCGGGGTTTTTATTCCGCCAACAACCGTCCTGGCGGCGACATGCTGTACGAGCTGTATACCCTGGGTGCCGGCATCAATATTCGTCTGCCGGTTGCGCTGTGGGGCTGGCTGACACCCTACGGCGGCGTATCCGCGGTCCGTGCCTACTACAACGAAACGATCAACGGCGGCGACCGGCGCCGGGGTTATCGCGACGGTGCGATGGTTCGTGCCGGCGCGCGGATCCTGCTCGACGGCGTCGAGCCCGGCGCCGCCAGTGGCCTGCAAAACGACTTCGACATCCTCAACACGCTGCTGGTGATCGAGTGGCAGCAGATGGAGACGGACAAAGTCAGCGGTTTCGATCTCGGTGGCGAGTCCATCTACTTCGGGTTGCGTTTCGAATGGTAGAGGCGGGCCGCAAGTTCGCGATTTGATCAGAGGTCCGTCCACATGTGGTTTCCGCTGTTTGTGTTGTTCGCGGTGTTCGCCCTCATCGTGGCGCGGCGAGTCGGCCGGCTGCGTGTGGCGATATGGCAGGCGATGACGGCGGGAGCGGTCCTTGTCCTGGTGTCCGGATCGATTGCGCCGGCGCAGGCATGGGCGGCCATCGACTGGCACGTCATTGCGTTTCTGGCGGGCATGTTTCTTCTCGGCCAGGCGCTACTGGACAGCGGCTGTTTGGCGCGGGTGGCGGATCATCTATTCATGCGCGCCCGCACAGTCGGCCAATTGGTGGGCTGGGTCATTGCCGCCGTCGGTCTTGCCTCGGCGATTCTGATGAACGATACCTTGGCGCTGGTGGTGACGCCGTTGTTGATCGCCATCGCCCGCCGCCAAGGCGTTCCCGCTTTGCCGCTGTTGTTGACTGCGGCATTCGCAGTGACCATCGGCAGCACGATGAGCCCGATCGGCAATCCGCAAAACCTGTTGATTGCGCTGCGAGGTGGGATCGAGGCGCCGTTCGTGACGTTTGCTTATTATCTGGCGCTGCCGACGTTGGTCAATCTCGTGCTGACGTACTACGTGTTGCGGGCGTTTTATCCCGGATTGTTTGCCCGCCCCTTGGTCGTCGATATTCCAGAGCCGGACGAGGACGAAGCGCTCGCCGCACTGGCGAAGTGGGGGCTTGGACTCGTGGTGCTGATCATCGCCGTGAAAGTGCTGTTGGTGGCGATGAACAACCCCCTCGATATCGAGCTGAGCGCCATCGCAATCTGCGGCGCGCTGCCGGTCGTATTGTTCAGCAAGCGCCGCTGGGAGCTGGTGCGCAAGATCGATTGGCGCACACTGCTGTTTTTCATCAGCATGTTCGTTTTGATGGCGAGCGTGTGGCAAACGGGCTTCTTTCAGCAACAAGTCGTGGCGAGCGGGTTGCCGTTGGCGACGCTGCCGTCGGTGATGGCCGTAAGCATCACGCTCAGTCAATTGATTTCGAACGTGCCGCTGGTGGCCTTGTATATGCCCATGCTGCAGAGCGCGGGTGGTGGAGCGGACTTGATGATGGTGCTGGCCGCCGGCAGTACCATCGCCGGGAACTTGCTGATCTTGGGCGCGGCCAGCAATGTGATCATCATTCAAGGCGCCGAGCGCTACGGTGAAACCATCGGCTTCTGGCAATTCGCCCGGGTGGGCGCCCCTTTGACGGCGGTCAACGTTGCGGTTTACCTGGGCTATTTTTGGTTAGTCGGATCGATTTGATGTGGTCTGTCGTGTCTGCAGGATCCCCGACATCGGCAATGTGGGAGCGGTTTCCTACCGCGATTCTTCCCTTGCCTCGAGACCACCGCCGATCCCATCGCGGAATGATCCGCTCCCACATTACGACGGGGGACTGCAAATTTGTTACTGCTTCACCGGATACTTACGCAGCTTGCGCTGCAGCGTGCGCCGGTGCATGGATATCTTTCGCGCCGCGGCCGAAATGTTGCCGCCGCATTCTTGCAGCACGCGGTTCAGGTGTTCCCATTCCAACCGGTCGAGGGACATGGGTCGTTCGCTGACCGGCGCCTGCGCATCCCCCTCATCGCGGTAGAACGCGGCGATGATGTCGTCGACCGCGGCGGGCTTGGTTAGATAGTGCACCGCGCCGAGCTTGATGGCTTCGATCGCGGTGGCGACGCTGGCATAGCCGGTCAGGACGACGGTGCGGCAGGACGGGTGGCGCTTCTTGATCTCGGGCACCAGTCGCAGGCCGGACTCGACCGTCAAATTCAAATCGACGACCGCGAACTCAAGGTCATCCTCTCCGAGGAACGCCATTGCGTCGCCGATGCCGTGGGCGGCGTGCACTTCATAACCGCGCCGTTTGAGCGTATTGCTCAGTACGCCGCAGAACGTTTCGTCGTCATCGACCAGTAGTAAGCGCTTCGTGCCATCCGCCGCTGGGTGTTGAATTGTCGACATGGCGAGAATCTCCTCGGGTAGTCTGGTTGACGAAATTCAAATCGAAGCCAATCCGAACGCGGCTGCCTCCGCCCTCGCGCTGCAATATCTGCACCGTGCCGCCTATGCGATCGATGGTGGCGTAAGCGAGGAACGCGCCGATTCCCAGTCCACCTTGGGTCTGCTTGGTGGTGAACACCAATTTGCCGACCCTTTCCCGCGCTTCGGGTGCGAATCCCGGCCCGCGGTCCAAGATGTCGATCCATACCTCGGATCCCTCCCAGCGGGCGTGAACTTCCACGTTTTGCGGTGAAGCATCGGCGGCGTTGTTGAGAATATTCGTTATCGCGTGCGTGAGCGTCATATCGGCGATCATCAGCGGTGGCGGTTGCCCGCCATCGGTGGTGAGCACGGGATTGACGTCTGGCCGCGACGATTTCCATTCTGCGACGATCTCGGTCACGTACTGATCCGCCGGACGCAGCCGGCCGGACTCGGCGCGTTGCTGTCCCGCCCGGGCGGAGAGCACGGCCAAGGAATCTTTGCAGCGCTGGATTTGCTGAGTCATGATGAGCGCGGTTTGTTGAATCGTGGGGCTGTCCGGATGCTCCTGTCTCAAGTCGTCCGCAAGAATGGCGAGCGTTCCCAGGGGCGTGCCCAGTTCATGGGCCGCGCCGGCCGCCAGCGTCCCTAATTCGACCAATTGCCGGTCGCGCATCGCCCGCTCCCGTTCCTGCGCCAAATGGATATCTTTTTCGCGGATCATTCGCCTGGCGCTCACGGCGAAAAATGCAATCAGGCATGAACTGGCGACAAATCCGACCCACATACCCCAGAGGTGAAGCTGATCCGGAGAGGGGAGGTCATGATCGTGGACATGGGGAGCGGGCGCCGCGGGAATAATCAGCAACAAGGTGTAACAGCCGATGCTCAGCGCGACCACGGACCAGGTGGCAACGCGGCTGGACAGCGCCGCCGCCGCCATGCTGACCGGAATGAGGTAAAGCAGGGTAAACGGATTACTTGCACCGCCGGCGAAATACAGAATGGCCGTGAGTCCTAGAACGTCAACGATGATCTGCGCGTGAATCTCATGCTTGCCCACAGGAAGGCCGCGCGCCATGCGCGTCCAGGAAAATGCACTCACCACGAGAAACAAGGCGACCATTGCCAGTAACCCCGTCAGATCAATTTGGGCGCCGAAGATGAGTGTGGCGTCGTAGGCGGCGACGACGGCACCGCACAGCAATGCAATGCGCAATGCGAGCAACAGGCGCAAGTTCGCACGCTGGGGCAAGTCGACCACGATAGGCATAACGGAAACTACTTAGTTAAACTGATTATCGGTACAGTTGTTGGACTCGTCGTAACGAAGTCCAAAGCAGAATACCATGCGTCGCAATGCTGCGCGACATTATGTCGCATTCCCATCTGAAGCTTACTGGGTGCTATTGGGGTTCTTACGATGTAGGGGACGCGCGACGGTTTAGTTTGGAGCACCGCCGACGCGAGCGAATGCAGCGAAAAATTCACTTTGTCTTTTGTTTGCGAGATTGCTCGTTGTACAGGCGAACGCAAGACCAAGGACGACTCAAATGCGATGCGGACAATAATAAGTACATATACGTACTAGCGTCCAGCGGCTATGACCAAACTTACCGAACCGCGCTGTTAAACATTGAGTATTCGGTTTCGGGAGGTGTCTTTTGAATCGTCGATTTTTTGCCGCAGTGCTGGTGGCTGGCATTTTCGGGTTGCCCTTGCAGGCATCCGCACAACATTCCCATAACTCTTTAGACGGCGACTCGCCGGCGGGCGACGACCATCACCATTCCCACGACATGGTCTCCGACAAACCGTGGGAAGTCTACGGCAGCATCTATTTGTCGATCGATTACAACGATCCTGGCGCGACGGGACAAAGTAACGTCTATCTCGACAGCGACGGCACCGCGCTCGGTTTTCGCGGCAGCGTTCCGCTGAGCTACAACATGGCGGGCATCTGGCAGATCGATTCCGCCGTGGATCTCACTGAGCTGGGCGAGAACAACGAGACGGAATTCGCCGGCCAGAACTCGTTTCTCGGACTGCAGGGAGATCTCGGCCGATTGCTCGGCGGCAAGCACGACACGCCGTACAAGAACGCGACCCATCACCTCGACATATTTCATCACTTGCCTGGCGACTACCGCATCATGCTCGGCAAGATTCACGACTTGAATTCGGGCGCCGGCGGGCATCACGGCGGGGCGTTTCACATCCGCGCGCCGGACATCCTGATGTACAAGACGCCGAGCCTGGGCGGACTGACGTTGGAAGTGGCAACGTTTGCGTTTGACGAGAACACAACACCGGATGTCAATGGCGATCCGTCCGCGTATTCGCTCAGCGCCGTTTGCGAGGTCGGGATGTTCTACGGCACGGTGGCCTACGAGCAGCACAAGAACTACGACACCTACGGCGACGCCCACGACGTCGCCACGCTGGTTACGGTGGATAAGACCGAAGCGGTTATGGTGGGTCTGATGGTGCACTATGGTCACGCCATGCTGTCGTTCATCGCGGAACGCATCGAGATCACGGACGCGGATACGGTGAACGTGCCCAACAAGGCCCGCGACGCCTACTATCTTTCGGCGCAGACGGGCGTGGAAAACACCAAGCTCAAGTTTGCCTATGGTATTGCGCAGGAGTTCGAGACGAGCGACGGCGGTCAGTTCATTGCGGCCGGCGTGAGTCACAATCTGTCCAAGCGAACCGAGGCGTATTTCGTATATACCGGAGTGGACAACGAGGTCAACGGCACCTACGGGACGCTGAAAATCGATGCGTTTCGTACCGGAGCCGATCCATCCACGTTTTCGATTGGGATGATTCACAATTTCTAACGGCGACGGGATTGTCCGAGTCGGGCAGTCACCAGGCGTGCGAACAAGGGGTTGTTATGGAGTTTCGTAAAAGCAAGTTGTTTGTGGCAGTAAGTTTGGGGCTGGCGTTGGCGGGGTGCGGCGGCGATGACGATCATCTGCCGGCCCTCGATGCCACGGACTCCGGGGCGCAAGCCGGCGGCAATCCGGATGCCACGGTTCGCTATTACGTTTTGGCAACGGACGACAAGGGCTATGTCAATGTGATCACCGACACGGGGACGGGGACTACGCGTCATGCGTTGGCGGTGCCGGTTGGGACGGAGCCGGCAGCGGAAGACCAACATGCCGACGCGGCGATGAACGTTCAGCCCGCGCGTTCCGACGAGGAACCCCATGGCATTCAATTGGGTGAAGTGATTATCAACGATCATGGCACCCATGAAGTCGTCAGCGGCGATCCGGATCACGCCGGCCACAAAGTGTTCGTCGTCATTCGCAGCGGAATGACCGACGCGATGGGCATGCCAGCGGGCGGCGGCTTCGGTGTGATCGATCTGAACCTGCTCATGGCTCGCGACGCAACCGCTCCCGCGGTCCATTTGCAGTCCCTGGCGTCTATCGTGGGCGGCGCGGGGGCATCAAGCGTTCTTGGTCACGTCGTGCCGGAAGTCAGAGCCGATGGGACGTCCAGTCACTTCTGGATTATGAACGACGGACCGACCGCGGACGATCATGCCGACGCGGCGACTCAAGCCGCGGCGGCGCTGCCGGACTCGGTATTCCGGGTGAATTGGGATCACCATGACGAGCACGATGAGGACGACGTGCAGCTGAGCGATGACAGGTATCTGGCGGCGCAGGAAATCGCCGTCGGCGACGGCCACAAGATGGCCGTTGTCGCAGCCGTCAGCGACACGCACAATTTCGTGTTCGTGCACAATGCCAACGACCGCACCGTTTCGGTCATCAATAATGTTCCCGTTTCACCGGACTTTCAAAAGGTGGCCGCCACGATCGACCTTGGCGAGGGCAACATTCCCCACGGCATCGCATTCTCCAAGAGCAGCGGCCACGTTTATGTCGGCATACCCAACAGCCAGACCGCGGGGCTGATGGTCATCGATGCGACGGTTGAGCCTCACGACATGTCCGCGAAGTTCATTCCCGTGGGCACAGGGGCCGGGCAGTTGCCGGGTTCCGAGCACCTGACGGTAAGCAGCAACGGCCGTTGGGTTTTCGTGGCTGGATACACCGAACCGCAAGAGGGCGCGGTGGGTAGCGGCTTTCTTAGCGTGATCGATGCCTCTGTCGGGGATGCGATTACGCAGGTCAAGCACCTTGGCGATATCAAACCGGCCCGCATCGACGCGGTGTCGATCAACGTCCAGGATGCCGAAATGCTGCGCCTGTTTGTTTCTTCGCAAGTGGGCGGCGCCGAAGACGCGGTGGTTGCCGTGGTCGACGTCGACCCAGCGACAGGACTGGCCGGTGAGGTTTCAGCGTTGGATGTGGGACATGGCGGACATCAGCGCCAGGTCGCTCTCAGCGCGGACAATCGCCGCATTTACTTCAGCGTCGAGGGGTCGTGCGCGGCCCACGCGGAAGAGGAAGGTCATGACGATGCAATGGGCGCGGTGGCGACAGCGGCGGAGGGGCACGCGGAGGCGGAGGCCGCCGAAGCGCCGCACGCCGAGTGCGGCACCATTGTTGGCGTAGACGTTCTGACTAAGACGATCGATGCGCCGATCAAGACCATCGGCAGCGCGGTCAATGGCATGGCGGTGTACGTTGTTCCGGACGTTGCGTCGCCATCCACGACGCCAAACTCGGGATCTACTTCCGGCGGAAGCACGGACTCGTCGGGCTCCACCGGCGGTGGGCACACCGACGACGGTCACAGTCACTAGATCCTATCGATCTTGGTCAGGGAAAGGAGGCGCTGGCCTCCTTTCCCTGTGTTATCCAAGGACATCCATCCTTCCAGAACGCCAAGCGCATCTGCCTCATCACCGCTCCGAGTTCCGCAATGCGCCCAGACCACGCCACGTTCCAACAAATCGATTTGTCCGTGACGCCGTGCGATCCTCAGCATGTGACGCGGCGGGGGAATAACTCGAAAGATCGCGGTAGGAAACCGCTCCCACATCGGTAGAGGCGAGCAATTGTCTACAGAGCCGTAATCGACGTCGTCGCCGTTCCCATTACGCGCGTGCCGCGAATGTTCTGATAGTCGACGCGCGCAGTTGTGGCGGTTTGTGCGGGCAACGTCACGATTAGATCGTAGCGCTCTCCGGGTGCGACGCGCTGGGTGCTGGTGGAGAGCGGCGCGCGCAGCGGTCGTCCGTCGGAGGCGATGACATCAAGTTGCAGTCCACCTAGGTTTACCAATGCCGGCATGTAACCCATATTGATCAGCCGCAGCAGCACCCGGCTGCCCGCCGGCGCGCGTATGGCGACGGTGCTGTCGCTGAGCAGGTTTGCGCCGTCGCGGCCGTTGATCATGAAGACGGCCGGCCGGTAGCGCATGGTGCCCGTTCCGGTGACACTCTGGCTGTGCCAGCGGCTGTCGAACGTGTGCAGTTGCCAAACGTACTCGGTATCGAAGGCTGGGCCGCCGTCCCAGGCGGCATTCGCACTGCCACTCGCGGGGCGCACGATCACCGCGCCGTACATGCCCATTTCCATGTGCAGCGACGCGTCGACGTGACAGTGGTAAAAATATGTCCCGGCAAAAGGCGCGGTGAAGCGATAAGTGAAGGATGATCCCAGGCTGCGTTGACCCTGTGTGCGGCCGAAGTCGCCGCCCATCATGGGTGCATTGCCGACAAAACCGGACGTCTGGGGCACGCCGTCGTTGGCCGTGTTCACATCTAGGCCGTGGGGATGAATGGTGTGCGGCATCATGGATGACAACGTGATCGCTGCTTGCTGCCCTTGCACCAGTTCGATGAGCGGTCCGGGAACGGGCCGGTCGCTGTTAAAGCCGAGTGCGCCATCGCTGTTCAGCGTCCACACCGGCACGACGGCGCCGTTGGCCATGGTGAGTGTCGCGTTGCTTCCGCCCATCATGCCGCCGCCCATACCGCTGCTGGCGGTAAGGCTGGCGGAATTCGGGCCGAGATAACTGAACGTGCGTCCGGCGGAGGGGGCGTTTGGCGTGCCGCCGGTGTTGTTGGTGTTGCCGGGTCCGGGCATCATGCCGTTGCGCGGCATGTTGTTGCCGTCGCCTCCGCAAGAGGCAAGGGCCGTGGCGGCGATGCCGGCGAGTGACAGGGGTCGGGCGAGAAACTCGCGCCGCGACTGCGGTGCAGTCGCGTCCAATCCGTTCGGAATCGTAGCGTCGCTCACGGCGCTTACACTGACGTGATGGATGTTTGAGCCATGCCTAACGTCGCCGTGCCGCGAATATTCTGGAACGTCACGGTAGCTTGGCGCGCTCCCGCCGTTGGCATGGTGATCAGCAAGTCGTACCGTTCGCCCGGCATGATGCGCCAGGTGGTTTGATTCGCTATGAACGATCTCAACGGCCGGCCGTCGGAGGCGATGATGTCGAACGGCACGCCGCCGAGATCGACGATAGCCGGGGCGTAGGCGTAACTGATGAGCCGCACCAAAACCCGCGATGCTTGCGGCGCGTTAATGGCGGTGGTTGTGTCGGTCAGCAGGTTGCTTCCATCGCGGCCGTTGATCATGAAAAAGTTGGGCACATAGCGGCGCGTTCCTGTGCCCGTTTGACTCTGCGTGTGCCAGCGGCTGTCGAAAGTGCTCAACTGCCAAATGTATTCCTTGGCGAACGACGGACCGCCATCCCATGCCACGTTGGTGGCGCCGCTGGGCGGACGCACGATGACTGCGCCGTACATGCCCATTTCAAAATGCAGCGCTGCGTCGACGTGGCAGTGATACAAGTACGTTCCCGCGAATGGCGCGGTGAAGCGATAGGTAAACGGCGAGCCAAGATTGCCGCCCACCTGGCCCGGTTGTTGAATCGGAAACATCATCGTCCCGGCAACGAAACCGGACGTTTGCGGCACGCCATCATTGGCCGTGTTCACGTCCAAGCCGTGAGGATGGATGGTATGGGGCATGCCGGAATTCAGTGTGAGCGCCGCGGCTTGGCCTTGAGTGAGCTCGATCACCGGACCGGGAACAATCCGGTCACCGTTAAAACCCGTGGCCGCACCATTGAGTGTCCACACCCGCACAGCCGTTCCATTGGCCATGGTCACCGTCGGCCCGCCCGCCATCATCCCGCTGTTGGACGTGATGCTCGCGTTGTCGGGTCCGAGAAAGGTGAACGTTCGAACCGATGCCGGCAGCGGTCCGGGATTCTGCGTGGTCGTCGTTGTCGAGCTGGTTGTCGTG
>JAKACW010000091.1 GCA_021821045.1 Pseudomonadota bacterium
GTGGCCCGCGAGGCCGCGTTCATGGTGCTGCTCGACGACCATTTCGCGACCATTGTGCATGCGGTGCGGGAAGGGCGACGCATTTACGACAACGTGCGAAAGTTCGTTAAGTACACACTCACCAGCAACTCCGGCGAGATCTGGGTGTTGTTTCTGGCGCCTTTGTTCGGCATGCCGGTGCCGCTGCAAGCGGTGCAGATATTGTGGATCAACCTCATGACCGATGGCTTGCCGGGATTGGCGCTGGCGATGGAGGCGGCGGAAAAGAACGTGATGTCTCGTCCGCCGCGCCGTCCCGATGAAAGCATTTTCGCCCACGGTTTATGGCAGCATGCCTTGGGGGTCGGTTTGGCCATCGGACTGTTGTCGTTGGCGGCGCAAGCGTGGGCCTTAGCCAATCAGTCGCCCCATTGGCAGACCGTCGTCTTTACCACGCTGGTGTTTAGTCAGTTGGTTCATGCGATGGTGGTGCGTTCGGAACGAGAATCGCTGTGGCGTCTGGGGTGGTTCTCCAACCCGTGGATCATGGCCGCGATCGGCGCCACGGTGCTGTTGCAGTTGATGGTGATTTACGTGCCATGGTTGCAGCCGATTTTTCACACGACGGCGCTGCCGCCACTAGAGCTGGCGTTGTGTTTCACGCTGCCCTGGTTGGTTCTGGTGATCGTCGAAGCCGAGAAGTTCGTCAGACGCCGCCGACAGAAATGACGTGGATGAATTGAGAGAAGTTGTTCGGCCGTTCGCCGGGCGGCTCGTGGCGTGAAATCGACCAGGCCGAACCGAGTCTTAGGTTTCAGCGCCCAGAACAGCTGTCTTCAAAATCCGTTTGATCGTTTCGGGCTCGAACGGTTTGTCGCACAGCGCGGAGATGCCGCTTTGTTGCACCGATGCCAAACGTTGGGTGTCGGATTCGCTGGTGATCATCAAGATCGGGATTCCCGCCTGTCGGCTGCGCTGACGGATGTACTGAGTGAATTCCTTGCCGTCCATTTCGGGCATGTTGTAGTCCGTAACTACCAAATCAAAGAACTCTTTTTCGATGAGTTCCGCGCCTTGCATCCCGTTCTCGGCTTCAACGACGTCGTGAACGCCCATGCGATTCAAGATGCGTTTGATGTGATGGCGGGAGGTCAGGCTGTCGTCGACGACCAAGACCCGCAGCTCGCCGATGGCGTAATCCTGCAGTTCGTCGACGTCCGGCTCGAGAAAATCCACGGTGGTGAATAGCGCGCGGCGAAGTTGCTCCAGCGCGTAGGGTTTGGGAAGGATGGCGATTACGCCCGCTTGACGCAGCGGGATCAAGTAGCGCACGTCGGTCTCGCTTGAAATGAGCATGAACGGGATATGCTGCAATTTGTCGCTGCTGCGCAGCTTTTGGACCAGTTCGGTGCCCGTCATGTCGGGCAGATGCATGGCGCTGATCACCAAATCCGGCTCGACTTCGTCCATGCGCGCAAGGGCGTCTGCCGCGGTCTGAACCCAGTCCAAAGCAGGGACGCCCAATTGCTGCAAATGGCCGGCAATAATGCGATGTTGGGTGGACGAGGGCTCGACCAGCAACACGGCGAGTTGATCAATGCTGATGCTGCGCATGGGTGATAACCGGTATCGAATTTCGTCCTTCGTGGCAGAGGCCCTGAATCGGGCCGGCTCGAAGTGTGTATCGGCGAGTTTGGGACATGAGCTTAGGCGGCGTGAAGATAACTCTATAATTGCACAGGTGAAATTGCGCATATTGGGGGCCGAATTATCGCCGGCGCCCAATACCCCGTCCTGAGGACGGTTATTCCTCCCCGCGCAACTGGCGCAGGATGCCCTCGTTTTCCAGCGTGGAGGTGTCCTGGGTGATGGCTTCGCCGCGGGCGATGGACCGCAGCAGACGCCGCATGATCTTCCCTGAGCGGGTTTTGGGAAGGTTGTCGGAAAAGCGTATGTCATCGGGTTTGGCGATGGGCCCGATTTGCTCGGCGACCCAGGCGCGCAGTTCGTTGGTTAAACTTTCATCGACGCCGCCCGGCGGCCGCGCCCCGCGCAAGACTACAAAGGCAAAAATGGCTTCGCCTTTGATGTCGTCCGGCCGTCCTACAACGGCGGCCTCGGCGACTCTGGGGTGGGCGACCAATGCCGATTCCACCTCCATGGTACCCAGACGGTGGCCCGATACATTGAGCACGTCGTCGATGCGGCCCATGATCCAAAAATAGCCGTCCTTGTCGCGGCGGGCGCTGTCTCCGGCGAGATAGAATCTGCCGCCGAATTTTTTCCAATAGGTCTGGCGGTAGCGTTCGTCGTCGCCCCAAATGGTGCGCAGCATCGATGGCCACGGTTTCTTGATAACCAGGTAGCCGCCTTTGTCCGGTTCGTTGATGTCATTGCCCTTTTCATCGACAATGCCGGCCTCGATGCCGGGCAGCGGTTGGGTGCAGGAACCGGGTTTGGTCGGCACGGCCCCCGGGATCGGCGCGATCATGTGGGCGCCGGTTTCGGTTTGCCACCAAGTGTCGACAACGGGACAGTTTTCGCGGCCGATGACGCGGTGATACCACATCCACGCTTCGGGGTTGATGGGTTCCCCGACCGTGCCGAGCAAGCGCAGGGAGGACAAATCATAGCGTCCCGGAATGTCCTCGCCGAATTTCATCAGCGCGCGGATCGCGGTGGGCGCTGTGTAAAAAATGGTGGTTTTGTGGCGCTGACACATGTCCCAGAAGCGGCCCGGATCAGGCACCGTCGGCGCGCCTTCATACATCAACACGGTGGCGCCGGTGGCGAGCGGGCCGTAGGCCACGTAGGTGTGCCCGGTGACCCAGCCGACGTCGGCGGTACACCAAAATATGTCGTCATCGCGAATGTCGAAGACCCACTGCATGGTGACGATGGCGTTCAAGAGATACCCGGCGCTGGAATGCTGAATGCCTTTCGGTTTGCCCGTGGACCCGGACGTATAGAGCAAGAAGAGGGGGTGCTCGCTGTCGACCCATTCCGGGGCGCAGTCGGCGGATTGCTGTTTGATCAGGTCGTCCCACCACAAATCGCGTTCTTTGCGCCAGTTGATACTGTGTCCGGTGCGTTTGAGGACCAGCATTTTTTCAATCGTCGGGCAGCCGTGATCCAATGCTTTGTCGGCCGCCTGCTTTAGCTCAACGACTTTGCCGCCGCGGTAGCCGCCGTCGGCCGTGATGAGCAGGCGCGCGCCGGCGTCCTCGATGCGATCCTTCAGTGATTCGGCCGAAAAGCCGCCGAATACCACCGAGTGCACGGCGCCGATCCGAGCGCAGGCCTGCATCGCGATCACCGCTTCCGGCACCATCGGCATGTAAATCACCACCCGATCGCCGCGGCGAATGCCTAGGCTCTTCAGACCATTGGCCAGTCGACACACCGTCTCATGGAGCTCCCCGTAGGTGAGTTCACGGATGTCGCCTTTTTCACCCTCAAAAATGATGGCGGCTTTGTCGCGGCGTTTTGCCAGCTGACGATCGAGGCAGTTGAAAGAGACATTCAGTTGGCCGTCTTCGAACCAGCGAAAATGGGGTGCATCGCTGCTGTCGAGGGTGCGGGAAAACGGTTTTTGCCAGGACAACTCGCTGCGGGCCAAATCAGCCCAAAATCCTTCGTAATCCCGCGCGGCCTTTTCGCGCAACGCGGCCAGCGCCGCCGCGCTGGGAATGCGCGCCTTGGCCGCGAATGGGGCCGCCGGAGGGAACAAACGTTCTTCGTGCAGGATTGAATCGATGCTGTCGTGGCTCATTGCCCTTCCGTCCTCCCTGTGGATTTCGCTTGTGACCGGTATGGTAGCAGGCGCTCAGCGCGCCGAGCACCTGTTTGTGACATGCGTCACATTTTGCCGACGCTTCGACCGATGTCGCGAAATCGGGGTTAATTATCCCGGCCGGGCGTCGATATATCCGTCAAATCCGCGCGAGTTGCGATGCGACGTAGTATAATACGATGCAATGAATTCGCGCGTTGGGGCGCTAGACGCGAAATTTTTCACCGAATGCGGACGCTCAAGCGGCGTTCGATCCACGAACTAATCGTGGCGCGCGACATCTAATCGAGGCGCGCGTTAAGTGTAAACACGAATGGTGAAAGGCGCGGGTTGGCGGTAGCTTCGGAATACTATGGATATTTGTTTGGGCAATGGTGCGGGAATGTCTAAACACAGCGGAAAACTCGTTGTAGAGAGTGTTGTTGAGGACGGGCGAAAATTCCGCCCGAGCGATTGGATAGAGCGTATTTCCACGACGCTGGCCAGTTTCGGTCCGGATCATCGGCTGCACTACGCCGAGTCGGTCAAGCCTGGCGTGGTCAACGGCGAGAAATGCCTCGTCGTCGATCAGTCCTTACAGGACACGAATCCGGCGGCTTATGACTACATCATGTCATTTGTCCGGTCGAACCGACTGCGCACTCACGAAGACAACGAAGCGTAGGGCGTCTGAGCCTCGGGTGCCCGTTCGTTCCAGCGACAAACTGAACAGATGAACAAAAAAGAGCCGCGCGAGCGGCTCTTTTTCGTTTGCAGCGATGCCGTGTTACGTACTACGTTGCTTCTCGCGAATTTCATCCAGCGTTTTGCAGTCTATGCACAGCGTCGCGGTCGGACGGGCTTCCAGACGTCGGACGCCGATCTCGATTCCGCAGCTTTCGCAATAGCCATACTCGCCGTTGTCGATCGCCGACAGTGACTCTTCGATCTTCTTGATGAGCTTGCGTTCGCGGTCGCGGGTACGCAGTTCCATCGTGAAGTCGGACTCTTGCGATGCGCGGTCGTTAGGGTCGGGGAAGTTCGCAGCTTCGTCCTGCAAATAGTGCAGGGTACGATCCACTTCTTCCATGAGCTCCTTTTTCCACGCAATCAGAATCGCCCGGAAGTGCTTCTGCTGCGTTTCATTCATGTACTCCTCGCCCTTTTTCTCCTGATAGGGCTCGATTCCATGAAAGCTAAAGCCGTCCGCCGCCGAGCGAGGTCGACTCGGTGCGGGCGCGGCGGATTTCTTCGCCGGCGCTTTTTTAGCAGGCGCCGCTTTAGCCGCGGGCGCGGCTTTTTTCACCGGCGTCGCGCTGGGTTTCTTACTCGCCTCCGCCTTCTTGGCGGGGGCTTTTTTCTTGGGGGCTGCCTTTTTCTTAGCTACCGGCATGTTGAACCGTTCCTCCGGTTTTCAAAAAGCACAAATCTATATCAAAAACGCAACTGCGACGCAATATCGTTTGGAACTTATCTGTCGAGGGATTATCGGATGAGTGCGGGTAACGCTTAAAATTAATCCCCGACGTAACCTTCTGATAAACGTATTTATTGCGGGAATTATTCTGTTAATCTATGCGGCTTTTGAGCCGTTGGCGATTGAGGTCCAGTGTGAGCAAATTACAAGCAATCTTATTCGACGTGGATGGAACATTGGCCGACACGGAACGGGATGGCCACCGGGTAGCGTTCAACGCGGCGTTCCGGGCCGCCGGGCTCGATTGGGACTGGGATGTTGCGCTCTACGGCGAACTCCTAGCGGTGACCGGAGGCAAGGAACGGATGAAGCATTACGCGCAGCGGTATCGACCGCAGGCGCTGAAAGAACCCGGTTTCGATGCTCTGGTGGCGAAGCTGCACGCGGATAAAACCGAGCGCTACACGGCGCTGTTGGAGCAAGGCGGCATTCCGCTGCGTCCCGGCGTCGAACGGCTTCTGAAGGAGGCGCGGGATGCGGGTGTGCGTTTGGCGATCGCGACGACGACGACGCCGGTCAACGTCACCGCCTTGCTGCGCAGCACGCTGGGCGAGGATGGCGAGAGCTGGTTTGAACTCATTGCGGCCGGCGACATCGTGCCGAAGAAGAAACCCGCCGCCGATATTTATGTTTACTCCCTGGAACGAATGGGTCTGAAACCGGATGCGTGCATCGCCATCGAAGATTCCGCCAACGGTGTGCGATCCGCCACCGACGCCGGTCTGGCGACGCTGGTGACGGTCAACGCCTATACCGAGGATGACGATGTATCGGACGCGGCGCTGGTGATCGATCAACTGGGCGAGCCCGGTACCCCGTTCACGCTGCTGCAAGGTCGCGACACGGACAAACGGTACGTTGACGTGGCACTGCTCGAACAGCTACTCGCGGGCGAATAGCGTGAGGGACGCGGTGCACATGGCGGATCGCGTCAAGCACATCGCGCCGTTTCACGTTATGGCGTTGCTGGCGCGGGCGCGGGCCATGGAAGCGGACGGCCGCGACATCGTGCACATGGAAATCGGCGAGCCGGATTTTCCCACGCCGGAGCCGATTGTGCGCGCCGGGCAGCAGGCCCTGGCCGGGGGCGCGACTCACTACACGCCGGCGCTTGGTTTGCCCGAACTGCGCCGCGCCATTAGCGGCCACTATCGCGACTGCTATGGATTGAAGGTTCCATGGCAGCGCATCGTGGTGACACCGGGCGGATCGGGCGCGCTGTTGTTGGCCACCGCGGTATTGGTGCAGTCTGGTGACGAAGTGATCCTTCCTGATCCCGGATATCCATGCAATCGTCATTTTGTGCGCTTGTTCGATGGCGTGCCCGTCAATGTCGCGCTGACGGCGCAAACCGGTTTCCAATTCGATTTGCCGGCGTTGCAGCGCAGTTGGCGCGACAGCGCGGTTGCCCTGATGCTGGCGTCTCCGTCCAATCCCACGGGCACACTCATTGCGCCGGATGTGTTGGGACAGCTTATTGAGTTCGTCGAGGCGCGCGGCGCACGGGCAATCGTCGACGAGATCTATCACGGGCTGGTCTACGGCGCCGACGCCGTATCGGCATTGAGTTTCAGCGACAACACATTCGTGCTGAACAGTTTCTCGAAATATTTCGGCATGACCGGCTGGCGCCTGGGATGGATGGTGGTGCCCGAGCCTTACCTCGATGCGGTGGAGCGGGTGGCGCAAAACATTTTTCTTGCACCCTCAACGCCGGCGCAGTACGCGGCGCTGGCGGCGTTTAGCGCGCAGACTCGTGAAATTCTGGAAGAGCGTCGACGCATTTTTGCCGAGCGGCGGGATTTTCTCGTGCCGGCCCTGCGTGACTTAGGTTTCGATATCCCAGTGACGCCGTCGGGGGCATTTTACATCTACGCCGATTGCTCCAAATTCACCCGGGACAGCTTTCAATTCTGCGAGGATATTCTGGAAAAAACCGGTGTAGTCATCACGCCTGGGGCGGATTTCAGCGTGGCCGACCCCAAACGCTATGTTCGGTTCGCCTACACCACGGACAAACAGCGCCTCGAGGAGGCGGTGGCCCGTCTGCGTGCTTACGGCCTTTCCTGAAGCGTCCCGATTCGCGTCTAATCGGGTTTGGTTGACCGTTTTCGTCGAATTCAATGCGTCGCTGGGGGTTATTGCCCGGTGATGGCAACGATTCGGCATCGCGCGCATTTCCCCCGTGCTAGGATAAAGTCGAATTGACATAGCGCATGGGTCAAGAGCATGCGCTCTCCACTTGTTAGTCTCGATGAAGCGGAAAAAGATCGAAGAGGAGAGGACCAATGAAATTGCCACTGCAGGTTACCTTTCGAAACATGGAGTCCAGCGAGTTTGTTGAGGCCAAGGTACGCGAGTGCGCGGCCAAGCTTGATCGCTTTTGCGAAACGATCATGGCCTGCCGGGTGGTTGTCGAAACCAATCACCGGCACCACAACAAAGGCAACCTTTACCACGTTCGCATCGACATTACGGTTCCGGACGGCGAAATCGTCGTTAGTCGCGAGCCGAAAGAACATCAAGCCCATCAGGACGCCTACGTTGCCGTGCGCGACGCTTTCGACGCCGCGAGGCGCCAGCTCGAGCAATACGTCGCCAAGCGCAAACGGCACGTCAAAGTTCACGAAGAGGCGCCGCATGGTCGCGTGTCGGAGCTGGTTACGGAGCAAGATTACGGGCGCATTTCGACCATCGACGGTCGCGATATCTATTTTCATCGCAACAGTGTGTTGAACGCGGATTTCGACAAGTTGGCGGTGGGTACCGCGGTGAGCTTCAACGAGGAAATGGGCGACATGGGTCCGCAAGCCAGCACCGTGCGCGTGGTTAGCCAACTCGCGGCAAGCGAGTAATCGTTGGGCCAATGTGGGAGCGGATCATTCCGCGATTGACTTGGCGAAGCATCGCGGTAGGAAACCGCTCCCACAGGATTGCGCGCCAAGTGTTGTGGGAGCGGATCATTCCGCGATCGACTTGGCGAACAATCGCGGTAAGAAACCGCTCCCACAGCGAACGCAGCCCTGGCGGTTTAACATCTGCCACCGCCGCACGGCAGCGGCCAAGGAGGGATCATGGACATCACTCTCAGCGTCATCAAAGCGGATATCGGTTCCATCGGCGGGCACATCGCGCCGTCGCAAAAGTTGCTGGCCACGGTCCGCGATCACATCAAGAAACACGGCGAAGGACTCATTCGCGACCACTACATCAGCTTCACCGGCGACGACATCGCCATCGTCATGACTCACACCCGCGGTGAAGGCGACGAAGCGGTGCACAAGCTGGCGTGGGATGCGTTCATCGCCGGAACGGCGGTAGCCAAGCAACAGGGTTTGTACGGCGCCGGACAGGATCTGTTGAAGGATTCGTTTTCCGGCAACGTCAAAGGCATGGGCCCGGCGGTCGCGGAAATGAAGTTCAGCGAGCGTCCCAATGAGCCGTTTTTGTTCTTCGCCGCCGACAAAACCGATCCCGGCGCGTATAACCTGCCGTTGTATCTCGCCTTCGCCGATCCCATGAATACCCCCGGTTTGATGCTGGCGCCGAGCCTGGCGAAGGGGTTCCGCTTCGTCATCATGGACGTTGCGCACACGGAAGGCGACCGCGTCATCGAACTCAACGCGCCGGAGGATCTGTACGATATCGCGGCGCTGTTGCGGGACCCGGAGCGGTTTGTCGTGGAATCCATTTGGTCGCGCACTACCGGCGAGCAGGCGGTTTCTGTTTCGACCTCGCGTCTGCACAACATCGCCGGGAAGTACACCGGCAAAGACGATCCGGTCATGCTGGTGCGAGTGCAAAAGGATTTTCCCGCGACCGGGGAGATACTTGCGCCCTACGCCCTGGGCCACTTCGTCGCTGGCAGCATGCGCGGTTCCCATCAAATGCCGTTGATGCCGGTGCAGCTCAATTCGGGCATCAGCTACTTCGACGGTCCGCCGGTGGTGAGCTGCGCGGCGTTCGCCATGCACGAAGGCAAATTCACCGAGCCCATGGATGCCTTCGCCCATCCATTCTGGTCGAAAGTACGCGACAACGTGGCCGACAAAGCCCTCGATATGCGCCGCCAAGGTTTTTTCGGCGCCGCGATGTTGCCCATGAGCGAGTTGGAGTACACCGGCATCATGGAGAAGCTCGCGAAGCTGGAAGAGCGTTTCAAGGTCCGCAAGGAGTAGGAGCGGATTTATCCGCGATTGGTTTGCAGAAGAATCGCGGTAAGAAACCGCTCCCACCGCGTGACGCGACCTGCGTTGTGGGAGCGGATCATTCCGCGATTGAGTTGGCGCAGAATCGCGGTAAGAAACCGCTCCCACCGCGTGACGCGACCTGCGTTGTGGGAGCGGATTATTCCGCGATTGACGTGGACAGCTCCTCAACCCACATCAACGTCGCGCCGATGACCGCCGCGGGTACCACGATAAAGTTCACCACCGGAATTGCCGTCGCCAACAGCACCATACCGCCGAAGCCCACCGCAGTCAGCCGGCGTTGCTTCAACTTTTCGCGCACGCCCACCCAACGGATGTTGTGATTGCCCATGGGGAAGTCGGCGTACTCCAAGGCCAACAGCCATGCTCCGAACGCCAGCCACACGAACGGCGCGGCCAGATTGATGCCCGGAATCAAAAACAGGATCAGCAGCGGAAAGGCCCGGCTCGCCAAATACCAAAGTTTGCGCCCCTCCTGACCGAGGCTAGCGACCGCTTCCTTCCACACGCTTCCGGAGGATTCCTGCGGCGCCTGACCTTTGACGTGGGCCTCGACCGCGGCGGACAAGAAACCGTTGAACGGCGCGCTGATGAAGTTGGCCACTAAGGTGAAGGTGTAGAACACCACCAACAAAGCGCCCAATACGAACACCAACCACAGCGCGCTGACCAGCCAATCCAGCCAGTCCGGCGTCTTTGCAATCAACCAATCGAGAAAGATCTGGAAGTATTCGACGCCGAAAACAATGGCCGTCACGAACAAGACAACGTTGATGACAAGCGGAACGAGCACGAATTTGCGCAAGCCGGGTTGGGTAAGCAGTTTGGCGCCGCGGATGAAGTAGAGCGCGCCGCGCAGCGGATTGCCGGACATGGGATCACCCTCGCAAAAGTTGATTTGCGCGCATTATAGCGCGACGCGGATGCTAGCGCGGCCGCGAAAGCCTATCCTTTGGGCTGGATGCTTCGGCGCTGCTGCGCGGCGCGAGCCTGGTCGACCAACGTGAGCGTTGCCTGCCAGGCCTCCCGGCAGAATGAAACGAACGCTTCGAAATGCGGATCTTCAATGACCAACGGTGCGCCTGGCGTTAGTTGACTGTGGGCGTGGTGGTAATTCGTTAAAAGCCGAATGTAATCGTAGCGCTTTTCTCTCGGGATGATAATCGGCGGTTGCCCCGCGGCGAGAACGGGCACGTTGGCGATGAGCCTCACAACCCGCCCGTTGCCGTCAAAAAACGGATGGATGCGCACAAAGCTGATGTGCAACGCGGCGTAGTGGCGGAGCAATTCCTGCGGAAGCATGGTTGACTCGCTTCGATATCGATTGAGCAAGGCGAGCCAGTCTTGCATCAGCAACGGAACCGCGTCCGCTTTGCTGTACTCGATCAAGATCGCTTTTCCGTCCGGCGAGACGGCATTGGTGAAACTCTCTTCCTTTTTCCAGTCCCCGATCGGCTTATAGATGTCATGCACGACTTCCGTTTGCACCGCCCGATGCAGCGCGAATAAGTCCTCGGCGGACACGGGGCCGGGTCGGTCAACGAGAGCGTAGATCAGGTCAATTGCCCGCGCGTGGCCAATCACCTCCTGGTGGTCTTCTAGTGGCTTGCCGGATACTGTCAGCCCCTCGCGCAGCACAAATTCGGTTTCCCCAAGTGTCAGGGTATTGCCTTCGATGGCAGTGGACGTGTGCGACCACAGGCTCCGCAGTTGATTGAGGAGGGCGTCGCGCAGATCGGTGTCGAGTCCAGCGGTAAATCGCATTGTTGATGGGTTCGTGATGGGTGACGCTCGAATTGTAGCAGAGCCGATCGCCGTCGGGCCCCGGCCTCCTGTGATCAGTTTGCCTTCGCTGATCTGGCGATCAACGCGCTGCCATAGGCCGCGTCCTCGTGGGCCGGTCGATAAACGGGGATGCCCAGGCGACGGGTGCGGATCGTTGCCCACACGTCGTTTTTCGCGCCGCCGCCCACCGAGGCGACGCGACGCGGATAGGGGGCCCCCAGTTCGGCGAGTAGATCGTAGGCCTGCTTTTCGATATTCGCCAAGCCTTCCAGCAGGCCGTGGAAAAACACGGCGTCATTCTCTGGGCGTGGTTCCAAGCGCGGCGGGAAGCTCGGGTCGCAGACAGGAAAGCGTTCGCCTGGTTGCAGCAGGGGATAGTAGTCGAGGCCGCTCGACTGCGATGGGTCGATACGCAGCGAAAGCGCCGCCATTCGTTGATCGGAGAAAAAATGCCGCAACACCACACCGCCGGAATTTGAGCCGCCGCCCACCAGCCAGTGTTGTCCGAAGGGTTGGCTGTAGACGCCGTGGCGGGGCGAGAACACGGGCGTCTCCGACAGCACCTTCATCACCAACGTCGAACCCAGGGACGTGACCGCATCCCCCGGTTGGTCGATGCCGGCCGCTCGCACGGCGGCCGTGCTGTCGGTGGTGCCGAGCACGACCTGCGTCAATGCCGCCAGGCCGGTCAGACGTGCCGCCTCCGCGGTGATCGAACCCACCGTTGTACCGCTCGATGCGACTTCGGGCCACCACTCGAACGGGATCGGCAACTGCCGCAACCAACCCGGCCAGCGCTGCTCTATGGCGTCATAGCCCATCTTGAGGGCGTTATTACTGTCGCTGACGCCGAAGCGCCCGGTGAGTTTGCCCACCAGCCAATCGGCTTGGTTAAGGGCATAACGCAACGGCACGGCGGGGAAATGCTTGCGCAGCCACAACACCTTGGCCAAGCCGGAAAAGGGGCCCCGGGCGGCGGTCGTGTCGGGGGCGACGGCGTCGATCGCCGCGGCCTCGGCGGTGCTGCGGCCGTCGTTATACATCAACCCCGGGGTGAGGGGGGCGCCTTGGTCGTCGGCCAACAAAACGGTGCCCGATGTGCCGTCCAGCGCCAAGATAAAGTTACTTCGAGGATCGCATTGCATCGCTAACTTATTGATTACAAGGCGAAGCGTTTCCCACCACAGGGTCGGATCCTGGTCGATGGCTGCTCCGTGCCGCTGCGGCGCAGGTAGGGGGTGATCGGCCTGAGCAATCAGCTTGCCATCGCGGTCGATGGCCACGGCGCGAACGCCGCTGGTGCCGACGTCCACGCCGATGAACAAATCGGTCACGGCAGAGTGACGGCCGCGGGCGGCTGCCAGCCCGGTTTGCGGTGTTCGGCCACCACGGTGGTGTAGATTCCGCCCCGGACGTTGAACTCCGCCGTCAAGCGCATGAAGCGGGGCTGGGTCGCGGCCACAAGGTCATCTAAAATTCGGTTGGTCACCGCTTCGTGGAAAGCACCTTCATCGCGAAACGACCACACATACAGCTTAAGCGACTTCAGCTCGACGCAGGTCTTATCCGGTACGTACTCCAGGTTTAAGATCGCGAAATCCGGCTGACCTGTTTTTGGACACAGGCAAGTGAACTCCGGGACGCGGATGCGAATGGTGTAATCGCGCTCGCCCATCGGGTTAGGGAAGGTTTCTAGATTCTTTGTCGGTTGGGTAGGCATAAATCTCAGACTGTGATAGTGTTTCTGGCCACATAGTTTAGGGCCCCGCGCCCTGAAAATCTACGGAACCCTTGGAGGATACGCAGCATTTATGCGGCTTGCCAAAATCAAATTAGTCGGCTTCAAATCCTTCGTAGATCCCACCACTCTCCACCTCCCCAGCAATCTCATCGGCGTCGTCGGCCCCAACGGCTGCGGCAAGTCCAATGTGATCGACGCGGTGCGCTGGGTGATGGGCGAGACGTCGGCCAAGCATCTGCGCGGCGACTCCATGACGGACGTTATTTTCAACGGCTCCACGGCGCGCAAGCCGGTGGGCCAGGCCAGCATCGAATTGGTGTTCGACAACAGCTCGGGCAAGATCGGCGGCCAATACGCCCAATATGCCGAAATCTCCGTCAAGCGCATGGTCGGCCGCGACGGTCAGTCCAACTATTTCCTCAACGGCGTGAAGTGCCGGCGCAAAGACATTACCGACATTTTCCTCGGCACCGGTCTCGGGCCGCGCAGTTACTCCATCATCGAGCAGGGCATGATCTCGCGCCTGATCGAAGCCAAGCCCGAAGACCTGCGCTTGTTCATCGAAGAAGCCGCCGGCATTTCCAAGTACAAAGAGCGACGCCGCGAAACGGAAACCCGCATTCGCCATACCCGCGACAACCTGGCCCGCTTGACCGATTTGCGCGACGAGTTGGAGAAACGCATTGAAACCCTGCAGCGCCAAGCCAAGGCGGCGGAAAAGTATAAGGAATTGAAGGTCGAAGAGCGGCAACTGAAAGCCCAGTTGCACGCCCTGCGTTGGCAGGGTCTGAACGACGAGGCCGAACAGAAAGAGAAAGCGTTTCGCGCCAAAGAAATCGCGCTGGAAGCCGAAGTCGCCGAACTGCGCCGCATCGAGGCCCAGACCGAAAGCCTGCGTGACGCGCACACCGAGGCCAACGAGCATTTCAACACCGTGCAGGGCGAGTTCTACGCCGTCGGCGCCGAGATGGCGCGGGTGGAGCAAGCCATTCAGCATGCCAAGGAAACCCGCATTCAGCAGGAGAAGGAACTCTCGGAAACCGAACAAGCCTGGCAGGCGTCGCGGGCCCACATCGAGTCCGACAGGGGTTTGATCGAGACCTTGAGCAAAGGCGTCGATGAAGACACGGTCTTGTTGAGCGAAGCGCAGGCCAAGGAGCACGTTTCGAGCGAGCGGTTGGCCCGCTGCGAACAGGACATGCAGGGCTGGCAGCAGCGCTGGGATACTTTCAATCACCGCGCGTCGGAACAGTTGCGACTGGCCGAAGTGGAGCGCGCCCGCATCGAACACCTGGAACAGCACATGATGCAGTTGCAGGACCGCGAGAAGCGGCTGCGGGAGGAGGCGGGCAAGTCGAATGTCAGCATGTTGGAAGCCGAGGCTGAACAATATGCCGAACAGTTGGACGATGCGGCCAATGCTCTGGCGGAGCTGGACACCCAAGCCACGGCCAAGCAGCGCGCCACCAATGACGCGAAGCAAGTCAGCGCCGATTTGCGCCGACAAATCAAAGCCAAATCCGATGAATTGCAAAGTCTGCGCGAACAAATCGCCTCGCTGGATGCGCTGCAGAAAGAGGCTTTAGGTCAGTCCGACGACCAAGCGAACCAGTGGCTGGGGCAGCACCAACTGGCGGGGGCCAAGCGCCTTGCCCAACAGCTCACAGTCCAGTCCGGCTGGGAAACCGCGGCGGAAGTCGTGCTCGCCCACCTGCTGGACGCCCTGTGCGTCGAAGACATCACTCAACTGGAAACCGCGCTCGGCGCCGCGCCTGCCTGCGGTGTCGCGTTCCTGGAGCGCGGCACGACGGGTGGTTCGGCCGCGAGCGGCACGCTGGCTCAGGTTGTTGTGGCCGACGGCTGGTTGAATGGCAATTTAGAACAAGTGCTTATCGCCGAAACCTTGAGCGAAGCCTTGAGTCGGCGCGACGCCTTGGAGCCGAACCAATCCATTGTGACCCGCGACGGCATCTGGCTCGGCCGGCACTGGTTGCGCCTGGCG
>JAKACW010000092.1 GCA_021821045.1 Pseudomonadota bacterium
ATCTCCCGGGCATACTGTCTGCCGGTGAGCTGCTCGAACGCCGCGAAGGCTTGATCGGCGACTTCGCGCACATGATCGAAGAAGAACGGCCGCTGGGCGGCGACGCTCTGCATGTAGGAATCTTGATTTTGCACAATCCCGGCCATGACCGGGCTGTCCACATCCCACAATTGCGGAATTCGTCGCCGCTTGTCGCCGTAGATCAGGCGTTGCGCCGGCGTAGGTGTGTCGATGATGTCGTCCGGTCGACCCAGGTACTCGGCGATCAGTTCCCGCTCCGGCAACAGCAGCGATTCGATCAAATGAGTGGTGAGAAAGCCGTCCTGCGCCACGATCCCCGGATTGAGCGCCGTCTCCGCGATGCGATGGGCGATAATGTTCAGGTCCGCGGCGTGTTGCGCGTTCTTGGCGAACATTTGAAAGAAGCCGGTGTCGTCGACGCAGTGGTAGTCATCGTGACCGGCGTGCACATTGAGCGTGGCCTTGGTCATGGCGCGGGCGCCGACGTTGAGCACATAGGTCAGGCGCTTGCCCACGGCGGCGTACAGCGACTCGTGCATGTAGGCGATGCCCTGGCCGGAAGAAAAATTCGCCGAACGCAGACCGGTCATGGCAAGGCCCGCCGTCACCGCCGCCGCAGCGTGCTCCCCCTCGGGTTCGATGAAGATGAGCGGACGGTCGGAGATGTTGAGATGACCGCTCGCCGCCGCCTCGGCCCAACCTTCGCCCATTTGGGTCGAGGGCGTGATGGGATAGGCGCCGGCCGCGTCGCTGGCTTCCCGCTCGCAGGCAACGACCGCGCTATTGCCGTCCAGGGCGGCGCGTATGCCGGGATAGCGGGGTTGGGTTTTAGTCGCTGGCTTGGTTGCCTGTTTCATGGTTGCTTCCGTGCTTGCCGTTTCCTGTGGGGCCGCTTATCGCGGAAGGATCCGCTCCCACAACTGCGCTATCACAACTTCTCTGCAATGCTGTGGGAGCGGTTTCCTACCGCGATTCTTCGCCCGATTTATTCGCCAAAGTTCTACTCATCGCGGAAGGATCCGCTCCCACAACTGCATGGTCCCACCGCGATTGTTCGCGCCTATGACGCCACCGGCTCCAACGCGGTTTGCCGCTGGACGTGCTTGCCGTGGCGGCCGTGCCGAATTTGCCCATCGAGTTCGAACCACACGATGGCGTTGGTTGGGCAGCGATCGATGGTTTCAATGGTCTGGCCAATACCGGACTCGTAGTGTACCAGCGGAAGATTTCCGCTCATGGTCACCAATCCCGCCGGCGCGTCCATGGCGCAGCGGCCGCAGGCGGTGCAGCCGACTTCGCACACCTCCAGCACCGCGTCACCGCTGTCGCGGCTCTTGCACGCCACCCAAAGCTGGTGCGCGACGGGTTCGATCGAGAACAAATCCTTTGGGCAGGCCACCACGCAATCGCCGCAGGCGGTGCAGCGCGCTTCGTCGACCACCGGCAGACTAAAAGGATTCATATGAATAGCGTCGAATTTACAGGCGACCGCGCAATCGCCGTAACCCAAGCAGCCCCAGGCGCAGCCTCGACCACCCCCCGCAACCTGGGCCGCGGCGCGGCAAGTCTGTTCGCCGGAATACATCGCTTGCACAACCGCCACGTTCGCACCGCCGGCGCAGGCCAATCGCGCGACACGCTTTTCCGCCGCCCCGACCGCCACGCCAAGGTACGCCGCGATGCGCGCGTGTTCGTCACCGCTGCCGACACTGCATTTCGCCGGCACTGCGGCCCCGCGCACCAACGCTTCGGCAAACGCACGGCAGCCGGGATAGCCGCAAGCGCCACAATTGGCATGGGGCAACATGGACTCGACGATGTCGATGCGGGGATCTTCGTCGACGTGAAGTTTGCGCCGGGCAACAACCAGCAACCCAGCAAGGATGAGCATTAAACCGCCCAGCAACCCTATGGCGGCGAAATATGTCACAGGCACGCGCCTCCTTGCGCTAGGCAGGGTGCGACAGGTCCCGGGCTTGGCGGTCAGCCGAACTGCGGCGACCGCACTTGATTACTGAGCGCCGGCAACTTTCAGCAAGTCAACGATCTTACTATGTCCGTTGGACATCGCCTCCTTCATCGCGGTTTCCCCCGACTGGCTCATGGCGTTGACATTGGCCCCGGCTCTGATGAGCATATTGACGATTTCGTTATGGCCGGCGCGCGAGGCGTAGATCAAAGCGGTCATTCCCGTCGCATTGAAACTCGCGCCGCCTTCGCCGGGCACGTCGGCCATTTCGACTCGGTTGGGCTCGGCTTGATGCTCGAGCAGCAACTGAGTGAGCCGGGCGTTGCCATTGCGCGCCGCGACGATCAGCGGCGTCAATCCCTCGCTGTCGTTAATGTTCGGGTCGGCCCGGTTGGCCAGCAACAACTCCGCGGCGGACGCATAGCCGCGCTCAACCGCCCAAAACAGCGCGGTTTTATTCAAGAAACCCCGATGATTGACGTTGGCGCCGCCTTTCAGCAGCGCCTCGACCGTGTCCGTGTGACCAGCCTGGGCGGCGGTGATGAGCGGTGTGTTGCGACCCATCACTTGCAGCGTGTTGGTCATGGACACCGTGAGTTTCTCGGACTCTTCCGTATTCGGATCGATGCCGTCCTTGAGCAACTGCTCCACGACTTTCGTTTGGCCATAGGCGGCGGCGACGAAAATCGGCAACTCGCCCTTGCGATTGGAGAGACGGGGATCGGCGCCATTGGACAATAGGAACGCCGCGAGGTCCGGAAAACCTCTGCGTATACTCACCAGCAGCGCCGTGTCCCCTCGCGATGCGCTTTGAATCAAATCATGGTCGCGTAGCGGCGCGCGGCTGGCGGAAAACGCCCAATCGCGCAGACCCACCGGCAGCATGTCCAACTTGGCGTTATGTTTGGTCAACACCTTGATCATGTCGAGCTGGCCTTCATAAGCCGCTGCCAGCAAGGGCGTAATGCCGTACTGATCCGCACCGTCGGGCTTGGCCCCCTGCGCCAGCAACGACCGGGCTTTGTCCATGTCACCCAATCGGGCGGCCTTCACCAAGGCTTCCGTCTCATCGAGACTGGTGTACGAACGCTCCTCGCGGGCTCCGGCTTTCTCAAGCGCGGCGATAACCTCACGATCAAAACGCTTCTCGGCGATGGACAAAGGTGAATCGCCCCGCGCATTGCGAATATTGGGCCGCGCGCCGCGCTTGAGCAGCAAAGCCGTCATGGCCCCCCAATCGGCACCGGTCACGCCCACGCCCCGATCGGCGGCGTACATCAGCGCCGAATAGCCGCTCACGGCGGAAGAGGTCGGCAGCGTGTTTTGCACGTTCGGGTCCGCGCCGCGCTCGAGCAAACGCTCGGCGGTCTGAAGCTGGCCGTACTTCACCGCTTGGATCAGCGCCGTTTCGCCATCGGCGTTGCGCTCGTCGACTTTCGCGCCATTGTCGAGCAGCCGCGTTACGATGTTCGTCGCACCGCGCGCCGCGGCCGCCATCAACGGTGTCTGGCCGGTGTCGGTGGCTTTGTTCACATCGGCATTAGCCGCCAGCAGCAAACCGACGACCGCCAAATGCCCGCCCTCGGCAGCCGCGACAAGAGGCGTCACGCCGCCGTTGTCCCTGGTATTCGCGTCCAAGCCTTGCTGCAGCAGATATTCGACCACTTTGTCGTGCCCGTAGCGCGAGGAAAGCACAAGGCGCTTCGGACTCAACGGATCAGTGGCCGACGCGACGGCCTGTTCATAGGGTTCAGGTACTTTGGCCGATGCGCCGGGCGCGGCGCCGGACGAAGATTCGGCTGCGGCGGCCTGTGACGGGGCGTCCTGTCGCGGCCCATCCGACCCCGACGTCGCGCAACCCGCCAGCGCGCCAAGCAAAATGCTCGAGCAAATGAATTTGACTTTCGAGCGGCACATACGCTTCCTCCCAAAAAGATTGCGCCGTTAACGCTGTCGGGCTTTTTTGGTCGGCGCCGCCCCCCGCGGTCGTCGAAGCCACGATCAGTGTTTCTTCTAACTACTACAATTCAATCAAAAACTCAATCGGGATTAGGGTATATCCGCCTCCATTCGCCGCCATAAGCACGCGGCACCCAACGACTTTTCCATGGCATCGAGGCGTTCGGCATGGGCTGCCGCCTCGTCCGGAGTGGCGTGAACCACCGTCAGCGGCGGACGATCCGCGGGCAGTCGTCGTATGGCCTCGCCGCGGGCGGTGTCCCCAGGCTGACCGGCATCGAACCACAGCGCCGCCTGCCCGCCGGTCATGGCCAGGTAAACATCGGCGAGAATTTCCGCGTCCAACAACGCGCCGTGCAGCTCGCGATGGGAATTGTCGATGTCGTAGCGTTTGCACAAAGCGTCCAGACTGTTGCGCTGGCCTGGGTGCAGTTGACGGGCGTGGGCCAACGTGTCGAATACCCCGCACAGCTCGCCCAACGGTGGATGGGCCGGGTCAAGTAGACGAAACTCGTTGTTGATGAATCCGACGTCGAAGGGCGCGTTGTGAATCACCAATTCCGCCCCGCGCACAAAGGTGATGAAGTCGTCGGCGATGTCGGCGAAACGAGGTTTGTCGGCGAGAAATTCGTTGGTGATGCCATGCACCTCGACTGCGCCGGGATCGATCTCCCGGTCCGGCTGCAAATACTGATGAAAGCGACGTCCGGTGCGGCGCCGGTTTTCCAACTCGATGCAGCCGATTTCGATGATCCGGTGGCCTTGCTCGGGCTCGAGGCCGGTGGTTTCAGTATCTAATATAATTTGTCGCATAGGCTCACCAGGTCAAAGTTGCTCATCGATTGCGCGGCGGGCCAGTTCGTCGACCAATTCATTCTCCGGGTGGTTATTGTGCCCGCGCACCCAATGCCATTGCACGTGGTGAGGCGCGATGGCCCGCTCCAGACGCTGCCATAGGTCGACGTTTTTCACCGGCTGTTTGTCGGCGGTTTTCCAGCCTCGGGCTTTCCACGCTTTCAGCCACTGGGTGATGCCGTTCTTCACATACTGGGAGTCGGTGGTCAGTTTCACTTTGCAGGGCCGCTTGAGACTCTCCAGGGCCATGATGGCGGCCATCAGCTCCATGCGGTTATTGGTGGTGGCCGCATCGGCGCCGCTCAGCGTTTTTTCCGTGCCTTTGAAACGCAGCAGCGCGCCCCAGCCGCCCGGACCCGGGTTACCGCGGCAGGCGCCGTCGGTATAAATCTCCACCACTTCTTCAGCCATCGTGAACTCTATGGGCCGTCGGTTCGGCCAAATCCCCCACCAATGCCCGCCGCGGCCGCCAGCGCGGTTTGATCGGCGTCAACGCCACCACGCGCTTGCGCGCCACCAGCAAATAGGCACCGCCAAAGCGCGGCCAAAACCGCGCGCCCAATTTCTCCATGAAGCGCAGTCGGCGCATCGTGGGTTCGTGCTGAATGGGTGGGCGATAAAAAAACTGACTGCAATGTATAACATCGAAGCCCAGCAACGCCAGCCAGTCTTTGGTTCGCGTCATGCTCAAAAAATGACCGCACCACGGCGGCCCCGGCTGCTGCCGCCACAGGGTGAAAAGTCGCCGCAAGCCCCAGAAACTCCACGGATTGAATCCCAGAATAACGACATGCCCCTCGGGGATCAGGACGCGATCGGCCTCGCGCAGAATCTCGTGGGGCATGCGTTCGAATTCCAACGTGTGCGGCAAGATCACCAAATCGACGCTATCCGACATGACCGGCAGGGCATCGGGGTAGGCGTAAACTTGGGTGCAGATATTCTCGGTTGGGTCGGGATCCATGACGACCCGGTGGGTGATGCGCGTCAGAGCGAGCAGGTCGTCCCCCAGCAGGCAACCCACCTGGATGGCGTGATAACCGAAGACGGTGGTCAGCACCCCCGCCAACTGGTCGCGCTCCATGTCAAGCAGCGTGCGGCCCATGAAGCGTGTATACCAGTCGCGCAATCGCTGGCGAATTTCGTTGATCTGGGCTCGCTTGAGCGCACGGCGACGGCGTCGTTTTTCGGACATGGCGCTAAGATAGCCTGACCGCGCCGGGAGCACAACGAACGACGGTCGAAACTCGCTGTTGACACATTGGTTTCCATGTCGACTCGCGACCGCATTCTAATGTCCGCAGTTACGCGTGTTTTCGAGATATCGCTTTAAGTCGGTGGCTCATTGCGCGTTGACCGTCTTGGCCAAGCCTGTCAGCATGTCACCCGCTTATGACTGAAGTCACTGCGGTACGCGCATTTCGCGACAACTACATTTGGGTGCTGACGGCGTCGACAACGTCGTCGCGCGATGTCCAGCCTGCCCCCTGCGTCGTTGTCGATCCGGGCGATGCCGAACCCGTTCTTGACCTGTTCCGCGACGCCAACCTGAAACCCGTCGCGATCCTCATCACCCACCACCACGGCGACCACACCGGCGGGATCGCCGCGCTGTTGCGCCCCGATGCGATTCCGGTTTACGGCCCGGCGAGCGAGTACATTCCAGGCATAACTCATCCACTGAAAGAGGGAGATTGGGTCGACCTGCCCAACAATTTTGGAAAATTCTCGGTGCTCGATGTGCCCGGACACACCGCCGGGCATATTGCCTATTTCAGCGATAACCTTTTGTTTTGCGGCGATACTCTATTCGGCGCGGGCTGCGGACGCTTGTTCGAGGGCACGCCCGCTCAAATGCTGAACTCGCTCAACAAACTGGCCCACCTTCCGACACCTACTCATATCTACTGCGCGCACGAATATACGTTATCGAATCTGGAGTTTGCCGCGGCGGTTGAACCCGACAATGTTCGGATCGCGCAGCGGCGCGCGCGTGCGCAGGCCGCTATCGCCCGGGGCGAAGCCACGGTGCCGAGCACGTTGGCGGAGGAATTGGCGACAAACCCATTTCTCCGTTGCCAACAGTCCACGGTGCGACAGAGCGCGCAAGTACACGCCGGCAAGGCGTTAGCCGACACCCTTGAGGTGTTCACAGTGATAAGGCAATGGAAAGACCAATGGTAGACAAAAAATTCGACGGCAGCGACGGCGCAAGCGAATTTCGCCATCGCGTCGCTGCGATCCTATGCGCAAGCGCGCTGGTCACCCTTGCGGGTTGCGCCACGGCACCGTCGGAACAGACCGTTGCGACACCGCCCGGGAGCGATTCGCCCGGCACGTTTTTGCTCGAACGCGGACAAGTAGCGCCCGGACAGTCCATCCCCGATGCAGCCCCGTCGGAAACGGCGGCCGACAACTCCATCGACGCCGAGATGGTTGTCGACGCGGTTGACGTCGAGACCACCGATGAAACCGCGGCCGAAGATGTTCCCCCAGTCGGATTGAATTTCCTTCCCCAAGCAGACCCCGTGTTCACGTCCGAGGAACCGGAAGACGCCGCGCCGATCGCAAGCGTGCCGATTTCTAGCATCGAGCAAGGTGCGGACGGCGCCGCCGCGCAGACCGCGCCGTCCGAGCTGCCGGTGACCGCCGTTCGGCCCGGCGATCCGGACATCTGGCAACGCATCCTGACCGGCTATGCCCTGCCGGATGAGAATCATCCCCGCGCGGTGGCCCACCGTCGCTGGTATATCAACAACCGCGCGTATTTGAACCGCACGTTCGAGCGCGCCCGTCCGTTTCTTTTTTACATCGTCCAGGAAGTGGAGCGCCGCGGCATGCCGTTGGAACTCGCGCTGCTGCCCGTGGTGGAAAGCGCTTTTCAACCCTTCGCGTACTCTCACGGCCGAGCCTCGGGGATCTGGCAATTCATTCCGGGCACCGCCAAGCGCTACGGCGTTTCGATTACCTGGTGGTACGACGGCCGACGCGACATCATCGCCTCCACGCGGGCCGCACTGGACTATCTCGAAGACTTGCACAAGCGGTTCGACAACGACTGGCTGCTGGCTTTGGCGGCGTACAACTCGGGCGAAGGCACTGTCGGGCGCGCCATTCGCGCCAATCGCAAGAAGCACAAACCGACCGACTATTGGAATCTGAAGCTGCCTAAAGAAACGGCGGGCTACGTGCCGCGTCTTCTGGCCGTCAGCCACGTCGTGCGCAACGCGGCGCAATACAAGATTCCCCTGCCGCCCATTCCCGCCCAACCATACCTTGAAGTGGTCGAAATCGATTCGCAGATCGACGTCGCGTTAGCAGCCGAACTCGCCGGCCTACCGGTGGACGACATCTACCGCCTCAACGCCGGCTTGAACCGTTGGGCAACCGATCCCAAAGGACCCCATCGATTGGTGTTGCCAGCCACCCATGTTCACGGCTTTCAATCGGCGCTGGCCGAGCTGCCACCGGATAAGCGCGTCCGCTGGGAACGCCACACCATCGCCTCGGGCGAAAGCCTGATTAGCATTGCCAAGCGCTATGAAACCACGCCGGAAGTCATTCGCGACACCAACGGGTTGAAAGGCAATATGATCCGGGCCGGTCAACAACTCATCATCCCCGTGGCGCAGCGATCCTCGGTCGCCTACACCATGAGCGAGGAACAACGGGCGGCGCGTACCAAAGAACAAGCCCACGGCAACAGCAAAGTCGTTCACACCGTAAAAAGCGGCGAGAGCCTGTGGACACTGTCGCGCAAATATAAGGTCAGCACCCAGAACATCGCCGCGTGGAACAGCATGGCGACCCGCGACACGTTGAAGATCGGCCAGAAGCTGGTGATCTGGCAAAAAGGCGGAGCCGCCCCCAAAGGTGCCACGGCCGGAGCGAAATTGGCGGCCACCGACGTTCGTCCGCCGACATCCAAGCAACGCATCCGCTATACCGTGCGCAAAGGCGACTCGCTGGCGCGCATTGCCCAGCGCTTCAACACCAGCGTCGCCAGCATTCAAAAATGGAATGCCGACGCCCTGGCGCGCAAGAAATATTTGCAGCCGGGTCAAACCCTCACCCTGTATGTCGACGCGGTGCAGGCGGCGGAAACGAGTTGAGGCGCAAGTCGCGGGAGGTTCTTCCGCAAGCGAATTGGCGACCCAAACCGAATACCGGAATCAAATTCATATAAAACAAATACCTCGCTCACGGCTTATTTGCTAAAATCAGGGCCGCCTCAGCAAACGAACTCGAGTAGTTAAACCACCTTTATTTATGACCCAAGCCGCTGCCCCCCGATCCCGGCGCAAAACCGCCGCCGTTCGCATTGGACATATCACGGTTGGCGGTGACGCGCCCGTGGTCGTGCAATCCATGACCAACACCGACACCGCCAATGCGCTGGCCACGGCCCGCCAGTGCGCGGATCTGGCGCGCGCCGGTTCGGAGCTGGTGCGCATCACCGTCAACAGCGAAGAAGCGGCGCGGGCGGTGCCGGAAATTCGCCAGCGGCTGGACAGCATGGGCGTCAACGTACCGCTGATCGGCGATTTCCATTTCAACGGCCACAAGCTGCTCACCAGCGTGCCCGAATGCGCCGCGGCCCTGGCCAAGTTTCGTATCAATCCTGGGAACGTAGGCAAAGGCAAAAAGCGCGACGTGCAGTTCGCGACCATGATCGAGTTGGCTTGCCGCTACGACAAGCCGGTGCGCATCGGCGTCAACGGCGGCAGTCTCGATCAAGATCTGTTGGCGCGTATGATGGACGATAACGCGCGCCGCCCGCAGCCTTTGGATGGCGCGGCGGTGATTCGCGAAGCGCTCGTCGCCTCGGCGCTGGAAAGCGCGCAGCGTGCCGAGGAACTCGGCTTGGGGCACGACAAAATCATCCTGTCGTGCAAAGTCAGCGGCGTGCAGGAATTGATCGCGCTGTATCGCGAACTGTCCTCGCGCGCCGATTATCCTTTGCATCTTGGTCTTACCGAAGCGGGCATGGGCTCCAAAGGCATCGTGGCCTCGACCGCCGCTCTGGCCGTGCTGCTGCAGGAAGGCGTCGGCGACACCATTCGTATTTCGCTCACGCCCGAACCCGGCGGCGACCGGCGCCAGGAAGTCATCGTCGCCCAGGAAATTCTGCAAACCATGGGCCTGCGCGCGTTCACGCCGATGGTCATCGCCTGTCCCGGCTGCGGCCGCACATCGAGCACCTACTTCCAGGAACTCGCGCAACAGATTCAATCCTATCTGCGCCAGAAAATGCCGGAGTGGCGTTCGCAGTACGCCGGCGCGGAATCCATGACCGTCGCCGTTATGGGGTGCGTGGTGAACGGACCCGGCGAAAGCAAAAACGCCAACATCGGCATTAGCCTGCCCGGAACGGGCGAAGTGCCCGTGGCGCCGGTATACGAAGACGGCGTCAAAACCGTTACCCTCAAAGGGGACAACATCGCCGGGGAATTCCAGCGCCTCGTCGAAGCCTACGTTCAGCGCAAATTCTCGCAGTAGCGAAATAGTTTTTTGCACATGCTCACGCACCCCGCTAATTAGGTTTGACAGGCGTTCGCCGATACCTCTTGAGGGCTTCCCAATGGGGCGGCGGAAGCGCGTCTCGGCCATTTTTTGCGTCGACGCCAACTCTGAGCACGACCATGACAAAACTAATGATCGATGCATTGACTCCGGGCGTGATCCTCGACGAGGCCGTGAAAAACGCCAACGGCACCGTGTTGATTCCGGCCGGCGCGGAACTTTCGGAGAAACACATTCGCGCGCTGAAGATGTGGGGCATCGTGGCGGTGTCGGTCAAGTCAGCCGATCAAAACGCCGACGGCGACGCGGCCGCTGTCAGCCCCGTGTCCCTGGAAAAGGCCAAAGCCGAACTGGAAGACGTTTTTGCGCTCGCCAACATCGAACATCCAGTGATGGCGGAAATTTTCAAGCAGGCGGCGATTCGACATGCCCGAAACAGCTAATCGCCCGCTGGTCAAAAAAGACCCCGAGGACGTCGTACGCAGCGTCACCAAAGTTGCGTCGCTGCCGACCATCTTCACCAAGCTCGATGAAGCCATCAACGATCCGCGCAAAACAAACAAAGACTTCGCCAAGATCATCAATGAAGACACGGCCA
Source organism: Pseudomonadota bacterium (assembly GCA_021821045.1). Classification (GTDB taxonomy): domain Bacteria; phylum Pseudomonadota; class Gammaproteobacteria; order JAADHS01; family JAADHS01; genus JAKACW01. Next base: position 10,926 of record JAKACW010000092.1, read on the forward strand.
TGGCGGCACGCCTGCTGCGCATCGCCAACAGTGCGCTGTACAACTTTCCGTCCAAAATCGAAACCGTCACCCACGCAGTGACAATCATCGGCACCAACCAGTTGCGCGACCTTGTCCTCGCCTCGTCGGTCATAAAGTTGTTCGCCAACGTTCCGGAGGATCTCGTGTCCATGGAGTCGTTTTGGCGCCACAGCATCGCCTGCGGCCTGACCGCACGAACCATCGCCACGGTGCGCCGCGAAACCAATGTCGAACGATTTTTTGTCGCCGGGCTGCTGCACGACATCGGCCGCCTGATCATGTACATGGAATTCGCCGACGCGATGGGCCAAGTCGTCAAACATTGCGCCGCCCAATCGAAGCTGATGTTCAAAGCCGAAAAAGAGCTGCTCGGCTTCGACCACGCCAAACTCGGCGCGCTGCTGATCAACGCCTGGAAGCTTCCGGCGCGATTGGAAGAAGCAGTCGGCTTTCACCATGCTCCCATGAGCGCCAAGCGGTTCCCGGCGGAGGCCGCGGTCATTCACGCCGCGGACGTCATCGCCAATGCCATGCAACTGGGCTCCAGCGGCGAAAAGCGCGTGCCGCCGCTTAATGAACAGTCCTGGCAGCACGTCGATCTGCCGCCCGGCGCGATCGGCTCGATCGTCGATCAACTGGAGGTTCAATACGCCGACGCGGTGAACTTCATTACGTCGGATTGATGCCGTGGAAACGCTCGCCGCGCCGCCGCAAGAGAAAACCCAAGTCGACGACCGGCTGGCCTATCTTGAGGAGGCTTACCGGCGGTTGCTGTCGTCGCTCGACATTCTGTCCAGCATCGAGGACTTTCCCCAGCCCGGCCGCGGCCTGCCGGATTTGAACAAAGTCTTCGGCGCCACCCACCGTCGGCTGGAGCAGTTGGTGCCGATGGACAAATACGGCTTCTTTCTTGCCGACGACGCGCAGTTGGACTTTCCTCTGGCCTATTGCATGCCCGAGCACGCGGGCCCCCGTCTCGACAAGGACATCTCGCGCTTCATCGACGACGGAACGTTCGCCTGGGCGTTAAACCAAACCCGCGCCATTACGTTCACCGATCCCGCCTCGGGCGCCCAGACCGTGCTCCACGCCTTGGCCACCCGCGAGCGCGTGCTTGGCATGTTCATGGGCGTGATCGAGGATCACACGAAGGAACTGAACGAAGTCTCGCTCATGCTGCTTTCGGTGGTTCTGCTCAATTGCTCGTACGTGCTGGAAACGACGCGCCTCAATTACCAAGTGGCGGAGCACAACGCCCATTTGGAAGAACAAATCCAAAAGCGCACCCAGGAACTGCAGATCGCCAAGGAGTTGGCCGAGCAGTCCGCCAGAGCGAAAAGCGAGTTTCTCTCCAGCATGAGCCACGAAATTCGCACCCCGCTCAACGGCATCATGGGCATGCTCAATCTGCTCAAGGGCACGGCGCTGGACGACACCCAGCGGCGCTATTTGAAAACGGCCAACAATTCGAGCGACACGCTGCTGGTCCTGATCAACGATATTCTGGATTTCTCGAAGATCGAGGCCGGCCGGCTCGAGTTGGAACACGTGGCGTTCGACCTGCGCACCTTGTCCGAAGATGTGCTGGACCTGCTGTCCGAGCGAGCCCACGCCAAAGGATTGGAACTGGTGCCGGAGATTTCGCCGCGACTCCCTTCGCGGATCATCGGCGATCCGACGCGAATCAGGCAGATTCTGATCAACCTCGTCGGCAATGCCATCAAGTTCACCGAGACCGGACACATCACGTTGCGCATTGCCGTGACGGACCAGAATCGGGATGAGAATACGGTCGACCTTCGATTTGAGATCGTCGACACCGGCATCGGCATCGCGGAGGACGCTCGAGAACGCATTTTCCAGTCCTTTTCTCAGGCGGACAGCTCCACCACCCGCAAGTACGGCGGCACCGGTCTGGGGCTGGCCATCTGCAAACGGCTCATGCAAGCCATGGACGGCGAAATCGGCGTGGACAGCGCACTTGGCCGGGGCAGCACATTTTGGTTCGGCGCGCGCTTCGACATCGACGGCGACACATCCGAGGACTTGCCCGTCCAGGATCTGCGCGGCACGCGCGTTCTTTTCGCACTCGCACACGCTCCGACGGCCCACGCATTGCTGCGCACACTCAACGCCTGGGGCATGCCGGCGACAGCGGCTGAGAATTCCGAAGAAGTGTTGGATCAACTGGCTAGAGGCGTCGCGTGGGATGTGCTGCTGATCGACGCGGGACTGTTGAACGGCAGCTTCGGCAGCTTCGCCAAACAGGTTCACCAGGCGCCGGATGCCGGCGACCTGCCGGTCGTCTTGGCGCTGCCGTTCGGCGAACAGAATCAGTGGCCGCAATTGAGCAAATTCGGCTACCGCAGTTTTTTCACTAAACCGCTGCGCCAGGATGCGCTGCATCGCGCCTTATGCATCGCCCGCGGCTTGGAATCCAGCCAATACCAGTGGGACGAGGTTTCGCAACGGGAAAGCGTGCGCCTGGTGCCCGCGACCCGCCTGCTTATCGTGGACGACAACGAAACCAACCGCGAAGTTGCCGTCACCGTCATCGCCGGCTTCGGACCGCAAGTGGACGTGGCCTGCAACGGGATCGAGGCCGTGGACGCCGCGCGCAACGCGACGTATGACCTGATCTTCATGGATTGTCAGATGCCTCAAATGGACGGCTACGAGGCGACACGCAAGATTCGAGAATTCGACCCGGACATTCCCATCGTCGCCATGACCGCCGATATCCTCGATGGCGTGCGGGAACGCTGCCGTCAAGCGGGAATGGACGATTACATCAGCAAACCGGTGAACTTCGACGCGTTGCAGACCATGCTCGCCAAATGGTTGCCGGATCGACTGGCTGACGACGATCACGATGAGCAGACAGCGACCGGCATGATGCAGTCGGCCCATCATGCTTCCGCCACGTCCGCTCCTGAGCTTCCCCTTCCCAGCGAAGGATTCAATCAGGCCACGTCGAACACGCTCAAAACGCTCATGGGACAGGAGAAGTTCGCCGACTTCATCTCCCGCTTCATCGCCAACACGCACAAGCGTTTGGACGAGTTGGCTCAAGCCCAAGCGCGCGGCGATGCCGACGCCGTACATCGCCTTACGCACTCACTCAAGGGCAGCACCGGCAACATCGGCGCGATGGCGCTATCGCAACTGTGTCACGAATTGTCTTACGGCGTGCAAAAAACCGGCGTGTGCGACATCACCGCGGCACAAATTGACATCATCCGCACCACGTTCACCACCCTCGAGCCCCACCTCGAACGCCTAAAAACCTAACCAACCCCCGGGGTCAGACCCCCAACAAAGCGACTTAACTGGGGGTCAGACCCCCAACAAACGTCCTTAACTGGAGGCCTGACCCCCAACGAATCCCAGCGCTTGAAGGACTCGATCCGCTAGTTCTAAGCCTGAAAAACTAACGGGTCGGCTCGATCGGGGTCAGACCCCGAACGAATGTCGTTAATCGGAGGCCTGACCCCGAATGAATCGGCTTAGTTGGAGGCCTGACCCCCGGGGGATTTGGTTAGGAGCGACCACACTTCGTCGAGCGCGACGTCGCGGCTTTTTTCGTCGCGGCGGCCTTTG
>JAKACW010000093.1 GCA_021821045.1 Pseudomonadota bacterium
ACACACCAGACGATTGAGCGGCACGGCGACGTTCAAGCGTTGCAGATTGTGCAGCGACACGCCGCTTAGCCGAATGGCGTCGCCGCTCCGACTCGTCACGGCCGTCGCGCGCCGCTGCGCCAACGGGTGCGCGATGGGATGGGCCAGAAAGCGGCCGGTAATCGACTCCTTGGCCGCCATGACCTGCTTAACACTGCCCTGGGCCACCAAACGACCGCCGTCGACACCCGCGCCCGGGCCCAGATCGATAATGTGATCGGCGGAGCGAATGGTGTCCTCGTCGTGCTCGACGACCACCACCGTGTTACCCCGCTGCTGCAATCGATGCAGCGTAGTGAGCAACAGCTTATTGTCCCGCGAATGCAGGCCGATGGTCGGCTCGTCGAGCACGTAACACACGCCCCGCAAATTGGAACCCAACTGTGCCGCCAGGCGAATCCGCTGGGCTTCACCGCCGCTGAGGGTCGGCGCCGCGCGATCCAAGGACAAATAACCCAAGCCCACTTCCTGCAGGAATCCCAGGCGCGCCCGCAGTTCCGGCAGGATATCGCGGGTTAAGTCCCGCGCGCGACCCTTCAAACTCAACTTGCCAAACCGCGCCGCGGCGCGATCCACCGTAAGGGCGGTGAGCTCGGCAATGGTGTCGCCTGAAAACCGCACATTCAACGCCACGGAATTGAGCCGTTTGCCGTGACAGGCGCGACAGGGTTGGGCGGCTGCGGCGGCGCCCTCGAGCCAAGCCGACTCTTCCCCCGATTGATCAGAGTCGAAGCCGCGCATCTCAAGACCCGTGCCGTAACAACGCGGACACCAGCCGTGCTTCGAGTTGTAGGAAAACAGGCGCGGGTCCAGCTCGGCGAATGAGCGGTGACAAGAGGGGCACGCCCGTTCAGTCGAAAACAAGCCGATATGACCAGCGGACTTTTTCGAAACCGGCGAGGCCTGAATCCTGACCGTGCCTTTGCCCCACTCCAGCGCGCGGCTCAACTCCCGTCGCAATGTCGCCTCGTTGTTCTTGGCGACTTTTATACTGGCGAGCGGCAGATCGATGTCGTGTTCCACGTAACGATCCAATTTTTTCCAGTCGGCTGTGGAACGATACTCCCCATCGACCCACAACTTGTCGAATCCTTTGGCCGACGCCCACTGGGCCAATTCGTTGTAAAGCCCCTTGCGGGCGACAACCAGCGGCGCCAGCACGTCAACCATACGGCCGCCATGGGTCTTCACCACATGCGCAACAATGGAGTCGATGGATTGAGGCGCGATGGGCACGTTGCAGTCTGGACAGTACTGCGTACCCAGTTTCACGAACAACAAGCGCAAATAGTGATACACCTCCGTGGCGGTGGCGACCGTGCTCTTGCGTCCGCCCCGGCTGGTGCGTTGTTCGATGGCCACGGTCGGCGGTATGCCATACACCGCGTCCACATCCGGCCGAGCGGCCGGCTGCACGAACTGGCGAGCGTACGCGTTGAGCGACTCCAAGTAGCGCCGCTGTCCCTCGGCGAACAAGATGTCGAAGGCGACCGTGCTTTTCCCGCTGCCGCTCAAGCCGGTGATGACCGTGAACTTCTCTCGCGGAATGGTGATATCGACGTTCTTTAAGTTATGTTCGCGCGCATGGCGTATCTCGATGCCATTGCCGCTGTACACAGGCGCCATCGCGCGCACGGACGGCGGCGCCGACGGCGGTTGAAGTCTCTTACGCTGGCGCATGCCGCGCAGTGCCGCACCGGTGTAACTGGTCTCGTGATCCAACAGCGACTCCGGCGTGCCGGTGCATACCACATTACCGCCCGCCGTACCGCCCTCGGGACCAAGATCGATCACCCAGTCCGCGGCATTGATCAACTCCAGATGATGCTCGATCACCAGCAATGAATGGCCGTTCGCCAACAACGTATCGAAGGCGCCCAACAGTTTCGCCACGTCTTCGAAGTGCAATCCGGTCGTCGGTTCATCGAACATGAACAACACCCGTTTGCCCTCGGCGCGGGTTTTGGCGGACAAGAATCCCGCCAGCTTGAGGCGTTGCGCCTCCCCGCCGCTCAGGGTCGGCACCGGCTGGCCGAGGGTGAGATACCCCAAACCAACGCCCTGCAGCGGCCGGAGCGCCGCCGCCACGTCGTGATGGCCGGCGAAAAACGCCACCGCTTCGTCGACGGTCATGGCCAGCACGTCGGCGACGGACTTGCCGCCGCTCGCCGCGTCGGAATAGAACCGCACATCCAGCACCTCGGCGCGGTAACGCGAACCGTCGCAATCGGCGCAGCGCAAGTACACATCGCTGAGAAACTGCATCTCGACATGCTCGAAGCCGTTGCCGCCGCAAGTGGGACAGCGACCGTTGCCGCTGTTGAAGCTAAACGTCGATGCGTTATAGCCCCGTTCCTTGGCCAGTGGTTGGACAGCGAACAATTGGCGTATGGCATCGAACGCCCCGACATACACTGCCGGCGTCGATCGGGTCGTCTTGCCGATGGGATTCTGATTGACTAAAACCACATCATCAAGATGCTCCGCGCCGACAATCGCGTCATGATCGCCCGGTTCGTCTAACGGTCGACCCCAATGCTGACGCAATGCGTTGTAAAGAATGTCTTGAACCAACGTGGACTTGCCCGATCCGCTCACGCCGGTCAGCACGACAAAGCGCTGCAGAGGAATGTCTACGTCGATGCTCTTGAGGTTGTGCTGTCGCGCGCCGCGCACGCTCAGCTGCGGTCCCTGATCGTCCACGGTCAATCGTTGCGGCCGTGTCAAACGCCGCCGTCCGGCAAGATACTGCGCGGTGATCGACCGCTTGTCCCGCCGCAACTGCGCGGGCGTTCCACTGAATACGATCTCGCCTCCGGCGGCGCCGGCACCGGGACCCATGTCGATGATCCGTTCGGCCGCCAATATGACATCCGGATCGTGTTCCACCACGACCACCGTGTTGCCCGCGTCTCGAATGCGCCGAAGAATGGCGACAACGCGCGCCACATCCCGCGCGTGCAGACCGATACTCGGTTCATCGAGCACAAACAGGGTATTCACCAACGACGTTCCCAAGGCCGTGGTGAGATTGATGCGCTGCACCTCGCCGCCGCTCAGGGTGCGCGACTGTCGATCCAGGGTGAGATAACCGAGCCCCACTTCCACCAAATAGGCGAACCGCGTGTTAATCTCGCGCAGAAGTAAATCCGCCGCCTCGTCGAAAGGCGGCGGCAGTGTGAGATTGGCGAAGAACTCGCGAGCGCGCTCCAGCGGCAACAGCATAACGTCGTGGAAATTCAACCCCGGTAGCGCCCGCAGCGCTTCGTCCGACCAATTCACAGCGACGGGCCGCGCCCGCCCGACGCCGTCGAGCGCGGCATCGGCGTCGCGTTTGGAGCCAATTCGCCATAGCAAGGCGTGAGGCTTCAACCGCGCTCCACCACAGACCGTGCAGACACGATAGGCGCGATATTTGGACAACAGCACCCGAATGTGCATTTTGTAGCTTTTGGTTTCCAGCCAATCGAAGAATCGCTGGACGCCGTACCACACGCCTTCGTCCCAGTGGCCTTCGCCTTCGATGACCCAGCGCCGTTGCGTTTTCGTCAACTTGCGCCACGGTTTGTCGACGGGCACGCCCCGTTTGCGGGCAAACTTCAGCAAGTCATCTTGGCACTCGCTGTAACTTTGGGTCTGCCACGGTTTGACGGCCCCGCCCGCCAAGGTTTTGCCGTCATCGGGAATCACCAAGCGATAATCGATACCCATCACTCGCCCGAAACCGCGGCAGCTCTCGCAGGCGCCCAGAGGCGAGTTGAAAGAAAACAAACTGGGAACGGGATCGTTATAGGCAATGTCGCAGCGGGCGCAATGCAGGGCCGTCGAAAACTTATGACTGGCGACGACACCGCCCTCGGCGTCAGTGAGATGCACGCTGACCCGGCCGTGACCATAAACAAGTGCCGCATCCAACGCCTCGACAAAACGCTCCCGCGACTCTGCCGACAATCGCAACCGGTCCTGCACGACTTCAGCAAACCCGGAACGACGGGAGTGGATGCGCGTGTACCCCTGCCCCGCCAGCCAACCGCTTAGTTCCGCGTCGCCCATTTCCGCCGGCACCGCAAGATCGAATGTAACGACAACACGCTGATCGTCGCGGGCCAAGGCCACGACTTGATCGCAGATGGACTGCGGGGTCTCGCGACGCACGGGTTGAGCACAGCCGCTGCAAAACAAGTTGGCCGCGCGGGCGAACAACAGCTTGATGTGGTCGTTGAGTTCGGTCATGGTGCCCACGGTCGAGCGCGACGTGCGCACCGGATTGACTTGATCGATCGCGATGGCGGGAGGAATGCCGTCGATGTGGTCGACTTGGGGCTTGTCCATGCGATCGAGAAACTGGCGCGCGTAGGCCGAAAACGTTTCCACATAGCGCCGCTGTCCCTCGGCATAGAGCGTATCGAAGGCCAGGGACGACTTACCGGAACCGCTCACGCCGGTAATGACCGTGAACTCATTGAGGCGTATGGTTACGTCAAGGTTTTTGAGATTATTTTGGCGCGCGCCAGTTATAGTGATGGCGCCGCGAGCTGATGTTTTTGACATGAAAATCCGGACCTTGTAAAAAGCGTTGGATAACTCGCTGTGGGAGCAGTTTCCTACCGCGATTCGAATCGGCGCCACCGATGATTTGGGCTGGGAATCGCGAAAATGACTCGCTTCAAATTCTGCTGCGCTTCTCCCCCACCAGGATTACCCTATTTTTTCGCGCCGGTGCAACGATATCCTGTGTATGATTTCTCGGTTGTCGATGATAACGAAGCCATCGATTCCACGCCACTTCGTAACGCCAGAGTGAGCCATGGCCGTCAGCGTATTTGACTTATTTAAAGTTGGCATCGGACCTTCCAGTTCGCACACCGTTGGGCCAATGCGCGCCGCGCGGCGTTTCGTGCTGCGTTTGTCCGAGCAGAATCTGTTCGATTCGGTCGGGCGAATCGAAGTGGAGTTGTACGGTTCACTGGCTCACACCGGCCGCGGCCACGGCACGGACAAAGCCTTGGCGTTTGGCTTGGAAGGCAACCAACCGGCAACCATCGATGTCGAGGGACTGGCCGAACGCTGGCGGCAGATACAGACGGCCAAACAGATTAACTTGCTTGCGCGGCGATCCCTCGCGCTCGACCCCCAGCGCGATTTCCTGTTCAACAAAACCGACACGCTGCCGCACCACCCCAATGGCATGCGGTTTCGCGCCTACGACGCCGCGGGCAATCTGTTGGATCAACGCGATTACTACTCTGTCGGCGGCGGCTTCGTTGTAAACGCCGATACGGCGGCCCAGGATCGGATCGTGGCCGACCAAACCATTGTGCCGTTCCCGCTGACCAGCGCCGATGCCCTGCTCGCCTTTTGTCGCCATGAAAAAACGTCAATCGCTGAACTCATGCTGCGCAATGAACTCGCGTGGCGCAACGAGCAGGACATCCGTGCAGGATTGCTGGCGTTGTGGGATGCGATGAAAGCGTGCATCGATCGCGGCTGCCACCAGAGCGGCAATCTGCCCGGCGGGTTGAAAGTGAAGCGGCGCGCGCCCGCGCTTTATAGAGAATTGACGCAACGCCCGGAGAGCGCATTGCGCGACCCATTGACCACTTTAGATTGGGTCAACCTCTACGCACTCGCCGTCGGCGAGGAAAACGCTTGCGGCGCCCGCGTCGTGACCGCGCCCACCAACGGCGCGGCCGGCATTATTCCCGCCGTCGCGTTGTACTACGAACGCTTCGTGCCCGGGGCGAATAACCAAGGCATCGTGGATTTTCTTCTCACCGCCGGAGCGATCGGCATCCTCTATAAAGAGAACGCTTCCATTTCAGGCGCCGAGGTGGGCTGCCAAGGCGAAGTGGGCGTGGCCTGTTCCATGGCTGCCGGCGGACTGGCCGCGGTCATGGGCGGCACGCCGGAACAAGTTGAAAACGCCGCCGAGATCGGCATGGAACACAACTTGGGATTGACCTGCGATCCGGTCGGCGGTCTGGTCCAAATTCCTTGCATCGAACGCAATGCCATGGGCGCCGTCAAAGCCATCAACGCCGCCCGCATGGCCCTGCGCGGCGACGGCAAGCACACGGTTTCATTGGACAAAGTGATCAAGACCATGCGCCAAACGGGCGCCGACATGGCCAGCCAGTACAAAGAAACCTCCCGCGGTGGACTGGCCGTCAATGTCATTGAGTGTTAACCGCCATTGACCCGTTGCGGTAGGTATTCTCCTCAGTTTCCCGATTTTCCCTGAATGTTTAAGAATGGATTCGCGCGCCGTCGAGCGTTGCATTCACATCCTATCCCAAGGGGGGAAAGAAAATGGATTTCACTTTCAAGCGTGCATTGGGCGCGGGCTTGCTGGCGTTTAGCGTTGCCACCGTATTCAGCTTGCAGGCGGAGGAAACAGCCACACCGGAAACCGCGGCGGACGATTGCATCGACGCAGCGGGCGACGAAAAACTCGAGGTCGCCATGATGATGGGCGGCTCCGGAATGGGCGGCATGGGTATGGGTGGCACCATGGCCGGTGGTGCGATGTCCGGCGGCAACATGGGCAATATGGCTGGCGGCGCGATGGCCGGCGGCAATATGGGCAACACGGCTGGCGGCGCGATGTCCGGCGGCAACATGGGCAACACGGGCGGCACCATGACCAACCAAGGCACCATGTCCCAGAGCGGCGCCGGTACTATGCAGCGTGTCGACGCCGGTTGCGAAGCAGGCAGCGCGGACTGCGTCAATCCGGTGGCTGTCAGCGCACCGATTGTGGAAGTGGAAGATCAACAAGCGGCGATGCTGGCGCAAGTCGACTCATCGAAATGCAATCCGGCCAAGGCGGAAGCAGAAGTTAATTAACCTGAGTTAATTTGCGTCCGGTGTGGGAGCGGATCATTCCGCGATTGACTCGGCGAAGAATCGCGGAACGATCCGCTCCCACGCCGGCCAAGCCGATTCGTATCAACTCATTAATCAAGATGGTGCCGGGAAAGGGAATCGAACCCCCGACCCACGCATTACGAATGCGTTGCTCTACCAACTGAGCTATCCCGGCTACGTCGGACAAGACGCGCAAGTATAAAGAAATGGGAATCTGATCTCAACGTGCGGCTTCAGATCGCCGCGGCCGTGTTTTTCACCCGGATGATCACATCCACGCCGTCGGTGACCGTACCCTCGGGCAACGGCGGCAGATGACCCAGCGACACCCTATCGGCATCGACGTCCATCAGCGAGCCCGTATCCACGTTGTAGATATGAAAATGGGGCGTGGTGGTCGAGTCGTAAAAGACCTTCGCCGGATCGACGATCACCTCGCGCACCAAACCTTTCGCGGCAAACAACTTCAAGGTGTTGTAAACCGTCGCCTTCGAAACCAGGGCGCCATCCTTATTGACCATCGCGAGTATCTGATCGGCCGACACGTGCTGGGGCTTTGCAAGCAAAATGTGGGCGATCTCCAACCGCTGCTGCGTTGGCGTGATATCCCGTTCGCGCATCAGATGAATCAGTTCGAGTTCAGTCATAGTTGAATTCCACAATCTTGAGCGCCTTGGTCAGAAGTATAAAAACCAATCTGAACTATGTCCACATTATCACATGACAGTTACGTATTAGTCGGCGCACCGCTACAAGATTTTAGAGGAAAATTTACGCACCCCCGCTGTCCTTTATCACAATGGCGGTCGATAGGGCGCGGGATCGAGATTCGTCGGGCGGCCCAACACGAGATCGGCCGCTAAGCGCGCCGCCGCCGGCCCCATGACCACGCCATTGCGAAAATGGCCCGCATTGATATATAGACCCGCAACCGATGCCACCGCTCCGATGTACGGGACGCCGTTCGGGCTGCCCGGGCGCAGACCGGCCCAGTGTCGTTCCGGCTCAAGGGCTCCCAGCGCCGGAATCAGCGCGGCGCCGGCGGCCGCCAATTCCCGCCGCGCCATGTCGGTGGTCGATTTGTCAAAGCCGGTTTCCTCCAGCGTGCTGCCGACCAAGACGCGACCATCGTTGCGCGGCACGACATAGTGGCCACCGCCGAGCACGATGGCGCGCAGCACGCCGGGCGGCAAACGATACAGCAGCATCTGCCCCTTCACGGGAAAAATGCTGACCCTGGGGCCGAGCGCCTCCAGCAACGGCGCAGACCACGCGCCCGCCGCGACGATCACGGAAGCGGCAGCGTAAAAACCGCTTGCGGTGTTGACGCCCCTCACCCGATCGCCGTCGACAACGACAGTGCCGGCACCCTCATTTTCGAACACGCGCACGCCGCGCCGCCGCACGTCGGCAAGCAGCGCCTGCAACAATCGCGGATTGCGCACTTGGCTGACATGGGGCAGCCACACCCCGCCATCGGGCGCCGCAATCGCCGGCGCCCGTCGCGCCATCTCCGCGGAAGTCACTCGCTCGACCGAGCGCTCGTTGCGCTGCGCCCAATCGCGCGCCGTATCGAACTCGTGACTGTCCAACAGCCACATGCCGCACGGCATCCACTGCGGATCGATCCCGGTCGACGCCGCAAGCTCGGCGCACAACGCCGGATAAGCATCCTGGCTCCAGCGGACCAACGCATTCACCGCCGCGCAGTAGCGCCACGGATAGAGCGGCGAAAGAATACCGCCTCCGGCCCAAGACGCTTCGCAACCTACGGTTCCGCGCTCCAGCAGTGTGACTTGCGCGCCGGCGAGGGTTAACTCCCGCGCCACGAACAACCCGCTCAGGCCGCCACCGATCACAATGACATCGCTCATGGGGGCGCATTATCCCACAGCTTGTACGCCTGATCGGACATTTCCGCACGCGGCGCTCTGACACGCGCGCGGGCAATCGGCGACTGTCGAGCGCGACGAGAGGGATCACACTATCGCTCCTGGAGACAACGCCATGCGCAAACACGACAGACTGACGAACAATTTCACCATCGCCCGCAATGGCGGCGCGGGACTTATCGAGATTCTCATCGCGCTGCTGCTGGCCAGCGGCTGCCTGGTGCCTCTGTTGCGCGCCCATCTCATGTCAACGATCCACTTCGAGGAGCAGCGGCGGCTCACTCTGGCGAGTTTGGCGGCCAACGATTGGCACGAGCGGCTGTTGCTAATCGACGCCAAAACAGGCGCCACGGCATGCACCGAATCCTGCGAGGCCGAATTTCGCGCCTGGCAAGCGCAATGGCAATCCGCCGCGGCGGATTTGCGCATCGCGCTTGGCACCGAAAGCGGACGTTGGCGCATCGAGATCGCGTGGCCGGCCCATCCACTATTGGGGGTCAACGGCGACTGCGAACTCGACAGCGCGTGCATTCACATTCAGGAACCCGTATGACCAACGCGCAACCCTTGGCCTTCAAGCCGTCTGCCGGACTCACCTTGATCGAACTGGTGATCTCGCTGGCGCTATCCACCACCTTGTTGGCGCTCATCATCACGGCCTACGTGCGCGTTAAGGTGGACGCCAAATCCCATGAAGAGAAAGCGGAAGTTACTCAAAACGCGCGTTGGCTGTCCGCGACGCTGGCCCACAACATAAAGTCCGCCGCGGCGACTGCATATCTGGTTCCGGATTCTGAACTCAATGCTGCGACAGTTTGCCAACAACTGGCGCAATCCCGTCTGCCCGCCGCCGTCGAGGGTATCGATCAAATCCGCCGCGGCGCATTGAACGGCTGCTTCGACATGGATGACTTGGCCGCCGCCGACGTGCTGTTACTGGCGCGCGACGGCGACGCATTGTTCGGTGGCGCATCGAACACTCGCGGGTCGTCCCCCGACACCGGCATCGATGTGTACGCCGTGGAATATCGAACCGACGCGCGCGACTATGGTTGCGCCGCCGCCCAGACCGTCAAATCGCTTGTCCGTTATCGCCACCGGCACGGCAAACGCCCGTACAAAGAAGAGTTGCTGCCCGGTGTCGTCGGTTGGTCCGTGCGCTACGGCGTGGCCATGGCGGCGGCGCCCGGCAAGGAAGTCCATTTCTTCCCCGCTTCCGACGTAACCGACTGGAAAAGCGTACGCGCCGTGCGTATCCAGCTTTCTCTCGCATCGGTCTGCGCGCGCAGCATGCGAGATACGAACGGCGTCGATACCTTTAGTTGGTCGCAGACCATCGCACTGCGCCAGTCGCCCCGCGAGGAATCAAATGATGCGGCGAAATAGCGGCGGATTCATATTGGTTCCGGTGTTGATATTCTTCGCGACCATCGCGCTGTGGACACTCCACGGTTTGGCCGAAGGGGAAATCAATTATTCCGCGGCCGGCCACTTTCTTGCTGCGGCACAGCGGGGGCAGGCGCTGGAAACACGATTGGCAAACGCCGAGCGTCAACTTGATCTTGGCGAAACCGTTACCGATCCCGGCGTCACAGTGAGTGACGCCGGCTGCGTCGATTTGAGCGGTCGCTGGCGCCCCGCCTGCGCCGCCAGTCAAACCCATCTTTACGCCTACCGAATCCTCGTCCGCCCCGCGGCAGACGCGTTCCCTCAAGCCGTCGAGGCGCTGTTCCTGACCCCTTCGTCCCCCGGTCGACCCCTGCCGCCGCTGCCGCAACGGGCGGATTCCAACCGTTCGACAAGTTTCATTAGTACAAATGAGATATTTTCAGATTCGAGCGTCTTACCCCTCCCCGGTCGTGTGTGTTTTCGCCAAGTCACGGTTTGGTAACGACGTTTGGATGTTTCCGCAGTATTTCTAACGCTTAACATTGGCTTAACTAACGCTCTGTATCGCTTAAAGAATCCTGTAGACGAGCCGAAAAACTAAGGACTCGGAACGCGCAATTTAGACCGCCTCCAAATGGAGAACGGCATCACAGGTTCGCATGACACATAAAACTAAACATGGCCGCGACGGCTTCACCCTCGTCGAACTGATGGTGACCGTCGCCATTTTGTCGATCCTGCTCACGCTGGCCGTGCCCACCATGCGCAGCATCATTGCCAACAGCTATGCCTCCGGCATCAGCAACGAGTTTGTCGCGGCGCTCAACTACGCGCGCAGCGAAGCCGTGAAACGCCGCACCGACATCGTCATGTGCACGAGCAGCAACGGCTCCAGTTGCCGCAGCGATGGCAACGCGTCCAAGTGGCACCTGGGTTGGGTGATCTTGAACGGCGCGCAAGTGATGCGGGCCTCGGCCCAGCTCGACGGCGGCGCAACCCTGACCGGTACCAACTCGATCACCTACGGGTCGACCGGATCGGCGCCGGCCAACACCTTCCAGCTTCGTTTGACCCATTGCACCGGCAATAACAACCGCGACGTTACCATTGGCGTCACCGGACGAGTCGGTGTCTCGCGGGTTGCGTGCTAGGCAAGTAACGGAGAAACAATGCGCAGTGAATACACACAACGTTTTCGCCCGATGCGCGGCGCGACCGTGCTGGAAATACTGGTCACGCTGACTGTTGTGTCGTTGGGCTTGCTCGGCGTGGCCGGCCTGCAAACCAACGCGCTAAAAAGCAATCACGATGCGTACATGTACTCAATGGCCTCGTTTCTCGCCAATGACATCGCCGAACGAATGCGCGCCAACGTGCGCGGCGTGCGCGCGGGCCACTATCAACGCGCCACGGCCGGGGCATCCCTGCCCACCGGCGCGAACTGCCGCACCGCGACGTGCACGGCCCAACAAATGGCCTACCATGATCTCGATCAGTGGTTGACTAATCGCGTCGCGAACGACTTGCCGTCGGGAGATGCGCTCATTGCGTCGAGCGACTGGGCGCCGACCGCGGGTGTCGATGTCGTGGGCAATCCAATTCCAGCACCGGTCGCCATCGACATCACGCTGATCTGGCAGGGCCGAATCGGCGGCAATTGCAACAGCGCCGGGACTCTCGACGCCGGCACCACACACAAGTGCTTCAAAGTGACGGTGCAAATATGAAAAAAAACAACGCCGGCGCAACGCTCATCGAACTGCTGGTCGGCATCGGCCTGATGTTTCTGGTCGCCACGGTCATCAGTCAGGTCTTTCTCAGCACCCGGCAACAAGTGCAAACGCAGGAAGCGCTGGCGCGCATCCAGGAAAACGGCCGTCAAGCCCTTTACCACCTCAACACCGACGTGCGCATGGCCGGCTTTATCGGTCCAGTGCAGCAGTACTGGAAAGTCGCGGAGACGACCAACACTCCACGCAGAATCGGCACGATCACCGACGAATGCTTTACCGCGACGGGTGGCAACTCGTTTCGCTGGATCGCGCCCATGGCGGCCGTTTCACCGCTGCGCCTGCCGCCGCGGGTTTTCGGCAAGGACAACACGCGGGTGGACTTCGAAGGCTGCATCGACTCGAGCAACTACGTCACCAACACCGACGTCCTTTCGGTTCACTACGCCGCCTTGCCGCGGATCGCCAATAGCGCGCTGGTTGAGGACGTGGTGTATTTGCGCAGTAACATCTTTGGCGCGGCATTGTTCGAATGCAACACCTCCGGCGGCGCGGGCGTCGCGTGCCTGAACGGCGCTTTGAATACCGGCACCTTTCCGATCGGCGACGATCTATGGGGCAACGTAGGCACCCCCGACCCCACGCCCGAGACGGCCAACTATCCGATATTCGCCGCGGTTTACTACGTCCGGCCCTGCACGGATACGGGAGCCAATGATGTGTGCGACGCGGGCGTCGACGACGACGTCCCAACCCTGGTTCGCGCTCGCATCGAGTACAACACCGCCAACTGCAACCCCACCTCCCGTCCCTGCGTCGTACACGAGCCCATCGCAACGGGCGTCGTTTCATTCCAAGTCGAATACGGACTGGACAGCGCCGTCGAGAGCGGCGTAACCCCCATCGGCACGGTCAACGGCGCCTATCGGGCGGGACTGCCGGACGGATACGTGGACCGCTATGTGCCCGCCTCGGCCATTGACGGCGGCAGCTTATTCTCCGACGACGCCTTGGAAATGTGGACCAACGTTCTGACCGTGCGCATCTGGCTGCTGATCAGAACGGACATGAAGGAAGCCGGCTACACGCCGAAGCTGACGCAGTTCGATCTGGCGGGAGAATCGATCAACGCCGAAGGCACCTATCGTCACCAGTTATTCACCAGCACCATCGCGATACGCAATTTGGCAGGCTGATATGTCACCCAGAATGACCACAATCAATCGCCAATGGAATGCCCCCGCACGGCAGGACGGGGCAACGCTCATCCTGGGCCTGGTGATGTTGATGGTGTTGACGATTCTTGGCGTGGCCGCAACGACCGCCAGCCAGCTTGAATTAAAGATGGCCAGCAACGCTCAAGACAAACAACGTTCCTTCGTCGCCGCAGAAAACGCCCGTTTAGCTGCCGAGATTCTGGCCATGCAGTTGGGCGACAGTTTGCGCAATCCGTCCTATCAATTCACATGCACATCCGGCAACGGTTTGCTCGCCGAAGCGGGAACAGCCAAGACCAGCGGTTGCAGCGGACTGGTTACCGATATCGCCACACACAATTGGACGACGAATTCGATGAGCGTTACCGGCAGCACCGACCGCTACATCGTCGAGTATCTCGGCGAACAACAAGTCGCGTTGCCAACCGATCCCGACCGCGGCACTGGAACAGAAGCACCCACGAATGCACGAGTGTTCCGCCTCACGGTTCGCGGCACCGGCAACGACGGCGGAACGACATACTTGCAGGCCATCTACACCAGGATATGACCTTTGTCGCAATCACCAAAGGATGCGGTACAACTTGGAAACACGCTTATGTGTGACACAAAACAGCTCGACCGCTTTTTGAAGATCATGGTGAAAATCATGGTTTCCGTTGCAGTGCTGACGGCCGCGCCACTGTCGCCGGCCGCAGCGGAAAGCGTGTTTACATCCTTTGGTGCGGATGGTCCCTTGATGCTGGCGATGGGTGGCAGCTCAGGCGGGATGATGGGCGGTTCGTCCGGTGGGTCGTCGGGCGGTAGCTCAGGTGGCTCATCGGGTGGGTCCTCCGGTGGCAGTTCAGGCGGCATGATGGGTGGTTCTTCCGGCGGTTCATCGGGCGGCAGCTCGGGCGGTTCCTCCGGTGGCAGCTCCGGCGGCATGATGGGCGGCAGCTCCAGCAGCGGTAGTAGTTCAGGCGGCATGATGGGCGGTAGCTCCAGCAGCGGTAGTAGCTCGGGCGGCATGATGGGCGGTAGCTCCAGCAGCGGTAGTAGCTCGGGCGGCATGATGGGTGGCTCGTCGGGCGGTAGCAGCTCCGGTGGCATGATGGGCGGCTCATCCGGCGGCAGTTCAGGCGGCATGATGGGTGGCTCGTCGGGCGGTAGCAGCTCCGGTGGCATGATGGGCGGCTCATCCGGCGGCAGTTCAGGCGGCATGATGGGTGGTTCTTCCGGCGGCAGCTCAGGCGGCATGATGGGCGGCTCATCCGGCGGCAGTTCAGGCGGCATGATGGGCGGCTCGTCCGGCGGCAGCTCAGGCGGCATGATGGGTGGTTCTTCCGGCGGCA
>JAKACW010000094.1 GCA_021821045.1 Pseudomonadota bacterium
GCGTTCGATCTCGTATGGCAAGCCGACCTTCCAGATGTCATCGCCCGATACGGAACTCACGCCGTAATGGCGGTACCAGATGTCGTGCATATCCGGCGCCGCGACGAAGGTTTCGTCGTAGGGCAACGGTGGATAGACGCTGTTGCCCGGCTTGTAGTAGTAGTACCAACTGATGTTCCAGAAATCGGAGCTGGTGACATGTTTGGCGTAGATGGCCCACGTCGGATAGAAATAGTTGGCGTCGAATCGAACGGGCTGGTACTCGTAGTCGATTTTTCCGCCATAAGGGTGGGTGACGGTCTTTAGCGCGTAACGGTTGAGATGAGGCGGGGCATCCCAGGCAAAGTAATCGTATTTCCAAACCAGTGCGTTGCTGCCGCCCGGGGATTGTACTTCGCTCAGGTGATACCAATAGTCGTTGGTAAAGGTATCGTTCGGCGGGAACACCTGCGTGTAGGCATAGCGCCAGGTCTGACCGTTGGCGGAGACGCTGGTCAAGAGCGCATTGTCGCGGTCACGATTGGTGTAGTTGAAGGTGACAACGCGGCCGTCGGATGCGGTTATTTTATCAAGCAGGGTAGGGCCGCTGGTCGCAATGCGCGCGTAGGTAAACTCGAGATAGTTGCCATTGCGGTCGGTGATTCGGCTTGGCGACCAGATGTAAAACGGAATGTTGTGAAGCGCGCCGTTAACGTAAGTGGAGCTGGTGGCAAACGTCATTTGCGTCATTTCGTAAACCGTGCCCTCCGGGGAGGTGATGCGGAAGGCGCCGTTGGTGCCGGTTGAGGTGGTGGCACTGGTGCAGTCGGCGCGCCAGCGGTCCTTCGTAATGTAGTCGGGGTCGGTTTGGTTGGTTTTGGTGACGCTGAAAAGCACGTTGGTGCTGCCGTCGGGCAGTTCCAAGCGCGGATTGTCGTTTTGATTGAGCGCGTTAGGGCTGAAACACACCGCGGTGTCTTTTTTAACGACTCGGCCAAAGTGCATGGTCCAATGCAGTCCCCACGGCGTGTGTTCGCCCAAGTTTTGCTGCGGCGCAGTGTAGGAACGCTGCACCTTGATATCCAGCCCGCCGTTGCCGGGCACGACCAGGTCTACATAGTGATATTGCAGCGAACCGGAGAACGGATCGATGTGTTCGTTCGCGCTTTTGTTGAGGTAATCGCGGAACGGATTTAGGCCCGGCTCGGCGTAGAAGTCGGGGACTTCCAGTTCGTCTTGGGCGACGGCAAAATCCAGCGGCAGCAAGGCGACGATGGCTAAAAGTAATCTAGTTCCGATTTTCATGGCTCATTTTTTTGTTATTTGGGCAAACTACCCGCGCTCGCGAACCTGGGTCCGCGAGAATCGGGCGGGGGTTGACTAGCGAGCGATCAAGATTTCGCTGGCGAAGCACTCGGCTGAGCTGGTATCGAAAACGACGTCGATTGGGTTTTCGAGGGAATAGGCCGTGAGCGCGATCGATAGCAACGCTTTAGCGCCGTCGCCGGACACGCCGTTTTTGTGTGGCGCGACGGTGAAGATCAGACCGCCATCGGCGCACAAGGGATCGATGGGCTGGGTCGCGCGAACTTCGAAAGCGCCTTTCTCAGTGACGCGGACATAGTCGATCGCGACATCTTGGGCGCTTGCGGCATCGGCCGACGTGGCGGAAATCGTGCAGGCGATGGCGGCAGCCAGTGGCAGCATTGTCTTTGTCGATGACATTGTTTCACTCCGAACGAAGAAAATTGATTGGGCTGCGTTACTTATAGCAAGACGTAGGGCAAGGACTGCGCCAAAAGGCGATGCGGCATAAAAATCAGAATGTTGCATTGGGCGAGTGGCGCGGCGCTGGAGATAGGGATGGATAGTTGTTAAACCTGCCGACGGTGACACCCAGCGACCCTTGCATTACTCATCTTATTGAGTAAAATTACTCACCATGATGAGTAACTCGAATCTCCCCTACGAACGCCCGCAGGCGGCCGTACTGGAGGCGCGTCTTCACGAGCCACGCCGCTTCATCCAGGTTGTGGCCGGGCCGCGACAGGTGGGCAAGTCCACCTTGGTGCGACAGGTCGCCGAGCGCGTGACGCGACCCGTGCGCCATGCCAGCGCCGACGAACCCACCCTGCGCGGCGCCGACTGGATCGCCCAGCAGTGGGAGGCGGCACGATTGTCCATCGCCGACAAGAACGGCGCGGTGCTGGTGCTGGATGAAATCCAGAAAATTCCGGCCTGGTCCGAGACGGTGAAGCGCCTGTGGGACGAAGACACGCGCGCCGGGCGTGGCCTCAAAGTGGTGCTGCTGGGCTCCGCACCGCTCTTGATCACGCAAGGACTGACCGAAAGCCTGGCCGGACGCTTCGAGGTGATTGCCTTGTCGCACTGGTCCTATGCGGAAATGCGCGCGGCCTTTGGCTGGTCGGTGGAGGAATATCTGTTCTACGGCGGCTATCCGGGTGCGGCCCCACTGGCGGTCGAGCCCACGCGCTGGGCGCGTTATGTGCTGGACAGTCTGATCGAAACCTCGATTTCCCGCGATGTGCTGCTGCTCACCCGTGTGGACAAGCCCGCCCTGTTGCGGCAGCTGTTCGACCTGGCCTGCCGTTATTCCGGGCAGGTACTGTCTTATACCAAGATGCTGGGACAATTGCAGGATGCGGGCAACACCACGACGCTGGCCCACTACCTCGAGCTGCTGGCGGGCGCGGGTATGGTGTGCGGCCTATCCAAGTACGCCGGGGACACGGCACGCCGCCGGGGCTCCAGCCCCAAGTTACAGGTGCTCAATACCGCCCTGATGACGGCCACCAGCGGTATGACCCTGGCGCAAGCGCGGGCCGATCGGGAATTCTGGGGGCGGCTGGTGGAATCTGCCGTGGGGGCGCATCTGGCCAACGCCGCGATGCGTGGCGAATGCTCGCTGTATTACTGGCGCGAGCGCAATCACGAGGTGGATTTTATCGCGCAAGCCGGTCGCCGCCTGACGGCCATCGAGGTGAAAAGCGGCCGCGCGCCACAAGCCCATCCGGGCTCCGCAGCCTTTGCCGATACCTTCAAGCCGCAACGCAGCCTGCTGGTGGGTGGTGACGGCATCGCGCTGGAAGAATTCTTGTCAAAGCCGCTCGCGCACTGGCTGGGAGCAGGCACATGAGCGAAGACCTCAGGCCCCGCCGTGAACGGCATGGCAGTAAAGCGAGGAGAGAACAAGCATGCTGAAACAACTACGAATAAAAAACTTCAAAGGCTGGAAGGACACCGGCGCCATTCGCATGGCTCCCATTTCCCTGTTCTTTGGCGCCAACAGCTCGGGCAAATCCAGCATCGGCCAATTTCTGATGATGCTGAAACAGACCGTCGAATCGCCGGATAGAAAGGCAGTGTTTTACCCCGGCGGCAAGAACTCCGCCGTCCAGCTTGGTTCCTACCAGGAGATGGTCTTTCACCGCGACCCGGAAAACAAGATCGCATTCGACTATCGGTGGTCGCTATCGGAAGCCCTGAAGTTTAAAGACCCCTTGTCGGGCCAGATGTTTTCCGGCAATGAGCTGGCCTTCAGTGGCGAAGTTGAGCTAAGCGATGCGACGAAGCATTTGCTGCAAGTTTCCTGTTTCAAGTATCGCCTCCTCGAAGGAGAGGCTCAGTCTCTCTCAATCGAACTGGCAAGAAAATCTGACAAGCTGGAATATGTCGCCTCAGCTGAACAGTACTCTCTCGTCAGAAAAAAAATGCGCGCTTGGGCGCTCAAGGATGTTGTGCGATTCTACGGTTTTCCCGACGAGGTAGTGGCCTATTACCAGAATGCCGACTTCGTCCAAGAACTCAATCTCGCGCAGGAGAAGCTGTTCAATTCCATCTACTACCTGGGACCTCTCCGAACAAAGGCGGAAAGGCTTTATACGTGGGGTGGCATTACTCCAGAAAGCGTAGGCTTTTCAGGCGAGAATACCGTCGCGGCCATCCTGGCCGCCAGAGACCGAAAGATAAGCTTGGGATATCGACGACCGGCAAAGCCCCTTGAGGAAATCATCGCGTTAAAGCTCAAGGAAATGGGATTGATTGAGGAGTTTAGGGTCAATCCCATATCCGAGCAGCGCCAGGAGTACGAGGTCAAGGTCCGCACCAAAGGTTCGAGGGATTGGGTCGATCTCCCCGACGTCGGTTTTGGTATATCGCAGGTACTGCCGGTGCTAGTGCAATGTTTCTACGCACCGGCAGGATCGATCATTCTCATGGAACAGCCGGAAATTCATCTGCACCCAAGTGCGCAGTCCGCACTGGCCGACGTCATGATCGACGTCATCAATTCCAGAGAAAACGGCACGGACAGAGATATTCAGTTGGTCATCGAAACCCACTCGGAACATTTTCTGCGGCGCTTACAGCGCCGTATCGCCGAGGACGCGGTTCCAAAGGAGAAAGTATCCGCCTATTTCGCCAATATCGCCAAGACACCGGCCACCCTGGAACCACTGCAAATTGACATCTTCGGCAACGTCCATAATTGGCCGGAAAACTTCTTCGGTGACGAGATGGGCGACATCACCGAACAGGCCAAGGCTGCCATGAAAAAGCGGAAGCAGACGAAAGAAAGGCGGGAGACATCCGTATGAGCCTGCCGATGAAATGTCTGGTGGATACCAATGTAGCCAAGACAGCCAATCTCGCCACCCAGCCAGACCCGGACTCGGATGTATCAGATGCGTGCGTACTGGCATGCATCGAGGCGGTTGAGCATGTCATCAAAAAGCGTGGTCTGATCATCGACGCGGGAGACGAAATTTTCGATGAATACCGGCGACAGCTTTCCATGAAGGGGCAGCCTGGTGTAGGTGACCGTTTCATGAAGTGGGTTCACGATAATCGCTGGAGCCTGCGTCACTCACAGAGAGTGCGCATCACCAAGAATGGCCATTCTTACGAAGAGTTCCCCAAGCATGACGGGCTGAATGATTTCGACCGATCAGACCGCAAGTTTGTCGCAGTGGCGAATGCCCACGCGAACAAAGCTCCGATCTTGCAGGCCACCGACAGCAAGTGGTGGGGATGGAAGGATGCTTTGAGCCAAGTCGGCATAACCGTCCAATTCCTCTGCCCGAAATATGTGCAAGCCAAATCTGCCGAGAAGATTGGAACGTGAACGAGGAGTTTTTCAAATTTCCCTCCACCCCTCATCTGGCGACCCTTGCCGGCGTCGACATCAGGGACGACAAGGTCCTGACCGAATTCGAGCGTAGTGAATTCCTACGGCATGAACTTGCGGTCGAGGAAAAAGTTGACGGAGCAAACCTAGGTGTCTCGTTCGACGCGAACGGCAGTATTCGAGCGCAGAACAGAGGGGCTTATTTGCAACTGCCTGGATTGGGCCAGTGGAAGAAGCTCGGCGAATGGTTGGCACCCCGCACCGATGTGCTCTCCGAGCATCTCTCCGACCGGTATATCCTTTTTGGTGAGTGGTGTTATGCCCGGCATTCGGTTTTCTATGACCGTTTGCCCGACTGGTTTCTCGCGTTTGATATCTATGACCGAGAGTCTCGACGCTTTCTGTCATCGACGCGCCGTGACCGGATGATTGAGAAAATGCATCTCTCCAAAGTGCCAAGTCTTGCGCGTGGGCGATTTTCCTATCCGGAGCTGCAACACCTGTTATCGCAGTCAAAGCTTTCTGACCAACCCGCCGAAGGCATTTACCTGCGATTCGATCAAGGGGACTGGCTCGCGCAACGGGCCAAGCTTGTCCGCCCTGCATTCATCCAGGCCGTTCAGCAGCACTGGTCCCGTTCCGCTATCAGACCGAACCGAATAAGAACGGAGACTGAAAACGAAAAAAGCTAATGGACCACCCAACTACCGACGACGTAAACGGTTAACCGACCTGATGATGAATTATGGATTTACCAAAGAATAACCAGACATGGACGGAGCACGATGACCTGGGGCGACTGCGCGAGGAGAACGCCCGCCTCAAGGCGCTGCTGACCCGGCACGGTATCGCTTGGAAAGAACCCATCACCCCGGAACTGATCGCCGCAACGCCGCAGTCCGCTCCAGACCCTGCCCACTTCACCACCGACGACAAAATTGCCCTGTTCCGCCGTCTTTTCCGGGGGCGCGAGGATGTCTATCCCCAGCGCTGGGAATCGGCTGCCAAGGGCACATCCGGCTACTCCCCAGTCTGCGGCAATGAGTGGAAACCCGGCGTCTGCCACAAACCCAGCGTCAAATGCGGCGACTGCAAACAACGCCAGTTGCTGCCGGTCACCGATCAGGTGATCTACGACCATTTGGCCGGGAAACAAACCATCGGCGTCTATCCGCTTCTTACCGACGACAGCTGCTATTTTCTGGCGGCTGACTTCGATAAAGCCGACTGGCGGGAAGATGCGAAAGCCTTCGCGCAGTCCTGCCGGGAGCTTGGCATTTCTGCGGCGCTGGAAATTTCACGCTCCGGCAATGGCGCACACGCCTGGATCTTTTTTGCCGAGTCCGTTCCGGCGCGCGAAGCCCGGCAGCTTGGGACCGCGCTGATCAGCCAAACCTGCGAGCGCAGCCGGCAGTTATCCCTGTCCAGCTATGACCGTCTGTTGCCCAATCAGGACACCCTGCCCAAGGGCGGCTTCGGCAATCTAATCGCGCTGCCCTTGCAGAAGCAGCCGAGGAAATTGGGCCGCAGCGTGTTCGTCGATGAATACCTGCAACCCTATCCCAATCAGTGGACGTTTTTGGCATCCATCCGGCCCCTATCCCGGCGAGACTTGGAAAGCGCCGTTCTTCGGGCCAGTGGCGGCCGTCACCCCCTGGATGTGGCATTCGTCACCGAGGAAGAGCACAGCAAGCCCTGGCAGCGGCCTGCGCCTGCACCGGCCAGGATAGCCGGCCCGCTGCCGACGTCGCTTACCCTGGTACTGGCCAACCGACTGATCCGGCTCGCCGCCTTTCCGAACCCGGAGTTCTACAAAGCGCAGGCCATGCGTCGGCCGGCGTGGAAGGAGCCGCGCATCATAGGCTGCGCCGAGAACTATCCCCGGCACATTGGCCTGCCCCGAGGCTGCCTCGATGCGGTGCTGGATCTGTTACAGGAGAACAACATCCGTCCGGAGATACAGGACGAACGCCTGCCGGGACGGAACGTGAGCGCCAAATTCACCGGCACCTTGCGCGAGGATCAGCAGGCGGCGGTACGGGCGATGCTCAAGCACGAAGTTGGCGTGCTGTGTGCTCCGACGGCCTTCGGCAAGACGGTCACCGCCGCCGCCCTAATCGCCCGGCGCAAGGCGAGTACCTTAGTGCTGGTCCACCGCACTGAGTTGCTGCGTCAGTGGCGTGAAA
Organism: Pseudomonadota bacterium; assembly: GCA_021821045.1. GTDB lineage: Bacteria > Pseudomonadota > Gammaproteobacteria > JAADHS01 > JAADHS01 > JAKACW01. The sequence continues at coordinate 7,312 of JAKACW010000094.1, forward strand.
GGTTGACGGGGTTCCTTGAACTTCCGAAAGGATGCATGGGCATCATCGGCGCCGGCAAGAAAAAGCCGTCCGGGAAACTCGACATCGCTGTCATGCAGTCGCTCTCCCGCCGTCAGGATCTGGGCGAACTACTCGACCAATACGGGCAGATCATCGTCGACGAATGCCATCACATCTCCGCCGTTTCCTTCGAGGCGATCCTCAAACAGGCAAAGTCGAAATTTGTGGTAGGTCTGACGGCGACGCCGATAAGGCGCGACGGCCGTCAGCCGATTGTCTTCATGCAGTGCGGGCCGATCCGCCACAGCGCCGCCAGGCCCGATACCGCCCCGGCGCAATTGGAGGTCTGGCCGAAGGTGCTACCCACGCCGGGGATCCCACCGGATTCGCCGATTCAGGAGGTGTTTCGCATTCTGGCCAACGATACCGAACGCAACCAGCGCATCGCCAAAGATGTGCTGGCCGCCTATCGGGAAGGACGCAAGGTGCTGGTCCTCACCGAACGAACGGACCACCTGCCGCTGTTGTGCGAGGCGCTGGAGGACGAGATCGAGCACTGTTTCGTGTTGCATGGCCGCTTGCCGAAGAAACAGCGAACAGCGGTCTTTGCCGAACTGGATGCGTTGGACGAGTCGGCCCCGCGAGTGTTGCTCGCCACCGGCCGCTTGATCGGCGAAGGTTTCGACCATCCGCCGCTCGACACGCTGGTGCTGGCCATGCCGATCTCGTGGAAGGGCACGCTGCAGCAATATGCCGGACGATTGCACCGGGAACACGCCGACAAGCAGGATGTACGCATCTACGATTACGCCGAAACCGCTCATTCTCAGCTCGATCGCATGTGGCATAAGCGCCAGCACGGCTACCGGGCCATGGGGTACGAGATCAAATTTATGGATGCCGCGATATTACGAAACGGTCAGATCCACACGGTCTGAACTGTGCCGAAACCCACCGTCAGATCTTGACGCGGTAGGACAGCTGCCCTACTATCGCCGCAAATTCTGACACACGTCCTATCGCCTGCCGCGACGGCCACCGCACTTTGATGCTATGACAGAAAAATCGACACGCGACCTAATCGTCGAACAAGCGGACCGCTTGTTTTATCAACAAGGCTTCGAGCACACCTCGTTCGCGGATATTTCCAAAGCCGTAGGAATATCGCGCGGCAACTTTTACCATCACTTCAAGACGAAAGACGAAATCCTTGATGCGGTTATCAACCGACGCATCGCGAACACGCAGAAAATGTTGGAGCGGTGGGAAATCGAAGGAGAACGACCCGAGGATCGGGTCCGCAGTTTCATTAACATCCTGCTCGTCAACCGGGAAAAGATCAAACAGTACGGCTGTCCGGTCGGCACGCTGTGTATCGAGCTGGCAAAGCTCGCACATCCATCCCAAGGTGGAGCGAATCAGCTATTTACCCTGTTTCGAACGTGGCTGCGCCGGCAGTTCGTACTGCTGGGGCATAAGAAAAACGCCGACCGGCTCGCGATGCATGTTCTTGCACGCAGCCAGGGGGTGGCCACGCTGGCCAATGCATTTCACGAAGAAGAATTCATTCGCCGGGAAGTGAATCAATTGTGCAATTGGTTGAAGAATTACGCGTAGCGGGACCTGCCAATTGTCATGATGGGTCCCGCTAGAACTTTTTTATTTAGCTAACAAAAGGAACAGGCCAACACTATGAGCGCGACGATTGATGGGCCGGATGGCAAACCGCGTTGTCGTTGGTGCGCCGCGGCACCGGAGTTTTTTCAGTACCACGACACGGAATGGGGCTTCCCGGTGAGCGACGACTTCCGACTGTTCGAGAAGCTGAGCCTTGAAGGCTTTCAGTCCGGATTGAGCTGGAGAACGATTCTCGCCAAGCGAGAAAACTTTCGCGCGGCGTTTAAAGGGTTCGATTTCAACAAAATCGCGCGCTTTTCCGCGCGGGATGTCGACTGTCTTTTGAAAGACGAGGGCATCGTTCGGCATCGCGGGAAGATCGAAGCGGTCATCAACAACGCAAAACTGGCGCGGGAGCTGGTTAAACAGGAAGGCTCGCTTGCAGCGTTCATCTGGCGGTTCGAGCCGGACAAAAAGGCCGTCGCCAAACCCCAAACGGCTTCAACGTCGGCCGAATCAATCGCTTTGTCCAAGGCTCTAAAAAAGCAGGGCTGGAAGTTCGTCGGCCCCACTACCGTGTATGCCTTCATGCAGGCCATGGGCCTCATCAATGATCATGTCGAACAGTGTGTTACCCGCGCACGAGTCGAACGCGCGCGAAAACAATTCAAACCGCCGGTCAAGTGACCTGTAGTGCCCGTGCGGCTGTGCTATCCTTCGTCTCATATCGGATTGGATACTGCTTCGACATACCCGGGCAACCATGACACCTCAGTTCCGCGGATTCTTTGGCTGCATTGAGACCGTTCTTTGCGGGATCGTCTGTACCCCCGCGGCATTTTCCGGGGAAAGGTACACTGTGGACGGGGAGCAGTCGTTCGTTCGCATCGCCGTAAAAATGTGCGAGCCCGACTTGCTGAAGGGCGAGTTCGGAAACATCTCGGGGGAAATCCTTCTCGGTGAAGAGAATGTCGCCAAGATCCCGCCCCTCGAAATACGGCGCCTTCGCATCGACCAGCGCCGCCGCCCAGGGCACACCGCCCGGCAACCAAAAACCGAGGAAAAAAGCCGCGTAACGTAATGTACGTTTCACACTCGACCCAGCGGCTCCGGTTGTCGCGGGCATGAGCGATGTCGAACTCGACATCGCGTTCATCGCGCTGAAGCCCTACACCCGCGGGCGAAACGCTCCACCACCGAAGCCTCCGCCCGAAGCCGGCGGGACCGGGGACACGGGCGAGCCGCCGCCAACGGGCGGAACGAATCGTCCTCCCCCAAATCCCGGCCCGGTCCCTGTCCCGCCGCCCAAACCCGGAGCCCCGCCGATGCCGCCGCCGAAACCACCGCCGAAACCACCGCCGAAGCCGCCGCCGAACCCGATACCGCCGAACCAGGGTGTGGTGAACGTCTGGTCGATCACGCCGTCGCCGTTGGAATCGACCTCGACCAGCGCGGTGCCGTCGGATTGCATCGTCACCCGCACGGTGCGGTTCAGTCCCGCCGCCGGATCGGCTTCCCGGACCTCGATGACACCGGACGTCGGGGCCCCGTTCAACGGTCCCGCGATGGGCGTCGCCGTCTTGGCGCTGCGGGTGCTGGTCCCTGAGGTCGAATTCATATCGAACTCGTTGGTCTTGGTCTGTAGATTGAGGTCTGTCGTGGATTTCGACGAAAACCGGCTGGTCGAGCTGGTTGCAACGCCGGCCCCGTCCGTCCCGGTACGGGAGCCCTCTCCCGCCGTCGTGCGCACGATAATCACACCGTCCGCGGATTCGGCCTTCGACGACGCCGTACTCTTCGTCGTCGACGCTCCCTGAGCGGAGGTACGCGTCAAATCAGTCGAGTGCGTGGTATCGACGACCCACGGCGCGGTGACGAACGGATCCCCAGTCAGGGCATTGATCTTGTTCGATGTCGTGCCGTTCATCACGCCACCGAACTGATTGCACTGGTTGAAGGTGGTGGTCACGGAATCACCCGTCGAACGGCCCACCGGATCCTGGTCGTCGGTCGTGATCGTCACGCTGCCGTTGCCGGTGTCGATGTTTTGGGGATCGGCGCTATTGCAAAAGAACGTCGTCGTCGTGATGGCCAACGAGCCTATTTCCGCGAGTGTCGCAGTGTTGAACGCGTCGATCACACCCTCGGGGGAGGTCACATCGCCGGACACCGCGCCGCCGAACTGGGCCACTGCGGTAATTTCTCCGGCCGCAAGAGTCACCGCATCGGCGCGGCTAAACGCCTGGCCGGTTTGCTGGGGCACGCCATCCGATTCATTTTTCGGTTTAGACGCGCCTCCGCCGCCACAGGCTACTGCCGTGACTACAATTCCAGATAACAACAACTGAGTTGATTTCGTGGGCACCATGGCGGCATCCTTATTTCGGTTTCTCGTAGCGGGATGTTGCTTGCAGATAAATGGGGTCTGCAGTGAGCCCAACTCTACCCATTGCAGCGGCCACGAAACAATTAGGCAATCAACCTACTCGGGGCCACCGTATGCGCTCTCATTAAAATGATCCGCCAGGACGACACCTTATTGCGGCGCGCTACCGCATCACCGGTGCTGGCGCCCAACTCATCCTCCACGAGGCCAGACAATACCCATGGCAGACGCCCGTCCCTATTCTCTGCGAACGCGGCTATCGATGGCGATACTGGCCATGGGGATGGGCGCTGGTCTGCTTGTGCTGTTGAGCGGCCACATCTATCTCTCGCTGACGCACGACAGCCCCCGCCAAACGACCCGAGAACTCATCGAGGTAAAAGCCGGGGAACTGCTCGAGAAACTCCACGATAACACCGCCTCGCTCGCGCTCTCTTTACAGCACGACGCGACCCTCAGATCGGCCGTCGTTCAGCGGGATTTCGATGGAATCCGTCGCCTGCTTACCAGCCAGTTCAAGCAGTACTTCACCACCGCCAATGTCCTCGACCTTCGCTCGATCGATCTATTGGACTTGGAGTACAACACCATCGTAAGCGTGACCGCAACCGCCCCCGATGACGCCACAGATTTCCCCGAATCGTCGGGACACTGTCCCGGTGTTCGCATGGAGGCACGGCACCGATCACGCTCGGAACGGCTAAAGCCCCTCGGGCGACTGTGCACCGACGGACACCAAGCCATTTACGCGCTGGTCGCACCCATCGGCACGCTGCGCCCCATAGGCTACATTCAAGTCAACGCCAATCCCGACCCCGCATTGGCGCTGATCGAAACGTCGCTCGCGGGTCCACTGCGCATACTGAATCCCGGCGGTTCGATTGCTTTCCAATCCGAGGATTGGTCCGCCAAGCCGCAGGCCCATAATCCGGCACGCGTCGACTACGTCCTGGCAGGGGCGACCTCCCCGGCGGCGCTGCGCATCGAGGTTATCCATGAATTGCCCGGGTTTACGGAAAAGCTCTCGCGTACAAATCGCATTTTGGCGGGCATAACGACACTGATCGTCGTTCCAACGATTCTGTTCGCGCTGTTCGTAACCAATCGCAGCCTACGTCCGCTGAAGGACCTCAGTCTCGCGACGGAGCGCATGATTCGCGGAGAACAACCTCAGATCGCCCCGCCCCCGTGCACCGAATTGGAAAATCCCATTCGCTCCTTCAATTCCATGTCGAAAGACCTATCCACCTTAATTCTTGCGCTCAAAGGAGAAATCGAGCAGCGTCGACGGGTGGAAGCAGAGTTGGTAATGCATCGAGACTCGCTGGAAGTCTTGGTGCGCGAGCGAACTCGCGAGTTGGAAACCGCGCGCGACGCCGCCCTCGCGGCCAGTGGAGCCAAATCGCGCTTTCTCGCCAACATGAGCCACGAGCTGCGCACACCGCTGAACGCCATCATCGGCTACAACGATATGCTCGCGGGCGATGCCGAATCACGCGGCGACGCCGCAGCAATACAGGACCACCAGCGTATCTCTCGCGCCGCGAAACATTTGGTGGAAATTGTTGGCGCCATCTTGGACCTATCCAAAGTAGAAGCCGGCAAGATGTCCGTTCACGCCGATGACATCGTGATCGCTAGCCTCGTTCGCGACGTGGCGGAGGCGGCGCGCTACCTGGTGGAACAGGGCCACAACCGGCTTGTAGTGGAATGCGATGAGGAATTTGGCCGCATGGTGGGCGACGCCGCGAAAATCCGGCAAATCCTATTCAACCTACTCGGAAACGCCGCCAAGTTTACCCGCAACGGGACCGTCACCCTGCACGCCAAACAGCCCCCCGCCGGGGACGCCTGGATACAATTCATTGTGCGGGACTCCGGCATCGGTATCGAACCGTCGCTCATCGACAAGATATTCCTGGAGTTCACCCAAGCCGACGATTCCTCGACCCGCATTTATGGTGGCACCGGCCTGGGCCTGGCCATATGCCGGCGCTTTTGCGAAATCATGGGCGGGTGGATCGTCGTGTGCAGCGAGCCCGGTAAAGGCACCGCCTTCGAGTTCATGCTGCCGCGAACGCCTGGCGCCAGGGCAGAGCCGAAACTGGCGCGGCGGGAAGACAACTCTACCGCGGATGCATAAGCGAGTGATAAAGGCTCCCAAAGAGTGATCGCGGCCACGCGCTAACGCACGGACGTGTGAGAAGAAGAACGAAGCAATTTGCGCCCTCTGCAGGCAGCATTGCTGCGGGTCGGCCCCACTTATGAGTCGGGATTTGCCAGGTTTCACCGGCGCCTGTTATTCTTCGTCTTGGCGGCCTGTTGCGTGGTACACAACTTTATTCCGCCCCGGCCGATAGCAAAGGTAACAATCGGTTTTCCGTAGACACCAGGCGTAGCATAATTTCACCCATGCGAACGATCAGAAGATGGCTTTTAGTGTGGCTGTGCGCCGCGATCCCCTTACAGGGTTTCGGGGCGGCCGTGGCTTTTGAGCCGCCCTGCCCGATGGAATCCATGGCCATGGTGGATCAAGCCGGCACGGTTCCCGGTGATGATTGCTGTAATGACGCCGAGACCTTCGCCAAAACCGGCCAAGTCTGTAAATCTGGGCAGGAGTGCAGCGTCGGCGTCCAAGGCCTGACTTCACTTCCCGTCACCGCCGGCATGACACTCGCATCCGCTGCCTCATTCCCGGCGCTCGCCGTTTTCTTCCACTCCTTCGATCCTGCCGCCCTCTGGCGTCCGCCAGCGCAACTCTGAATCCTTAGCTAAATTTTTAGATGAATCGAGGACTGCGCGCTGCCCATGAGCGCGAGTGTCGGCGCGCCGTGCGCTCTTGTCGCGTGGCCGCGTCCTGCTCGTAAGGAGTAAGGCGATGACGAGGCTAAACCGCCGCCCTGTTCGTCCCTGGGCTTTAGGTGTTTTGTTAATAAATTTTGCCGGCGGGGGGCAAGCCGAACCCCTTTCCTTTCATGCCGCGTTGGAGTTGGCCTTGCGGGAAAGTCCGGCATTGACGGCCGACGCCGCTGACCTCGACGCCGCCCAGCAGGCGGCTATTCCGGCCGGCGCATTGCCCGATCCCAAACTCGCACTCGGTATCGAGAATTTACCGGTCGAGGGCGCGGATCGATAT
>JAKACW010000027.1 GCA_021821045.1 Pseudomonadota bacterium
CGGCTGGGAAGTGACCGGCATAGACAATCTCAACGCCGAGCTGACCGGAAAGCGTTTGGAGTTGCTGCATTCCCTGGTTCCGTCGGTGAGGCGGATTCTCATTTTGTACTACCCGGACATTCCGCCGTCGCGGATCGGTGTCGAGCAGGCGATCCAGGCCGCGGAGCACCTTGGCTTGACCATTGATGCCCGTGTGGTGCACTCCCGCGAGGATATTCAGCGCACGATGGCCTCTCTGCGGCGTGGTGAAGTCGACGCCATGCTGACGGTGCCCAATGCGCCTATTGATAACGTGATGTCCGAGTTGATTTTGCCGGCCGCAAAACAGTTGCGGCTGCCGCTCATGGTTCACTCCCGCACGCTGGCCGAAGCGGGGGCCGTCGCGAGCTACGGGGCGACGCTCTTCGGCATTGGCGAGCAGGCGGCGCGTTTGGCGGCCAAGGTTCTTAACGGCGTTGCGGCATCGAAGATTCCGTTCGAGATTCCCAAGCGTTTTATCTACACCGTCAATGTCACGGCGCTGCGCGATCTAAAAATTGAGCTCAATGCCATGACCAAGAGCCAGGTCCACGACATGTTGGCGTCGGCGGCGATATGAACGTTTCGGTGACCCATGAGTCGCGGCGTATTTCCAACAAGATAGTGTCGCTTGTTCTGTTGTTGGAGCTGATCTCGATCGCTATTTGGGGGACGTTCACCTATCAGGGTTCCAAGGACGAACTGATCAAGAGCATCAGCAACGAGCTGGCGGAAACCGCCAACCGCTCCCAAACCGAGATCGGCGGGTTCTTTTCGCCGATCGTGCATTTTGCGGACTTCTTGTCTGGCGCTCGCTATTCCATGGGGCTCGATGATGAGGAGGTCACGCGGCTTCTCTACCTGTTTCTTTCTCAGCGTCCCGAAGTCAAGGAGATCAGTCTGGTCGGCGAGGACGGTCGAGAGTTGGTGCGGTTGTCCCAAATCGAAAGCTTCGGTCCGAGCGAGTTGCGCCAACTGTCCACTTACGAGGTGCAAGATGCGCTGCGCGGGTTGGCGAAGATGGGTCCCATTTCATTCTCGCGCTATTTCGAACCCGAAATGACCTATGCCATCCCGCTTGGCGGCCTCGCGGGGCAGGCGAAGGTGGTGCTTTATGCGACCGTTAGTCTCAAGTGGTTGTGGGACGTTCTGCAGAATCAGTCTTTCGGCGAATCGGGCTATGTCTACATCGTGGATGAAAATTTTCAGCTCATTGCGCACCACGATCCCAGCCTGGTTCGATCGCGGCTGCGGATCCCGCGCGACGTCCCGGATGAATTGTTCGCGGACGATGAGTCGACCGTGTTGCACATTTATCGCAGTTTCGATGGCCAGGAGGTCGCCGGGATCAGCCGGTTCGATGCTCATAATCGCTGGTGGATCGTCGCCGAACAACGGGTTGCGGAGCGACTGGCGCCGGTGCACCGAGTCATTCAAAGGTTCATTATGGCGTTCGTTCTTGCGGTGCTGGTGACCATTGCGCTGGTCGTGATGTTCTCCCGTTTGGCGCTGCGTCCGCTGGCGGCCCTTGAGAAGTGCTTTGCGCGTGTCGCGGCCGGGGAGGAGGGCGTGCAGTTCGACGCGCCAAGGAGCAGCGACCTGGGCTTTCTCGCGCAAACCTTCAATGCCATGGTTCGCGGTCTCGATCAGCGTGTGCGGGCTCTGGCGGACTCGGAGGCCAAGTACCGCAAACTCATCGAAACGGCCAGCGATGGGATCGTCATTGCCGACGGTAAATCCATGCGGATCGTCAACGCCAACCAGAAAGCGCAGCAACTTTTGGAGCGTCCGGCCGTGTCGCTCATCGGCGATAGCATTTTCGCGTTGTGCGTACCGGAACAGCGGGCGCGTTGGGAGATGACGTTGACGGTCGGTTTGCGCGGCGATCGGCGGATCGAAAGCCAGGAGTTCGAACTGCGGCGCGGCGCGGAGCGGTTGTCCGTCGAGTTGAGCGCCAGCACGGCGGAAGTGGCGGGCAAGCCGATCGTTCAGGTGATTTTTCGCGATGTGACCGAGCGCAAAACCCACACCGCTGTGTTGCGCTATCAAGCGACCCATGACGCGCTGACCGGGCTGCCCAATAGGCAATTTTTGTATTTGCGCATGACGAGAGATCTTCCGCGCCCGCGCGAGAACAGGATGTGCGCGCTGCTGCTTATCGATCTCGATCGGTTTAAGGAGGTCAACGATACGCTCGGCCATAAGAGCGGCGACCAACTGCTGCGCAAGATTCGCGGACGCTTGAAACCGCTGCTGCGTTCCTGCGATGTATTGGCGCGCTTGGGCGGGGATGAATTCGCGCTGTTCATGAAGAACATTCCGTCGAGCCGGGATGCACGGCGAATCGCCCAGTTGGTGGTGGATGTCATCAAGCAACCGTTCAATCTGGATGGATTGAGGGTCCAGATCGGCGCCAGCGTCGGCATCGCGCTGTCCCCGGAGCATGGCATCGATGCCGGCACACTCATGCGCCGCGCCGATATCGCGATGTACCATGCCAAGCGCGAAACCGGCGGGGCCGCGCTGTATGAGGCCGAACTGGACTCATTCTCGCGCGATCGCCTGTCGCTGCTGGCGGAGCTGAACGACGCCATCACGGACAACCAACTGGTGATCTATTATCAGCCCAAGGTGAATATCAACGACGGCAAGATTGTCAGCGTAGAGGCACTGGTGCGCTGGTGTCATCCCCAGCATGGATTGGTGATGCCGAGCGAGTTCATTCCGCTGGCGGAGCTTGGCGAGCATATTCATCGCATCTCAGCGTGGCTGCTGGATAAAGCGCTGGCCCAACGGGCGCGCTGGCGGCGCGCCGGCTTCAACTTCAGTGTGGCCGTAAACATGTCGGCGAGGGACTTGCACGACACCCAGTTCGTTGCCCGCGTCAAAGCGATGCTGGATCGTCACCAGCTTGGTGGATCGGACTTGCACATCGAGATCACCGAGAGCGCCATCATGGTCGACCTGGTGCGTGTGCGGCGCGCCATCGACGAACTGACGCAGCTTGGCGTTGAAGTATCGATCGACGATTTCGGCACGGGGTATTCGTCACTTGCGCACTTGAAGAATCTCAAAGTTCGCGAATTGAAGATCGACAAGTCTTTCGTCATCGATATGGTGCGGCAGACCAACGACGAGGCCATTGTGCGTTCCACGATTGACCTTGCCCACCACCTGAAAATGCGCGTGGTCGCCGAGGGGGTCGAAAGCCAAGAGTTGTGGGAGCGCCTGCGGGCGGTAGGATGTGACGCCGCGCAAGGCTATTACACCTGTCGTCCGCTGCCCGTGAAGGAGCTGGAACAGTGGATTTGGCGTGAAAGGCACGTCGCCGTCAGTTGAACTGAGAAGCCGATCCGGGTGATGTCGCGCGCCAATTATTTTCGTTTCGAGACCCTCAGTGAAATCAGGTGATTTCGAAGGAATTTTTAAAAAGCCTAATTTAAACCGATTGTTACAGATTATATTTAGATCTTTTTGCGAGAGTCGATAACCGGAGCGCGCAACGAAAAAGTTGTAGCGTTTGTGAAAAACACGTGTATAGTATTGACGTTGCAGTTAAGTTCTTGTAGGTAGATCGGAAGTTCCTCAGAGTGATTTGGGTGCCCCTCCAGCAGTATCTCACGCAGGACTCAGCTGCATAGTTTGCGTTAATTAATTGAACAGAGGTATTTCCGTGATTACAGGAACAGTAAAGTGGTTTAACGATTCTAAAGGCTTCGGCTTCATCACCCCGCAGGATGGTAGCAAGGATGTATTCGTACATCACTCCGCGATCGTCGGCTCGGGCTTCAAATCTTTGGCCGAAGGTCAAAAGGTGGAGTTCGATGTGCAGCAGGGTCAGAAAGGTCCGTCAGCCGTAAACGTACGGGCGCTGTAAGTCTTTCGCTCTGCGTATGCAGATTAAGTAAGAGCCCCGCGGAAATGCGGGGCTTTTTTTATGGCGCGTCCGGCCCGATGCGTTTACTTGAGCGTGGGGTTTACCGTTAAGTGCGAATTTGGGTGGACGCGGATGCGTGTCCGAAGGTTATCAAAGAAATACTCTTTCGCGCGGCGCAGCGCCAGCAGATCGAACTGGTACTGGTCGCGAACCATCATTTTCCGACGCCAACCTCGGTGTTCATCAGGGCTGTGCGGGTCGAAGGCGGGTTTGATGTCGCCGACCGTTACATCGCTGAGCACGTTTCAGCTGGCGATCTCGTAGTAACCGCGGACATCCCCCTGGCCGCCATGGTCATCGAAAAGGACGCGCTGGCGCTGAATCCGCGCGGCGAACTTTACACGGCAAACGATATTCAGCAACGACTCTCCATCCGCAATTTCATGGAAGAGGTGCGCAGCACCGGCCAAAACATCGGCGGTCCCCCGGCGCTCTCTCAGACGGATCGGCGCGAGTTCGCCAATCATCTGGATCGCATATTGGCGCGGCGGCGCAACCTCAACGCAAAAGACGCATGACTGATCCGGCCGATTCCTCATCCGCGCTGCGTCCCGACCCGGCCGAATTGCTGAAGCTGATGGAGACGAAGATGCCATTCGGGCGCTACAAAGGACAGGCGTTGATCGATCTGCCCGAGCCGTATCTTGTTTGGTTTTCCAGCCGCGGCTTTCCGCCCGGCCAACTGGGGCGTCAGTTGCGGACAGTTTATGAGATCAAGCTCAATGGCCTGGAGTATCTGTTCCAACCGCTGCGAAGCCGCCCTCGACCGGGTTCATGATTGCGCTCGATTCGTTATAATCGTCGGGCCACAAACCCATCACAGAAGAAAGATCCGCCATGAGTTCGTTCGAAAATGTCTCCGTCGTCAAAAAGGCCAACGTCTATTTCGACGGCAAATGCGTCTCCCACACCGTTAAGTTCCCCGATGGTTCGCGCAAATCGGTCGGCGTGATTTTTCCCAGTGTGCTCACCTTCAACACCGGCGAGCCTGAAGTGATGGAAATCACCGGCGGCAAGTGCCGGGTGAAGTTGAAGGGCGCGACCGAGTGGAAAATCTATTCCGCCGGGCAGTCGTTCAGCGTGCCGGCCAACAGCGCCTTTGAGATCGAAGCGCTCGAACCCCTCGATTACGTTTGTCACTTCGGCTGAGGCAGTGCGGGCGCGGCAACGTTCGCGCCGCTGATGCGTTGTCTTTTTCCGTCCGGCGGCGCCTGTAGGGGTTACTACCTACCCCGCGCATAGGCCCGAACCGTCGCCGTAAAACTCCACACTTCCTGCATTGACACTCGGGGGCGCCGAGGGAATAATCCCCGTTCCTACCTAATGGACCTAGGCTCGTCGCAGACGGACTGCGAAGTGCACTACGAGAGCCGAGGGTTTTCCCCTCAATCACAGTCGCGCGTTTCCACGGCGTCGGGCAGGCCGCGGTCGTTTCGGCTGGACGTACACAAAAAATCTTTTTAATAGGGGTGTAGCAAGAATGAGCTTTTTCCTTTCTCCCAGCTTTTTGAGAGGGCGCGTCATTGTGGCGGCGGTTTCCAGCGCGTTGACGCTTGTCGCGGGCAGCAGCCACGCATCGGCGCTTGGGTTTGTCGAAACTCAAGACGAAGGCGGCGTCGATGGTGCAAATAATCCGGACAACACGCTTTTCAGGCCTTCGGGCATCGCGCTGTCGCCTGATGGTAATCACGCTTACTTGGCCGCGGCCGGTGACAACGCCATTACCATTTTCAGTCGGGACTCGGCGACCGGGCGTCTGACCCGGCAAAGCGCCCTCGTGCAAGACGGCACGACCATTGATGGCCTGATGGCGGCCGACGAAATTATCGTTTCGCCCGACGGCAAGAACGTTTACGCCATCGGCCAGAAATCGAATACCGTGGCGATGCTTACGGGGTACGTCCGCGACAGCGTGACGGGCGAACTCACCTTCTTGCAGAGCCTGGACGCCCTCTATCTGGCCTTGCTGCGTGTGCAGTTGTCCAGCAGTCAGGTCAGCATGGCGTTCTCCCCCGATGGCAAGTATCTGCACGTTACCGCGCGCGCGTCTCAGGCGCTCATCGTGTTCGAGCGCGCCGTGGATGGGACATTGACGTTGAAGGAGTCGTTCACGACCAACGGACTCGGCACGCGGCCGATCGACGCCATCCGGTTCCCGTGGGACGTCGCCTTGAGTCCCGATGGCCAGAATGTCTACGTGGTGGCCGCCGGCGATACATTCATGGTGAACGGACTGACGGTGTTCACCCGCGATCCCGCCAGCGGAAATTTGACCGTGGTTGAAGCGCACCGCAGCGGTGTCGACGGCGTGGAAATGATGACCAATCCCCAAGCCGTTGAAGTCAGCCCGGATGGCAACTATGTCTATGCCTTGAGCGGCGTCGACGGCACCATTGTCACCTTCGCCCGGGCGGCGGACGGCACCTTGACCTTCGTCGAATCCCACCATCACATGGATCCGACGGGAACGTTCAACATTCTGCTGGGCGCGAAGACCCTTACGGTCAGCGCCAATGGCCAGCTTGTTTATGTCGGCGCCGAGTCCACCTCGACCATCGCCGTCATGCGGCGCAACACGGCCGACGGCACGTTGAAGCTGATCGGCTACGAGGCCAACGGCATCAACAATCTGGCATTGGGCCGGCCGCAATCGGTCGCCTTGTCGCCGGGTGAGAAGCAGTTCTATGTCGCAACATCGGGCGCCGTCAACGGCGTGACCGTGTTCGACGCCACCACCGATCTGTCGATCGTTGTTCAGGACGATGCCGATCAGGCCGCGCCCGGCGCCAATGTGAATTACAGCGTGATAGTCACCAACGGAGGCGCCAGCGACGCGACCAACGTTGTCGTCAGCGGCACCTTGCCTGCGGGCAGTGCTTTTGTCAGTGCCGCAACCGAGGTGGAGGGCGGCGCTTGTGAATTGGTGGAGTCGACCTATACCTGCGCGTTTCCGCACATCCCCGCGACGATGGCGGCGGCAGCAACCGTCACCCTCACGATGCCAAACGCCGTCGGCACGGTCAGCTTCGAGGCCAGTGTGAGTGCCGATCAGATCGACAATGATGCCGCCAACGACGCAGACGTCGAAGAGACCGCTGTTACCGCAGCAGCCAGCGACGGTAACGACACGGCGCCTGAAGTGCCGGGCGGCGATCCGGTCGACGGCGGCACCGATGCGCCGGCCAATGACGTGCCCGCAGCAGGCAGCTCCGATGGCGGCGGCGGCGCTGCTGGTCCGTGGTGGTTGCTTGGTCTATTGGGCGCTGCGGCGGGCTGTGTACGTCGCCGCGAATTGATTTAGCCTGGGGGAGGGCGAGATAGGGGAGCGTCAAGCTCCCCCGTCTCATTCCGTGTTGAAGCGCTGATCCACTACCCGCTTCAAATCGAAAACGACGGTGACCAGCCGGTTCATCTGTGGCGATCGGGACGCGTCGTCCTTGCTTCTCAGCGAAGTGAACCCCACTTCCGTCGGTTGGTTGCGCTGATTCAAAACGAGGCTGCCTTCCCAGCCCGGATGCAGCGTGGCGCCGTATCCGATGTCGAGTTTTTGGGCACCCAATACCTTCATGTCCAGCATCGCCAACGACTGGACCAGAAACGCCAGCTCCTCCTGTGACAGAACGCCTTCGAGATCGCGGGAGCGGGGCGCCGATCCGGGCGTCGTTTCCGCGCGCGTGGCCTTGAATTTACCGTCGTCGGACAATTCCAAATGGGTTGTCGCCGTCTTTTCGCCGGACGGGGAACGTTGATTCTCCGCCAGATGAAACACCAGGGACCAGGGTGACGCGAGGGTGTTGACGTTCGGCGCGGGCGGGCTTTCGGCATTGGCGCCGCCGGACAGCGCGAGAAAGATCAGAACAGGCCAGGCGGCAAAGAAGGTGCGCGCCGGCCGTTTACACAAGATGCTTATCATGGCTGCGGAAGATCCATCTTCAACGGTTGCTTGCCTGACCCAAAACTTGACCGCCCGTACTATAACACGCTTTATCGAGCGCTCATGGCCACGGGCGACGTTTGCCTTGGCCGATTCTCGTCAGGATAATAGCGGGTTTGCGAGATTCGGTCGGGTGAAGCAAACGGACATGTTGCAGGCGCTGGGAAACAACATTTGGGTGGTTGCGCGCCCGTTCCAATTCATGGGTTTGGAAACCGGCACTCGCATGACGGTGATGCGGCTGGCGAACGGTGAACTTGTGCTGCATTCGCCGGTGCAGTTGAACCAAGAACTCAATCTGCAGTTGAAGGCGCTGGGCCGGCCCGCCTACATCCTGGCGCCCAATCGATTCCACCATCTAGGAGTGGGCGACTATCTTACGGCCTTTCCCGACATTCGTGTGTTCCTCGCGCCGGGATTGGATAAGAAGCGCGGCGATTTGCCCTGCCATGGCATTCTTCCCAAAGACCAACCGCCGCAGTGGCAAGGCGAAATCGAGCTGGAACTATTCGGCGGCGCGCCGCTGGTGAGCGAAGTCATCGTGTTTCACGCGCCCAGCCGAACGCTGATCTTGACCGACCTGGCATTCAATTTTCGCCATCCGCAGGGGTTCGGGCTACGCATGTACCTGCGCATGAACAGCGCGCTGGGACGGGTGGCCACGCCTTGGTTGATGCGTCGTCTGACGCGGGATAAAGCGGCGGCGCGGGCCTCGCTGCAACGGGTGCTCAAATGGGATTTTCAGCGCATCGTTGTTTCCCATGGTGAAGTCGTCGAGGAGCATGCCCGTCTGATTTTCGAAGATACATTTAGTTGGGCGTTGACCGGCTGAGCAGCATCTTCATCGCGGTAGGAAACCGCTCCCACACCGCTGCATTGCTCGTTCGGTGGGAGCGGACTACCGATTCTCGAAGCGGCTCATCAGTTTGAACAAGCCGAACATCCCGAAGAAAATCGCCACCGACAGCCAGGTGTAATGCTGGGTGAGGGGTAGCGAAACAATGATCAATCCGAAGCCGCTGACTAATGTGATCAGCATCAACAAGGATAAAAGATGCCGGTTGGTCAGCCGCGGATAGAGAAAATAGCCCGTCAGGCTGATGGCCAACACCGCCAATAAGATGAAATTCAGCGCGCGAGAGGTTGATGCATCGAGCGAATCCGCGGTGTCGATTGCCGTTGAGTGGTCCGTCACGGGCGCCACCGGGTCGCGCGGATTTAGCGCGTAATACGCGTCGATATTGTCCTCCACCCGTGCCCGATGAACCGTAATGCGCTTGGTGGGTGCGGTGTCGCGGCGGGGAACGTCGAGCATGGATTGGAGCACTGAGCCGCCGCTTTCCAGATGACCAAAGATCGTGTACTGACCGTCGAGATGGGGCGCGTTGCCCAACATGATGGAGAACGAACTGCGGGCGCTGTTCGGATCTTCCCAGCGGGCCATGGACAAGCTGCCCAGTTGATGGCGCAGGGTCGTGGAGAATTCCGCCGGCAACGCCTTCTCTGCTTCCGCCTGTTCCCGCGTCAGCAGCAATTGTCGGTCTTGGATGTGGGACAGTTGAATGATGAATCCCGGCTCGATACGAAAAAATCGCGTGGTGTCGTAAGCGCCCAAGCGCACCAGATTGATGATTTGCTCGACGTGCCGCGGCGCCACATCGGGATAAAGCGCGAGCACCAGATCGCCGTGGTTCGTGCTGAATACGATGCGTTCCTTAGCCACGCGCGGCGTCGTCGCGCCATCGTCGGCCCGGCTAATTGCTGTCCACGCCAGCGTCAGCGCGATGATGGTCACCCATGCGCGCATCATACCGATATTCGCTCCGGTTCTTTTGGTCCGCCCGCCACATCGCGCAAGCGCATCATCAACGGATGGGACACCGATTCGTGGCGCAGCTTCCAAATCACACCATCGACGAAGAAATGATGGATCTGCACGGCGGCGATGATCACTCCTTCGGCGAATAGAGGCGGGTATCCGGCGGACGCGCCGATGGTCGGAAGCATATAGAACAATGCGGCGCCGCCCGCCAGGTTGATCACTCCCCAGCGGCTCGTTTCGGCGATTACAAAACGCTTCGACGGTTGGAGCCGCTTGGTGTCCAGTTTTATTTTTAACTGTATGCTCCAGGCGATCAGGATGTATTGCAGACTATGGAACATCGGGACGAACTCCTGAAACGACGGCATGTAGATCGATTGCACAAACCAAATATACTGGGTAATGGCCGGCAGTATGACGATCACCGGCATCACCCGCTTGTGGCGAATGCACCAGGCAACGACCAACCCGGCGAAAATCACCGCCGCGGCCCAGAACCAGTATTCCGTCAGTGTGACCGCCCACTCCGGCACGCCGAAGGTCGGGTAGTGCACGCCGTAGTAGTCATAACCTTCGCGGCTGACTTCGGCGCGAATGCTCGACAGCAAAAACGTGCCGTAAACGAACGCATTGAGCGCGCGCCGTTCCCAGGTTCCCAGTGTCACGCCGCAGCGCCGGGCGTAGATCATGGTGATGCCGATGGTCTGGCCGCTGAAATGGTAAGGCGACCACAACAGAAACAGCTTCACGAAGTAGGGCGCGATCTGTTCCGGATAGGCAAACGACAGCACGACCCCGCCGAGCACAATCCACGGAATCACATAGGCCGTGAATGGGAACTGGCGCAGGTGACTTTTCGATT
Organism: Pseudomonadota bacterium; assembly: GCA_021821045.1. Taxonomy (GTDB): domain Bacteria; phylum Pseudomonadota; class Gammaproteobacteria; order JAADHS01; family JAADHS01; genus JAKACW01. The sequence continues at coordinate 10,574 of JAKACW010000027.1, forward strand.
GGTACAGCCGGTAGGTCGACATGGAAAAGTGCGGCCAGTTGATGACCCACATCAAAAACACGCCCAGACTGATGACTTCGGGGGTGCGCTGGTCCGTGTAAAATAAAGACATCAACACGAACGCCACGATGGATGCGCCGCCGACGAACAGGAAGTCGACAGGGCCGTTTACAAAGTAGGGCGAGGTGGACTGGGCGGGTTGAGCCATGGGTATACGTTAATGCGAATAGTCTACGTCGGGATGTTCGACCATGGCGAAATGTTAGCGTTATCCCCGTGGGCGTGTAATAGTGGCTCTTGCGAGGGATGGGATTGTACTTACCCGTGCCGCGGCGTTTTCTTAGGCAGTGTGCAACCTGTAATTGACGGCCAGTTGGGGATTCGACATCGTGGCGGACATTCATCGAGCCTACCATCGCGAAGGTGATCGCTACCTTATCGAGGTCAATCTCACCGATCCGCGTCAGTTGTTCAACTCGCTGGATCCGGCGCCGTTTGTCGAGAAGGATCTGGACGACGACGCCGAGGCGTATATCGTCGATTCGGTGAAAGAGTTTCATTTGGATACGCCGTTGGCCTTGGTGATCCACCTGCCGGCGGAAGCGAAGTCTGCGTTGACCGACGCCATCCCCGCTGCGATCCGCAACTATTTTTCCTATCGCGCCGCAACGACCCAACGCAAGATGGGTTTTGTGATACGCAAAGGGCGGTTGGCTTTTCTGTTTGGATTCACCGCGCTGTTTGCCTGTCTGACGGCCAGCGAGATGATCGGAAAACTGGGCGACAGCACGTTCATCAGAATCATGTCCGAGGGCTTGCTGATCGGCGGCTGGGTGGCTATGTGGCGCCCCATGGAAGTGTTGTTCTACGACTGGTGGCCCATGCGCTGGGAGCGGCGGGTGTTTCGCAAAATCGAAGCCATGCCCATGGAGGTGCGGTATCGGGGCGCAGGGCCAGCTTAAGAAAAATTTAGGCTTTCCTTAGCGCCAATTTAGGAACCCCCCATTTTACGGCGGATTAATATCTCTCCAACCCATCACCCACCCATAAAGGAGAGACCATGAAAACCATCGCTTTATCACTTGGATTGGCCGCGGCGTTCGCCGCCGGGATTGCGGTCGCGGCCGATGACGCCAAGCTTGTCGAGCAGGGGCGTTACATTATCCGCATCGCCGGCTGCAACGACTGCCATACCGTTAACTACCCCGAGAGCGGCGGCACGGTCGCCGAAGCGGAGTGGCTGACCGGCAATCCTGTCGGGTTTAGCGGGCCATGGGGCACCACCTACCCGGCGAACTTGCGTCTGTTGTTTGCCTCGATGAGCGAGATGGAGTGGATGGAGCGCGCCCGCAAGCCGTTGCGTCCGCCCATGCCGTACTTCAACTTGCAGGCCATGAGCGATCAGGACCTGCGGGCCGTTTACGCTTTTATCCGTTCCTTGGGACCGAAAGGTCAACCGGCGCCGGCCTATGTTTCCCCGGATGTTGCGGTTACGACGCCATACATCGAGTTCGTGCCAAAGAATCTGCCGGCGGCTCACGCGATGAAAGGCAAGTAGCATCGACCCCTTCGACGCGACTCGTTGCTGTTGTGGGAGCGGATCATTCCGCGATTGACTCGACAAGAAGTCGCGGTAGGAAACCGCTCCCACGGTGGGTCACTATCGCTCGAGCAGACGGACCGGGCGTTCCACGTCCAGCCGGAACCGCCCCCGTCCCGTCTTGGTGATATGCAAAAAGGGGCATTTTTCGGTCAGGCGCTTTTGCAGCAAGATGAGTCGCGCTTCCAGGTTGTCGCTCAAGTCGGGCAGGCCGAGGGACGGATCGAGCCGCAGCTCGCGGTTGGAAAATTCGCAGCGCTGGTCTTTGACGTGGTCGTGTAGCACTTTCCAGAAGATGGCGCCGGCGACACCTTTGATGAGGTACTCGTCGCCTATGAAAATGCTGTGGTTGGCCGCGTAGTGGCTGATCGACACCGGTGCGCCTGCGGTGACCGCGCGGCCGCTGATTTGAACCGGTTGGCACGTGGCGTCGGCGGCGCACTGGTTGAAGTCGATGGCGATAGCCAATTGATTGGCGATGGCCGTCAACGCGTCTTCGTCTTCGTGGGTAAAGCGCATGTCGTCGTCGCTTTCGACGTACAAGACGCCCAGCGTCTCGTTGCCGCGTACGATGGGCACCGCCAACTGGCTGCGCGGTGCGGGCAAGCCGGGAAAGGGGATCTGAGTCTCGAACGCCAGAGCGGGGTCGCCCTCGGCCAGACTCTTGCGCACCGCCAAGTTATAGGTGAATTCACTGGCCAGGTGGCCGATGCGAATGGGCGTGCGCTCGCGCGCCGCGACGCCAATCAGGCCCGCGCCGAGGGGTACTTCCGATCCGACGCCGGAGCGTTCATAGCCGCGGCTGGCGACGGTGAACAACCGCCCGCCTTGTTTGTCGAGCATGAGCAGCATGCTGTGGTCGAAGCCGAAATGGGTTTCGAGGCCTTCCAGCGCGTTGGTCAGCAATTCGTCCAAGTCTATGGCGCCGTTGATCAAGGCGCTGCTGCGGCGCAACGCCGTCAAGCGATTGCGCTGTGATTTGTTGAACAGGGGCGCCCCGGTGGGAACGACTTCCACACCCAGCACCCGGTAGATGTCCGAACCCAGCAGTTTGAACACCTTGCTCATGCCGGTGTGGGAGGCGATGGCGGCGAGTTTCGCGCGCATGCTTTCGAACACCGGCCCTTCCGTCTCGGTGCGCAGGTACTGCAGCGATAATCGGAAGTGCGCGCCGTTGTCGGGATGGACGAGCTGAACTTCGGCGAACGGGTTGGCCAGAATGTTGGCGCGGGTCTTGTTGAAGAATTGAAACGACAATGCGACGTGGTTTTCGTCAAGATAATGCACATGTGACAGCAGCGCGATATTGGGCGTACCGTCGACGGCGCAGGTGGCGATGGCTGAGGGAATGCAGCCTTCGAAGCAGTCGCGAATGGAGTCGAGGCGAATCGTCACGTCAACGTCCCAGCTGGCGGCCCGCGTCCGGCCCCGGGGTTTGGGAGAACGCGCTGCTTGGCGTGAAGGTGATGGCGACCAGTTGGCTGTCCGGCGGCAGCATCATGGCGCGGGCGAACGCGCTGTCATAACCGAGGCTGATCAGTTCGTCGGCAAATGCGGCTTGGTACGCGCTTGCCAAGTCGTGGTCGCTCGGGGCGATGGGGGTTTCTCGCCCATCGGAACCCTTGAGCTGGATCGTCTCGTGAGTCGTGGGACGGCTGAACACCACGGCGATGGCGCCGTTGTCGGCGATGGCCCCGCGCAGGCGCGCGCTTTGCGCCGCATAGAGTAGCACCGTGACCTGGCGCATGTCCTGCGAGATGCGGCAGCCGAAGCCTCGGCATACCACGGGCAAGTTTTGGGTGGACCGCCCCGCGACATTGATGGACACCGGTCCCCGGATAAATTCGGCGTGCTGGCCGTCGAGTACTTGGTCCGCGAGTGTGGAATTTGCCATGGCGCGCATCATAGCAAATTATTTGGGGATAAAGTTAGGGGTGGGGGCTACTGAAGCAATTTCCCGCCGCGCCGAAAACCTGTGCAGCAATTCAGCTGGCGGAACGCCGATGTGAAAGGAGCCCTCATGGCGCAATTCGACGAAGTAAAAGCGGAAGATTTCACTCGCATCGGCGGCGGTCCGCCGCCTCACCTCAAGATCGAACAGGCCCTGATCCAAATCGGCGGCGCGGGCAAAGTCGGCATGGATTTCAAACAGCAAGCCCTCAAAGCGGCCGGCTGGAAGTACGACCGGTTGACCGGCTATGCCAAGAATCCCGCCCTCGCGGCCACCGCGTTCAATCGGATTCGCGACGCGCTGGGCTCGACGACGGACAAGAATAAGCTGCTGGCGGCGCTGACCGAACTGGCTGACGTCGCGCAGTAAAGTGGGCTCGGACGGCGCCGCACGCAACCGGTCGCCGCCCGTCTCTCTCTCACGCGCCCTTGGCGGCGGTGGCTTTGAAGCTGGGTCGGGCTTTCATCTTGCCGAACCAGTCGCTGATGCGCGGATAGGCGCTCAAGTCGAAGCGGCACATATCCAGATACGCCATCGTCGAGGCGATCGCGAGGTCGGCCAGGGTCGGATTTTCGCTGGCGACGTACGGCTGGCGGGCCAGCGCGTTTTCCATCACGGGCAGAATCTTCGCCAGGCCGCTTTTGGCATCTTCGATGGCTTGAGGGCTGGCCTTGGCGCCCAGAAACAGCGTATGCATGGCGAGCTTGCCGACCTCGGGGGCTAATCGGGACTGATGCCAGTCCAGCCATTGTTCCACGGCCGCGCGTTTCTTCAGATTGGTGGGGTACCACGTCGCGGCGCCGTGCTTTACTGCCAGATAACGCAATATTGCTTGCGATTCCCATAGAACAAAACCGTTGTCGTCGAGCGCCGGCACTTTGCCGTTGGGATTCAGCTTGAGATACTCCGGACGGTATTGCTCGCCTTTGGACAAGTCCACCTTGCGGTACTCGTAAGGAATCTTCAGCTCCTCGCACAACATTTGCACGCGACGGGTGTTGCTGGAAAGCGGATGTCCGTACAACTTCATTCGATTACCTTCCTGTAAGACGTCCACACCCATGGGGAGCGGCTTGTAGCGGTGATTGCTTGAGCAAACCGAATCGTCAGGCGCGTGACATGAACTCGCCGGTTTCAGTGTTGATCTTCACTTTTTCGCCGGTGGTGATGTATTCGGGCACCTGAACGACCAGGCCGGAGCTGAGCGTTGCCGGTTTGGTGCGGGCCGAGGCCGACGCGGCTTTCATTCCCGGCGCGGTTTCCGTGACTTCCATAACAATGGTTGCAGGCAGTTCGATGCCTAGCACGGCGCCGTCGACGGTCAGCGCATTGACGCCTTCCAAGCCGTCCACTAGATAGGGCGCTTCGTCCTCGACGCCGCCGGGGGCCAATGTATGCTGCTCGTAGGTTTCCTGGTCCATGAAGGTGTAGCCGTCGGCATCTAGGAACAGGAATTGGACCGGGCGGCGCTCGAAATCGACTTCCTGCAGTACCTCGTCGCCCTTAAAGCTCTTGTCGAATTTTTGTTTGGTCGCCACATCGCGGCCGCGGATCTTGTAGAGCGTGTTGCCGCTGCGCGAGGAGGCGGTTTGGACTTGGACTTCTTTGATCAGGACCGGACGGCCGTCGACTTGGATGACCAAGCCGCGTTTGAGTTCGCTGGCTTTCATTGTGCTATCCGCAGGGGTGTAGGCGCACTATTTTAGACATTGCGCGTCGAGGAGGAAAGCGCGAGGGGCGCGCAATATCGGAAACTATGACCGCGGCCCCATGTGGGAGTGGATTGTTCCGCGATTCTCGTCCGGTCTCGTCGCCAGCGTCATTTCAAATGTGTGTTCTACCGCACCTGGCCGAACGAATTTAGGCGAGGTTCCCCGATGCACGCTTGTGCACCGGGGCGCCGCATACTAGGTTGCACTTCCGGCCAAGTAGGGCTGCCCTTTGGCTTCCGAATGCGAGATATCGAACTCCAGCCCCTTAAGCATCTGCCAGTACAGCAGCGGAAAGCCGACTTTCTTACCCCACCACCAGAGCTGGCGTTCGACGAACGGATTGAGCGGGAACGTCGGCGTTACTTTGCCGCCGTAGATGAACTCCGCCAGCATGACGGTGTTGAGCGACGTGGTCAGTGGGCAGGAGCCATAGCCGTCATACACGGCGTCCAGTTTCTCGCTTTTCATTGCCGACAGAAGGTTCTTAACGAGCACCGGTGCCTGCTTGCGGATGGCGGCGGCGGTTTTGCTGTTGGGTGTGGAACACGCATCGCCCAGCGCGAACACGTTTTCGTAGCGAACGTGACGCAGAGTGGACTGGTTGACTTCGATGAAGCCCGCGCTGTTGGCCAGCGGCGATTGCTTGACGAAGGCGGGCGTGGTTTCCGGCGGCGTGACGTGCAGCATCCCATAGTCGTACGTTACCAGTTCTTTGGTGTCGCCTTGGACTTTTTCGAACGTGGCGGTTTTTTTGTCGCCGTCCACGGCTACCAGGTTGTGGAAGAAGTGCGGCTTGATGCCGTAGCGGGCGACCACCTTGTCCAACGCCGCGGAGAAGGGTGCTACGCCGAACATGGCGCCGGCGGCGGTCATGAAATGCATGTCGCACTTGTCGAGGAATCCGCGTTGACGCCAGCGGTCCGCCGCCAAGTAGGCAATTTTTTGTGGCGCGCCGGGGCATTTGATGGGCATAGGCGGTTGGGTGAAGATCGCCGGGCCGCCCTTGAAACCGTCGATGAGTTTCCAAGTGTAATTCACGTAGTCGGGACTGTAGTTGGAGCACACGCCGTTCTTGCCGACGGTGTCGAGCAGGCCCGCCACTTTGTTCCAGTCGTTGCTCAATCCGGGGCAGGCGACGAGCCAGCGATATTGCAGACGTTCGCCGTTGTCCAGCGCGACTTCGTTTTTGTCGGGGTCGAGTTCGGTTGCTTTAGCTTGGATCCACTTCGCACCGGCAGGAATGAGGTCGCGTGTTCGGCGCTTGGTTTTTTCCAACGAATACTCGCCGCCGCCGACGATGGTGAAGCCCGGCTGGTAATAGTGAACATCCGACGGGTCGACGAGCGTAACGGACAGTTCCGGTCGCTTCTTGCGCAGCAGCGCGGCGGTGTAGATGCCTGCGGTTCCCGCGCCAACAATGACGATGTCGTGGGTTGGTGAAGCCATGGTAATCCCCCCTTCTTTTGTTTTGGTCCGACCGCAGGCGACAGTTATAAGAGCAACTGCGGCGGGAAGTCCAGCGGGTAGAGCGCAATGCTGAGTAGGTAAAGTCCGCGGAGGCGGCCTGTTCGTTGATACCTTGAGGGGTGTTTGGGCAGCGGCCGCCCGTGGGAAGGTGGCCGCTGTTGCCCGGTGTTCGTCGTCTACGGGGTCGAGCTATTGAAAATCCCGATCTTTGACGGTCTTGCGCTTGTCGTTGCGGGCGTTTTCGATGGCTTGATCGCACATGGCCCGAATTTTGTCGGAAAGGATTTCAAAAACGTTCGCCGAGGTATTCATTTCAGACTTTTCGCGAATGTAGTTTTTGATTTTCGAAGCAACGACCAAGACTTCCTTTTCGTCGGACATTTTGTTCTCCAAATTTGTAGCGAAAATAACCCGGCAAGCTGGTACACGCCCGAAGGCGCGACTACGATAGCACACCGTATAGCACGTAGAAAGCCTGCGCCGAGACCTTTATGCAGCGCGGTGTCTGTGGAATTGATGCTATCGCATCCGAGGCCGAGTGAGAACGCCGTCACAGGACTTCCGGGAGCGGGTGCTCACAATGCGCCGGTCCGCTGCCGCCGTCGGTCAATTTGTGACGCGCGCCGTCATTCTGCGGGGCTAAGTTCGCGATAATCCTCCCCGTCACGGAATGTTGACCGAGGAGGATGTATGAAGAACGTACCCAGCGCCGTTGCGATTCTTGGGTTGAGTCTGGCGGCGGTGATCAGCATCGATGAACCTGCTGCGACCAAAGTGTGGTTCGTGTCGTTCGCGTGCTTTCTGATCTTGGTCGGATTGGCCCAAGCCGATGCGCGAAATTGGGTGGGATTGGGCGTGTCGCGTTGGTTCCCGGCCGTCACGTTCGCCTGCTATATCGGCGCCGTAGGCTTGAACATGGCGTTGCTGCAGGATTACTTCGCGGTCTACATCGCGCTGTACGCCGCGATGGTGTGCGTCGCGCTGGCCGACTATGCCGGCCAACTGATCGTCGGAACACACATCATCATGCTAATGGGCCGCAACCATCTGGGCCGTCCCGGCCAACTGAAGCGGGAAAGTCAATACCATTACTAGCAGCTTGATGGCGGGCCGTCCCGGGCGGGAACGGATGGCACCTACGCCTTCCCTTCCTTTTCCGGTGCGCGAACTTGCGATTCTTCTGCATTAACTTCGCGGGGCAGCCAGAAGGCGAATGTCGATCCCCGGCCCGGTTCGCTTACCGCATTGATTTCGCCGCCCAACAGCCGGCACAGGCGACGGCAAAGCGCCAATCCCAGTCCCGTGCCTTCGAATTTACGGGTGGACGAGGAGTCAGCCTGAACGAAGGCTTCGAATAGTTTGTCGAGGTCAGTCTTGGCGATGCCGATGCCGGTGTCGGTAACCTCGAAGCGTATGTATTCCCGTGATTGACTGCTCTGACTGCTCACCCGCACGAAAATCGCGCCGTTGGCGGTGAATTTGGCGGCGTTGCTCAGCAGGTTGATGAGCACTTGCTTGATTTTCAACGGATCGGAATACATCTCACCGATGCTGCGTGAGCACTGAACTTCCAGTCGGTTGGCATTCTTGCGCACCATCGGGTCGATAGTCGTCGCGGCCTCTTGGACCAACATGGCAATGGAGAAGCGGTCGAGGTCGAATTTCATCTTGCCGGCCTCAATCTTGGACAGGTCAAGCACGTCATTGATGAGGCAGAGCAGGTGCTTGCCGGCGGCGCGAATTTTGTTCAAATCCGCGGCCTGCTCGTTCATCCCGTTGTCGGCCGCGTCCTCCGCAAGCATTTCGCTGTAGCCGATGATGGCATTGAGCGGGGTGCGCAATTCATGACTCATATTGGCCAGGAACGTGCTCTTTGCCCGGTTGGCGGATTCGGCGGTGAGCTTCGCCTGTAACGCCTTTTGAACTTCTCTGTGTTCCTCGAGGATCTCGCGCTCGCGCTTTTCCAGGCGATGCAGCAACATGTCCACGGCCGTCCACAACTGATGAATTTCAATGCTGGCCTTTGCGGGGGCGGCGGGTAGTGATAACGCGGTAAGCGAGTCGATTTCGTCAACCGCGCGCGAAAGCGTGGTCAGGGGCCGCAGCCACGCCACTACGATCCGCTGAACGATGAGCAGAACGGCGAACACTACGACGATGTTTAGGAGCACGCGCTGGCCGCCGGCGTGCATGAGGCGCTGATACGGTTCGCCGTTGTAAACCAAGCGTACGGCGCCTGCCAGCATTTGAGTCGCTTGCGAGAACAGCGCCGTTTCGACGACGAATCCGTCCGTTACATCATCGCCCCGGTTCGCGCGCGTGTAGACTCGTCCGTCAATCAGCTCGACGGTCACCGACTTGACCATCTTGCGCGGCGCGTCCCCGTGCGCGCCGCGTTGTTCGAGCAGCACCAGCTGGTTAAGAATGTTCTCCAGTTCCTTGGTGTTGCCTTCTTCGAGCGCCCGCTGGAGGATGAGCGCGTAAGGGCTGATTAGCAAGTCGGCCTTGGTCTGTTCGCTTTGCTTGATTTCGGGCGCGATATGAAAGAACCACTCATAGGTCATGCCGCCGATGCCGACAATCATCAAGAATACGATGACGGCCGTGAAGCGCGTGGTTAGCTTTGCGGATATCCTATTCATACTGTTTGGACATCCGTAGCAGTAGCGGATTGATCTCGACCTTCGCCTCGCGCAGCGAGCGCGTGTTGAAGTAGGGTTTGATCTGACTGCCCACCGAGATGCCGGCCATTGCTCCGCGTTCGACGTCGCCGGCAAAGGGCGAGAAGATCACCAAGTGATTGCGCTTTGCTTCTGCAAGCAGGTCGGCAAGCTGCTTGTCGGAGAGCTTCTCCGTGATGAAGAGCCCGCCAAGAGGGACGTTGTACCACTGGGGCAGATCCGACAGGGGCAATGCATGGGCATGTACCGGTCGGCCGGCAATGTTCGGCACGGCTTGGGTCAGTTTGGCCAGTTGGTCGGCGGCAAAGCTTTCGTCGGACGTGTAGACCAATGCAAGATGGAGCACGCCCTTGATGTCGACCTTGTTTGCGATGTTGGTGTCGACTGCGACGATGCGCGGAAAGATTCCCAAGGATGCGGTTACGCGGCGGGCCTCCGCTTCATCGGCCGCGTCGCCCGCGCGAGGGGCCGTTAGCGCAAGTAAGATCAACGCTAGATACAGCGTCGCGGGTCGCAGAAGGCGCGTCATGAGATCGAATGTCCCTTGGCCTTTACCGATCGGTCATCAGAAGTCGACGCCGACGGAGCCCCACCAGACCCGTCCGGGCCGAGGATAGTCATCGGGGTACGTGTTTACCGGCGCCGCAAAGTAAACGTCCTCATCGAATGCATTCTTGACGCCAAGGCGCAAGGTTATGCCCTGGCTCGGCACGCGAAACGCGCTGAAGGTGAGATCGACCGTTTGGTAGCCCTCCAGGTCGTCGCGCGAGTCCGTGGCGTCGCGGCTGCGGTCGCCCACATAGCGGTACTGCATCACAAAGGAGTAGTGCGTGCTGGGCTGATAGAACAGGGCCAAATTGCTGAGCGTGTCGGCAACGCCTTCCAACGGATCGCTCGTTTCCTTGTCCTCGGCGTGCAGGACAGTGGCGTTGAAATCCAATTTCCAGCGTTTGGCGAGGGGACGCACGTATTCGAGTTCCAAGCCGTAGGACTTGACGGTGTTTTGCTTGTTCTCGTAACGCCGCGTGGCGGTGTCCTGAACGATAAGGTTGTCCAGCTCGGAGTAGAACAGCGTGCCGCGGAAGATCTGGATGTTGTTGTTGAAGATGTAGGCACCTTCGATCATCTGGATTTCTTCCGGCTCGATATCGGGGTTGCCGGCCAGCACGGGGTTGTTTTTCGCAGTTCGTTCAAGAAATGTGGGCGGGCGGAAGGCCTCGGAATACTGCAGCTTCAGGATGCTCTCTTCGGCCAGGCTGTACACACCCGCGATGCGCGGTGAGGTGCGGCTGCCCACGTCGCTGTAAGAGTCATGGCGCAGACCGAGCGTGAGGCGCAGGCGCTCGCTGGCTGTCATCTCGTCCTGCATGACCACGGACGTCAGACGCCGTTGCTGGTTCTCGCCCATCCAGTTGTCGTCGCCGGAGAAGCGTTGGAACGGAATCTGCGACAGTTCGCCGGGCAGGGTGTTCAGCGTGTTGGGATCGAAGTTGCGTTCTTGATAGGTCTCGCCTTGTTGGGTGTCGGAGTACTCCAATCCCAACAGCATCATGTGCCTCGCATTCAGTTTATGGGTGGCTTCAAGGTTGAGGTAGTACTTGTCCTCTTCGTAATGCGGCGCGCCGATAACGCCGTTGGGATAGGCGACGGTCGGGTTGAGCGGATTGTCGCGAAAGCGCGGCGGAAAGAGCGTTTGACCGGAGGTCGCCAAGTCGAAGGTCAGCCAACCCAGGGTGACGCCGGTGGTGGTGGCGTCGGAGATCGTCCAATCCTTCTCAAGCTGCACGCCGGTCGTCGTTCGCGTGCGCACCAGTTGCTGTTCCGGCGGCGGCAGGGCGTTGTTGACGCCAAAGAAATCGCCGTGCTCATAGTTCAAATACTGCAGGGAGGCGCGGTACCCTCTGTAGTCGACGGTTAGTATGGCGCTTTCCAATTGCTCCTTCTCGTTGCTCGGGCCGGGCGACAGGGAAACGCCGTTGGCATTGGCACTTTCGATAAAGTCCTCTCCTGCCTGCACTTCACCGCCATCGGAAAAATTACCGGCGAGATTTAGGCTGATGCCGAATTCGTTGTCGGCGGAGCGATGCGATACGACGCCGCCGGCGGTGCCCCACCCGGCGTCGCTGGCGCGGGCGTACACATCCCGGCCGTCCTTGCGCGAGATGACGTTGAGCACGCCCGCGTAGGCGTACTCGCCGTAAACAGCAGCGCCGGGGCCGCGAACGAACTCGATGCGTTCGACCTGTTCGATGGGCATGATGGCGTAATTCGGAACGCCGACGATGGCGGTGTTCAGGGAAACACCGTCCAGCAGAATTTTTAACTTGCCGGAGGCGAATGTTTTGCCGATGCCGCGCACCAGAAATTGACGTTGGCCATCGGTGGCGATCGAAACTTCGACCCCTGGAATGAGTTCCATGGCCTCGGTGACGCTGCGCACGCCGCGGCCGAGCAGATCCTTGCCGTGAAGCACCGTGACCATGCCGGGCACGAAGTCGACATTCATTTTCGTTTTCGTCGCCAGTTCCGTTTCGGCTTCGAGCACTTGCAGCAATTCGAACAGTGCGGGATCGAGTTCGCTGCCGGCGGTTTTATCCGCGCTGGCGCCTTCGTCGGCGATCGCGGCCGTCGCCGCGACAGACCACAGCACTAGCGCTGCGAAAAAACGAATTCCTATCAATCCCATGATGCGACTTTCCGTAATAATTTGGCGTTGCATCCAACGCGGTCGGCGCGATGCATTGAAGCGCGTGAACGATGCATGCCGCATTTCCGGGTGGCCCCTGAGAAATAACGGCTAAAAACTTGGCAGTTCAAGTCGGGGCGAATTGCGTCGCGTTCAAATTGAGCGGGTTGCACGCGCTTTAGGTGTGGAATATGGCGCTGCCCGAAAGGGAAGAGGCGTTGTTGCGCCGCGCCGGAGGCGACTCACGGCGTTCATGTTCGTGGCTGACGGGCAGTGGGTATTTGGTTACAATACCGCTCCCGTGGAGAGGTGCCTGAGCGGTCGAAAGGGCTTGACTCGAAATCAAGTGACTCCTTTATTGGGGTCCCAGGGTTCGAATCCCTGCCTCTCCGCCATTATGGATTGCGTGCCTCGATTTGTTCCACTTGTTTCCGCAAGCCCTCCCGTAAAAGCAGTCGATTGCCGGGTATTTTTTAGACTCTTAAGGGAAAACCGTCGGCACTTGCGGCGCTTCCCTGGGCCGTACCAAAAATGGTACAGTTTCCCGCAATGACGCCGATACTCCAAGTGCGCTTCTTTCGTACCACTCAAGGTAGCGAACCGGTTCGTGAGTGGCTTAGGTCGCTTGGTGTCTCGGATCGAAAGATCATCGGCGAAGATATCAAGACTGTGCAGTTCGGGTGGCCACTGGGTATGCCAGTCGTGCGTAAACTGGGGCCGAACCTTTGGGAAGTGCGCAGCCATACGACGGACGGAATTGCACGCACGCTGTTTACCGTGCTTGACCATGCGATGGTGCTCTTGCACGGATTTGTGAAAAAGAGCCAAAAGACTCCAGCCACCGAGTTAGATACCGCAAAGCGGCGATTAAAACAGTTGAGGAGCTAGATTATGGCGAAACGACATCTCGGAAGCGATTTCGACGCTTTTTTGTCCGATGAGGGCTTACTGGAAGATGCGATCGCGATCGCAGTGAAGCGTGTAATCGCCTGGCAATTGGCCGAAGAAATGAAAGCACAGCACCTTACCAAGCAAGCGATGGCGAACAAGATGCACACGAGCCGCGTGGCATTGAATCGGCTGCTCGACGAAACGGATACAAGCGTAACCTTGACCACATTGGCGCGCGCAGCGTCAGTCCTTGGCAAAAGAATCAGTTTTCAGCTTGAAGACGCCGCCTGAGCACGGCGGCGGCTGCCAGACTTTATTTTGTGCGCGCGGACTGCCTCTCCGCCATTCCGTAGCACGCTTGTTGGATTGATGCTCCCCTGCAATCTGTTGATTCTCGCGCGCCGCACCCAGCAAATGCCTGGATTCTCTTAGGGCAAAATCCCCGATCGCCGCGAAAGTGTGAACTGGGTCACGAAATTCGCCCTGTCGACTCCATCACGTTTCGCCGAAACCCTGTCACGGTTGTAAACAAAGTGTTTCATCGTCTTTTGCCGGGTATGCGAATAAAAGGGACAGGGTCAACAGGGATCGACCAGGCATCGACACACTGACCACCGGAAATGCGGAGGGCATGTCGGATGCAAGACAAAATTCTGAGCCTGCTGGGTCTGGCAATATTCCTGCTGGGTATCGGGGCTGTGTTTGGCTTGATGGACAACGGCCACAGCATCAACGGATTTCCGGGCGTGTTTTTCGTTCAATCGGCGCTGACGGTCGCGGTGTGCGGGGTGTTTGTCGCCTGGCGTTATGGCGCCCGCGTCGTCCAGTCCTTGCGGGCGGAATACCTAAAGCGGAGCTTTCCGAATCAACCCTGGATGTGGCGTTTGGATTGGTCGCGGCGGGTAAGCGCGGTTCCCAAGTCGACTAAGAATGTCACCGCTTGGCTTGCCGCAAGTTGGAATCTTCTGGTCACGCCGCTCGCGGTCGCGGTGCTCTACAACACAACGCCGGCGCACATTGGTTTTTATAGTTGTTGGGCGCTGGTTGCTGCGGGCATCATTCTGTTCCTGTACGCGCTGTACCGTGTGTGGTATCGCGTGCGATTGGACTATCCGGAGTTGCGGCTGCACACCAACCCGGGCCGTTTGGGTCGCGGCTTCGAGTGCACTCTCGGCGTTCCCGGTTTGGGTGACGGCGTGCGCTGGAGTTCGGAGATGGTGTGTATCTATTCACGTATCGAAAGCGTGAAGGTGCAAGCGCGGTATTTCACGCAACCGGTCGCGGAAGAGCTATGGAAGCAGTCGTTTTCACCTTTGGCGGCGCGGTCTCGACGAGGGGCGGCCTTGGCGCTGCGCTATTTGATACCGTCGAATGCGCCGGTCAGCGGGCCTTACAAACAAGGTCAGGTGCGTTGGGTGGTGCGGGTGCAAGGGCGCAACAAGACGGGTGTTTTGCGCTTTTCCCATGAGTACGATATTCCCGTCTACCGCAATGCGCTGGAACCCGTGCGCGCAGTCCAAACTACGTCGGCGACCGTTAAAGGGCTCGCGCTGCAGCAAGACACATCGCTGAATGCGCCGGGGCGCAAGGCGGCGGCGTCGCCTGCGCCACAAGCGGGAGTCGCCTACGCCGCGAACGTTGATGTTCCGAAAATGCTCGGCGCACTCAAGGCCTCGGGCATTCGTTTCACCAAGGGTGGCGTGATTTATCCCGATGCCCTGTGGGACCACGAGCCGCTGATTCGCCTGCACGACAAGATCAACAAGACGTGCTGGCGAGCGTTGTGCGGCGCGCTTGCGGCGACGGCGCTGCCGTTGATGTTTGCGCCCTGGTATTGGTCGGTGCCGGGTGTTCTGGTCGCGCTCGCCGCGGGAGTTGGATATGCCGTTGCGTTTTATATCAGACACCATCGTTACAGCGTGATTTTCGGCACGGATGGCATTACGCGCCGCAGCCGCTTGTTGTCTCGGCAGTGGGAGAAAACCGTGCCATGGAGCAAGATTCAAACCGTGGTTTGGAAGGTTTCGGTTGGACGCGAAGGTGCACAAAAGCTCGGCGGCTTCCGTCAACTGATCATCAACCCGGATGACCAAAAAACCCGCATGGTCTTATCGCCGGCCATTGGCAACCACGATGCCGCGGAGGCGCTCGTCAAGTTGACCGACAGCATGGCGCGGCAATTTGCCGCGCCGCCGCCGACCGCGCGCCGTTCCTCTTAGAGCAACGCGCGGCCGGCGCGCACAGGTTTACTTCATCATTCCGTGCGGACCCATGCCTCTCGAATAGACCCCGGGGTAGCCGCTAGAGAGCTTCTCCCGTTGCTCTTCGGTAAGCAGGTCGCGGATCTTGTTCTGGGTTTCGATCGATTGCTCGATCATTTGCTGTTTTAGCGCAAACAGCTTGCCGTAGATCGCCGCGGTTTTCTTCGGATCGGGTTTGTCTTGGTCATGAGCTTCCTCCAGCTCATCCCAAATCGCCATCCGTTGTTCGGCCATGTCGAAGTGCTTGCTGCGTTGCTCGCGCATGATCTGGCGAATCTTGTCGCGCTGCTCCTTCGATAGATCCAAGCCCCATAACGATCCCATCATATGAGGTCCGAACCCCATCAGTCCCATCGGACCCATCATTCCCATCATGTCATCGTCCATCATGCCGCGGCACATGCCCATGGGGCCCTGCATCATGCCCCAGCCGCGCATGCCGTACTCGTCCATGTCCATCATCATGCCGGGCTGAGCGTTGGTCGTGCCGACGCTGAACAGTAACGTTGCGCCGAGCAGCCAACTACCGGTTGCGCGCGTGCCTTTTGTTGTCATCGCTGATTTCATGGGTAGCCTCATTGCTGTTGTTATCCGAACGGAGTCAATGCTGCCCGAAGGTAAGGCAAACAGCCGGCTTTGACAATTCACAGAATCGGGGTGGAAATTTTCGCCGCGTTTGCGCCATCGTCGGACTCTTCACGATTGTGCCTCTCGCCAAAAAAGAGTAGTCTTTGGCGCTCTCGCGTATCCATGAATCCGCTATTGATTTCGTTACCTTACTTCGCATCGATATTTTGCGGCGCGCGCGTAACGACGACCAGCGTACGGTTCGACCGAGAAGACCAAATAAGAAAGGGGGAGCCGAGGTTCCTATGTGCCCAATTCGATCTGCTCTGCGCTCGCGTTTTTTTGTCGCCGTCGTTGCTGCGGGTGTTGCACTGAGCGGCTGCGGCGACAACGCGCCGCAAGAGGGCGCCGGCGGCGGCATGTTCGGCGGACCGGTGCCTGTTTCGACGGTGACCGTGCAGCCGGAACGAATTCCATTGAACCTCGAATACGCCGCGCAGACCTTGGGCTCGCGGGAAATCGAAGTGCGCGCCCGTGTTGCCGGGATATTGATCAAACGCAATTTCGAAGAGGGCGCCCCGGTCAAGGCCGGCGAGTCGTTGTTTACCATCGATCCGGCGCCGTTCGAGCTGGCGCTGGAGCGGGCCAATGCGGATTTGGCGGCGGCGGAAGCCCGTTCGGACCAAGCGCGGCGGGAGGCGACGCGGCTCAAGCCGTTGTTCGATGCGACCGTGGTGAGTCAGCAGGAGTACGACACCGCGGTGTCGAGTCAGACCATCGCAGCCGCCGACGTGCTGGCCGCCAAGGCCCGCGTCAAGGAAGCCAAGTTGAATCTCGAATGGACGCGGGTGGAGTCGCCCATCAAAGGCGTCACCAGTCGCGCCATCAAGTCGGAGGGGTCGCTGGTCTCCGGCCCCGATGTGTTGTTGACGACGGTTACTCAAGTCGACCCGATTCACGTGTTGTTCGGTATCTCGGACAACGAACGGCTGAAGCTCAATCGCGAAGTGCAAGAGGGCCGCTTGCAGTGGCCGCCCGGCGGTCGCTTCGAAGTGACGGTGACGCTGGCCGACGGCAGCGAGTATCCGCACAAGGGCGTGGTCAACTTCACCGACGCGCGGGTCAACGTCAGCACCGGAACCAGCGAGGCGCGGGCCGAGCTGCCGAACCCGGATGTGATTCTGCGCGCGGGCCAGTTCGTGCGCGTCAAACTCAGCGGCGCGGTGCGACCCGCGGCGTACAAGATTCCTCAACGCGCCGTGCTTGAAGGGCCGCAAGGCAAGTTTGTCTACGTCGTGGACGGCGAAGGCAAAGCGGCCATTCGTCCAGTCGACGTGGGCGAATGGACCGGTGAGTATTGGGTGGTGACCAAGGGTCTTGCCGCCGGCGATGCGGTGATCGTCGACGGCGTGCTCAAGCTCGGCCCGGGTGTGCCGGTTGTGGCGGGCGATCCGGCCGCGGCGCCGCCGGCTCAACCTTAAAGCTAAGGAACGCCGTCCATGTTCTCCCGGTTTTTTATCGACCGACCGATTTTCGCCGCGGTGATGTCCTTGTTCGTGGTTATCGCCGGTCTTGCGGCGATGCGGATTCTGCCCGTCGCTCAGTACCCCGAAATCGCGCCACCCGTTGTTACGGTGGTGGCGAACTATCCCGGCGCGTCGGCCGACGTGTTGGAAAAAACCGTTGCTGCGCCGTTGGAGACCCAGATCAACGGCGTGGAGAACATGCTCTATATGAGTTCCACGGCGGCGTCCAACGGCCGGGTCGAAATCTACGTCACCTTCGAAATCGGTGCCGACGTCGATCAAGGCGTGGTCGATGTCAACAATCGCGTCAAACAAGCGGAAGCGCGCTTGCCGCAGGAGGTGCGCCGCCAGGGCATCAGCGTCGAGAAAGGTTCGTCGGCGTTTTTGCAAGTGTTGGCGTTTCTCTCGCCTGACGGCCGTTACGACGATCTGTTCACCAGCAACTACGTGACCCTCAACGTGCTGGACGTGCTCAAGCGCGTGCCCGGCACCACCAGCGTGCAGATCTTCGGCGCCAAAGACTACGCCATGCGGATCTGGATCAAACCCGATCGCATGGCCCAACTGCGCGTGACCACTGACGATCTGGTGCGCGCGATCAACGAACAGAACGCTCAGTTCGCCGTGGGGCGCATCGGTCAGCCGCCCACCGGCGGCGGACAAGAGTTGGCGCTCACTGTGAACACGCGCGGCCGCTTGGCCGATGCCAGCGAGTTTGCGGAGATCGTTGTCCGCGCCGAATCCGACGGTTCGCTGCTGCGGCTTAAAGACGTGGCCCGCGTGGAACTGGCGTCCAAAGACTATGACTTCATCGGCCGGCAGAACGGTCAACCGGCGACGCTGGTGGGGATCTTTCTCAAACCCGGCGCCAATGCGCTGAGCGTGGCGGGGGAGGTCAAACGCACCGTTGCCGAATTGGCCACCCGCTTTCCCGCCGGGCTGACCTATGAGATTCCCTACGACACCACGCAGTTCGTCGAAGTCTCGATTCGCGAGGTGCTGAAAACGCTGGCGGAGGCCATGCTGCTGGTGTTCATCGTGGTGTTTGTGTTCCTGCAGAATTGGCGCGCCACGTTGATCCCGACCCTGGCCGTGCCTGTCTCGCTGATCGGCACGTTCGCCGGCCTGCACATGTTGGACTACTCCATCAACACGCTGACCTTATTCGGCATGGTGCTGGCCATCGGGATCGTCGTCGACGATGCCATCGTGGTGCTGGAGAACGTCGAGCGCATCATGCACGAGGAAGGGCGCAATCCACGGGAGGCCGCCATCCAAGCCATGCAGGAGGTCACCGGACCGGTGGTGGCCATCGTGCTGGTGCTATGCGCTGTGTTCGTGCCCATCGCATTTTTGGGTGGTTTGGCGGGCGAACTCTATCGCCAGTTCGCGGTGACTTTGTCCATTGCGGTGATCATCTCGGGGATTGTCGCCCTGACACTGACGCCGGCATTGTGCGCCCTGGTTCTGAAACCCGAACACAAGAACGTCGCCGCGCCGTTTCGGCTGTTCAATCGATTTTTTGCCCGCGTGACCCGCGGCTATACCGGCGGCGTGGCCTGGTTGATCCGGCGCGGCGTGGTCGGGATCGTGCTGTTTAGCGGCATGGTTGTGCTGGCGGCGGGGCTCTGGAAAGTCACCCCGGGAAGTTTGGTGCCGGATGAGGACCAGGGCTTCTATATTGCGGCCGTCTACTTGCCCGACGGCGCATCCCTGGAGCGAACGGATAAAATCGTAAAGCAGGTGGACGAACTGGCCCGTAGCAACCCGGCCATCAAATTTTCGACGGCGTTTACCGGTTTCGATTTCATCGGCGGCGGGTTCAAGAACAATGCGGCGACCATTTTCGTGGTGCCGCACCATTGGGACGAGCGCAGCGTAACGGCGCCGGAGTTGGTTGGCGAGCTGTTCATGAAAGCGTCCGGCATTAAGGAAGCCTTGGTGCTGGCGTTCAATCCGCCGGCCATTTTCGGACTGGGCACGGCGGGCGGTTTCGAGATGTATATCCAGAATCGCGGCGAGGGCGATGCCAAGCGCATGGCCGAAGTGAGTCAACAATTCCTCGGCGCGCTGCATCAGGATCCCATGTTCGTGTTCGTGTCCAGTCTATGGCGGCCCAACGTGCCTCAGTTGTTTGTCGATGTGGATCGGGAAAAGGCCAAGACGCTCGGCGTTCCGATCGATTCGATTTTCAACACGCTGTCGGCGACTCTCGGCTCGTTTTACGTCAACGATTTCAATAAATACGGGCGGGCATGGCAGGTGTTGATGTCGGCCGAGCCCCAGTACCGCACCAATCCCAGCGACATCGCCGGCATGTACGTGCGCTCCGAGCGCGGCGAGATGGTGCCGTTGGCGGCGCTGGCGCAGATTCGTTACAGCGCCGGGCCGGAAACCTTGGAACGATTCAACAACCTTCCGGCGGTAAAGATTCTCGGCTCGACGGCGCCGGGCATCAGTTCGGGGCAGGCGTTGGAGCGGGTCGAGCAAATCGCCAAGCAAGTGCTGCCGCCGGATTTCAGTTTCGAGTGGAGCGGGGCGTCGTTCCAAGAGAAACGGGCCGGGGGCACGTCGAGCATCGCGCTGATCTTGGGTGCCTTGATGGTGTTTTTGATTCTTGCCGCGCAATACGAGCGCTGGTCCTTGCCGTTCGCCGTCCTGTTGGCCTTGCCTTTCGGGACATTTGGCGCCCTGGCGGCTGTCTGGCTGCGCGACATGACCAACGATGTGTACTTCCAGATCGGTTTGGTGACGCTGCTCGGTTTGGCGGCGAAGAACGCCATCCTGATCGTGGAGTACGCCATCTACAAACATCAGGAAGGGATGACCGCGGCGGCGGCGGCGGTGGAAGCGGCGCGACTGCGTTTTCGCCCGATCCTGATGACCTCGTTGGCGTTTATTCTCGGCGTCGCGCCGTTGGCGTTTTCCACCGGCGCCGGCGCCGGCGCCCGCTTGGCGGTGGGCACGGGCGTTATGGGCGGCATGCTGGCGGCGACGTTCCTCGCCATTTTCTTCGTGCCGTTGTTTTTCCGGTTGATCATGGATCGCAAGCTGAGCGAGTCGCGCAGCGTCGAAGATCTCTACGCCGAAGCAAGACTGGCCCATGACAAGGCGCGCCAACAGCAAGCGAGCGGTGTTCACGATGCGTAACATCATGGCCGCTTCCGTGTTCGCGCTGCTCGCCGGTTGCGCCGTGGGGCCGGACTATGAGCGACCGCAGGTGGATCTGCCGCAGACTTGGCCGACCAAGGCGGGCATCGATCAATCGACCGCGGCGGTCAGCGATCGCTGGTGGACCGTGTTCGGCGATCCGCAGTTGGACATGTTGGTTGAAGAGGCGCTGGCGCACAATCGTGACTTGTTGAGCGCCGGGCAGCGAGTGCTTGAAGCGCGCGCGCAAGCCCGTGTCGCCGACACTTATTTGATGCCGGTGGTGAGCGGAAACGTGTCGGCGGATAAGTCCAAGTCCAGCCTGGCGGGCAGTTTTCCGCCGCCTCCCGGGGTGGCCCGCACGACCAACAATTACCGCGCCACGCTCGATGTGAGTTGGGAAATCGATTTGTTTGGGCGTTATCGCCGGGACAGTGAGTCCGCGCTGGCGCGGTTTTTCGAACAAGAGGCCGCCCAGGAGGCGCTGCGCTTGTCGTTGGCGGCTCAAGTGTGCGAGCAGTATTTCGCCTTGTTGGCCCTGGACGAGCGAGAAGCGGTGACTCGCCGCACGCTGGAAAGCCGGCGTGAAACCGTGGAGTTGTTCCGCAAGCGTTTGGCGGCGGGGGTGATTCCGTCATATGTGCTGTATCAGGCGCAAGCGGAAGAGGCGGTGGTGCGGTCACAGTTGGCGCAGATCCGTCAAGCCCGTGAGTTGCAAGAGTCGGCCTTGGCGGTTTTGCTGGGGCGCTCGCCGCGGCATATCCTCGAAGGCGCCGTGGCTCGCGGTTCGCCCGCGGGAACGGCCGACATTACAGTGCCCGCCGGAATCCCCTCGGAGTTGCTTTTGCGCCGCCCCGATTTGCGCCAGGCGGAACAGAACTTGATTGCGGCTAACGCGCAAATTGGCGCCGTCAAGGCGCAGATATTTCCGGCAATTACGCTGACCGGGTTCTACGGCAGCGAAAGCACGGCGCTGTCCCAATTGTTTACCGGTCCGGCCGGTGTGTACCAGTTCGCCGCCGCTATCGCCCAACCGATATTTACCGGCGGGCGCAATATCTACGGCGTGCACGCCGCCGAGGCGCGCCAGCAGCTGAGTTTGTTGAGTTACCAGAACGCCGTGGCCAGCGCGTTTCGCGAAGTGCGCGACGCGTTGTCTATCTACGGCGGGAGCCGGGAGATACTCGATGCCGAGTCGCAACGTCTTGGCGCCCTGGAGACGACTTATAACGAAATCACTAAGCGCTACGAAGGCGGTGTGGCCAATCGGTTGGAGGTGTTGGACACGGAGCGCCAGCTCTTGGAAGCGCAGCTCAATCGCGTCGACGCCCAGCGCAACAGCCGCACCGCGGTGGCCGGTTTGTTCAAGGCACTGGGGGGCGGTTGGACGCCACCGCCCGCGGAGGAAAACGCGGCCGCCACCCAGTAAGCCGTCGCGACCCGCGCGCCGATCTCTCGTTGGTATCTTTGATAAACGGAAATTGCTAGAATTGCCCGCTTGTTAGAGTTGAGCAAGCCAAGTTTTGGAGCAAACGCCGTGATGTTTCGTCAGGCGTTTGCCGACCGGTTTGGCGGCTCACGTTGGTCTCCCAGCAACGTTATGTTGTGAACCCCGTCAGGTCCGGAAGGAAGCAGCGGTAGCAGCGGATACGGGTGCTGGGGTTAGGCGGGCGTGGGTCGCCTCTATTAATAATCTGTTCTTAAACGATAATTTCCCGTGATACGCCTTCTCAGCCGCGTTCCCGCCGCAACGCCAATTATGTTATGGTGAAGCTCGGAAAATTAGGTCGGTAAGGATGAGCTACCAAGTTCTCGCACGCAAATGGCGTCCGCGGCGATTCGAAGACGTCGTCGGTCAGGAGCACGTTCTCAAGGCATTGGTCAATGCCCTGACTCATCAGCGATTGCACCACGCCTATTTATTCACCGGAACTCGCGGCGTGGGGAAAACCACCTTGGCGCGCATTTTCGCCAAGGCCCTGAATTGCCAAACCGGGATCACCGCCACCCCCTGCGGAACGTGCGCGGCGTGCACCGAAATCGATAGCGGGCGGTTCGTCGATTTGATCGAAGTCGACGCCGCCTCCCGCACCAAGGTGGAAGACACCCGCGATCTGCTGGACAACGTCCAATACGCGCCGACCGCCGGACGTTTCAAGGTTTATCTCATCGACGAAGTGCACATGCTGTCCACCAACAGCTTCAACGCCCTGTTGAAGACGCTGGAGGAGCCGCCGCCCCACGTCAAATTTTTACTGGCGACGACCGATCCCCAAAAACTTCCGGTGACGGTGCTGTCGCGTTGCCTGCAGTTCAACCTCAAACGTTTGTCGAGCGAAGCCATCGCCGCCCATCTGGCGCGAGTGCTGGACGCCGAGACGGTGGCGTACGACGCGGCCGCGCTGCGCCTTATCTCCCGGGCAGCCGACGGTAGCGTGCGCGATGCCTTGAGTCTATTGGACCAGGCCATCGCTTACGGCGCGGGCGCGGTGAAGGAAGCGGAAGTCAACGCCATGCTCGGCACCCTTGAGCGGGGCGAGGTTTACGGCGTGTTGGAGGCGTTGGCGGCCCAGGACGGCGCGGCGTTGCTCAATGCAGTGGAACGGCTGTCCCAGGGAACGGCGGATTTCAAACAAGTCCTGGAAACCCTGCTCAGCGCCTTGCATCACATGGCCGTTCTGCAAACCGTGGGCGAGGGTTTCGGCGATGACGACGAGACGCTGCAAGTGCTGGCCAGGCGTATCCCGGCCGAAGACATTCAACTCTATTATCAGATCGGCGTGTTGGGCGCGCGGGATTTGCCCTATTCGCCTGACGGCCGCACGGCGCTGGAGATGACGTTGCTGCGCATGCTCGCGTTTCGACCCGGCGCCGCGGTGCGTCAGTCGCCGTCTGCTCGAATGGTGGACTCGAAACTGAACGAACCGCCGCGAGCGGAGTTCAAGCCTTCCGGATTCCGGCCGGAGAAGCACACTATCGCGGAGCCAAAAACGCCGCCACCGGTGACCGTCGCGCCGACCGCTGCGTCTCAAGCGCCGGCCGCCACGGTACCGCTAAAAGCGACCACCAGCGATTGGCCGACCATCGTCCGCTTGTTGAAGCTGGATGGCTTTGCGCGCCAATTGGCGTCCAATTGCGCGGCGGAGCAATGCTCGGCCGCGGGGGTCAAGTTAACGTTGGCCACTGCCCACGCCTCGTTTCATAGTCAGAAGCTCGAACAGCGGCTGAAGGAGGCGCTGAGCGACTACTTCGGGACGCCCGTTCCGTTGTCCATTCGAGTGGGCGAGCCGGCGGCGGAAACGCCGGCGGAGCAGCAAACCCGGGCCGCCCAGCAACGCCAAGCCGCCGCGCAACAAGAAATCGAAAGCGACGGCACGGTACGCGCGATGTTAGATACCTTCAACGGCCGCATCGTACCCGATTCAGTGCGGCCTATAGACGGCTGAGCAATTTGATTTTCTATATTACGATCACGAGGAATCATCCATGAAAAATCCCTTGGGCCAAATCATGCAGCAAGCGCAAAAAATGCAGGAGAAAATGCAGAAAGCGCAGGCCGAGATCGCCAATATCGAGGTGATGGGGCAGGCCGCGGGCGGGTTGGTGTCGGTGGTGATGACCGGGCGCCATGACGTACGCCGCGTCGCCATCGATGACAGCGTTATGAAAGAAGACAAAGAAATGCTGGAAGATCTTCTCGCCGCCGCGGTTAACGATGCGGTGCTCAAGGTCGAGAAGGCCACGCAAGAGCACATGTCCAGCGTCACGGCCGGCATGCCGCTGCCCCCGGGATTCAAGTTGCCGTTTTAGGTCCGATGAACGTCGTCGTAACCAGTCCGTTGTTGCGCAAGCTGATCGAAGCGCTACGCTGTTTGCCGGGCGTGGGGCCCAAGAGCGCGCAACGCATGGCGTTTCATTTGCTGGAACGGGATCGTGATGGCGCGCGCCATCTGGCGGATATGCTGCGCCAGGCGGCGGATCACATCGGACGCTGCGAGCGCTGTCGAACGTTTTCCGAGACGCCGGTGTGCGGGTTGTGCGCGAGCCCGCAGCGCAACATGAATCAGTTGTGCGTGGTGGAAACGCCGGGCGACGTGCAAGCCATCGAGCATGCCGCGGCCTATAGCGGCATGTATTTCGTCTTGGGCGGTCATCTCTCGCCGTTGGATGGCATCGGGCCGGAAGATCTGGGACTGGATGTGCTGCAGAACCGCTTGGGTGAGGGTGAGGTGCGGGAAGTGATTCTCGCCACCAATTCCACCGTCGAGGGCGAGGCCACGGCCCATTTTGTCGCCGAAATGGCCCGCCGCTACGGCGTGCGCAGCAGTCGCATCGCCCAAGGCGTGCCGCTGGGCGGCGAATTGGAGTTTCTCGACGGCAGCACGCTGGCCCATGCCTTGAGCGGCCGCAGAGAGCTATAAGTCGTACTTTAAGAGCCGACTTGCGGACGACCGCGGCAGCGGATACTGCCGCGATGGAATCGGCACCGGCGTATCGTCGGACGAAGAATCGCGGTAGGAAACCGCTCCCACGGGGAATGCCGCTTCCTGTGGGAGCGGATCATTCCGCGATGGGAAGCCGCGCCGAAGGGTGAGAATGCGCCAGACTAGCGCCCGAGATCGCATTCGCCGCTGTTCGCTTACGAGAGGTTGGCAAAACCAGGGAATGCTCGCCATGATACGTCACCGTCTTGTTTGGGCCGCTGGGTTAGTCTCAATTGTATTGACAGGCCATGCCGCGGCAACGGCGCCCTGTGCGCAAGACGTCGACCGCCTTCCTCCCGCCGTGACCTTACATCATGTGGTCGATGGTCTCGATATGCCCGTCTATCTCACTCATGCGAGTGACGGCAGCGGCCGGCTCTATGTGGTGGAGCAGCCCGGCGTCATACGCATTATCGACAACGGCCGCTTGCTGCGCGAACCGTTTCTCGATATTCGCGACCGGGTGAAAAGTGGCGGCGAGAAAGGCTTGCTGAGTGTCGCCTTCGCGCCGGACTTTGCCGAGTCAAAATTATTTTTTGTCAATTACACCGCGGACGCGGGCGGGCTGCACACGCGCATCGCGCGGTATCGAGCCGTTTCTGCTCTGCAAGCCGAGCAGCGCAGTGAAGTCGTCTTGCTGCGGGTGGATCAGCCCTACGGCAATCACAACGGGGGGCAAATCCAGTTCGGCCCGGACGCTATGCTGTATATCGGCATGGGCGATGGCGGCTGGGCCAACGATCCGAAACGCAACGGCCAGGATCTTGGTACGCTGCTGGGTTCACTTTTGCGCATCGATGTGCTGAATCCGCCGTCCGGCCGCGCCTACGGCATTCCGCAAGACAATCCATTCGTGGGGCGTTCGGGCGCCCGTGCAGAAGCGTGGGCATACGGTTTGCGCAATCCATGGCGCTTCAGCTTCGACAAGGGCACGGGGCAGTTATGGCTGGCCGACGTAGGTCAGAACGCACAGGAAGAAATCGATATCGTGCGCAAAGGCGGCAACTACGGCTGGAACATTATGGAAGGGGAGATCTGCACGCCCGGGGTCGACCGCCATTGCGACAAAGCCGGGTTGGATCTTCCCGTTTGGGTCTATGGGCGCGACCAAGGCAAAGCAGTCACCGGCGGCTATGTCTATCGCGGCGCCCAATTGTCCCAGTTGTGCGGCGCCTATCTGTTCGGCGACTACGTGAGCGGCACGGTCTGGGGACTGATCTATCGGGATGGGGCGGTGAAAGAGGTGCGCAAACTGGCCGAGCTCGACGACAGCCTGTCTAGCTTCGGGGAAGACGAGCAACTGAATCTCTACGTGCTGGCCTATGGCGCGGGCAAGGTGTTGCGCGTCGCGGCCGACGGGGAGCAATGAGCGCCGTGACCGAAGGCGTTATCAGCATCCTCGTTACGCTTGCCACCTACGTGCTGATGTTGGTGGCGTTTCGCCTGCACGCCGTGCGCGGATTTCATATGCCGGTCATGGTCGCGATCATCGTTTACGACATCTGTTTTCCGGTCTATCTGGTGCTCAATCGCGATTTCTACGGCCGGCTCATCGAACACGAGGAAATTCTTTCCTTTGGCGTTTGGATGCACTTGATGGTGGTGGTCGTGCTGTATTTCCTCTATGTTGTCCAGGTCCGTTCCGCGTTGGTTCTGAAGCGGGACAGGGGCGCGGTGGAAGCGAGGCAGGCCCATCACAGTCAGGCCAAGGGAATACTTATCGTGCGGGCGCTGGTGATTTTCACCGGCTTCTTGTTGTACGATCCCCAATATATCAAGGGTGAGTGAAACCGAATGCAGTTGACCCTTTACACGGACTACGCTTTGCGCGTGTTGCTCTACCTGGGGCTTAAATCCGGCGAGCGGGGCACCATCACCGAGATATCCCGCAGCTACGGCATTTCTCGCAATCACCTAGTCAAAGTCGTGCACCAGTTAGGTCTGCTGGGGTACTTGGACAATCTGCGCGGCCGCGCCGGCGGTTTGGCACTGGCGATGCCGCCGGAGAAAATCAATATCGGCGAAGTGGTGCGTAAGACCGAGCCGAATTTCAAGTTGGTCGAGTGTTTCGACATGAGGACCAACACCTGCCCCATCGCGCCGGTGTGCGCACTCAAGGGTGCGTTGTACGAAGCGCAGAAACAATTTCTCGACGTGTTGGATCGTTACACGCTGGCCGATGTGTTGGGCAATGCGCGTGACTTGAAGATGCTGCTGCGGGTGCCGGATTCACCGCCGGACTAAGCGGCTCCGCTTGCTTTTTTGTGGGAGCAGATCATTCCGCGAAACTCTCTCCGCCCACACGGGTTTCATCATTTTCCAATCGCCGGATCTTATCAGCCGGATGTAACCATCTCGTGCGCCAACCGCACGTAGCTGCCATAGCGCACTTTATCGATTGATCCCGCATCGACCGCCGCGCGTACGGCGCATTGCGGCTCATTGAAGTGGCGGCAGTCATTGAAACGACACTCTCCGTTCAACGCCCGGATCTCGACGAATGCGTCCGCCAGGTCAGCGATGGGCAGGACCCCTAGATCGTATTCCCGCACTCCGGGGGAGTCGATCAAGTCGGCGCCACCGCCGAGGTGGTACAACGTCGTCGCCGTGGTGGTATGGCGCCCCAAACCGGTCTGCTCGGAGACGGCGCCGGTGCGCACCTCGTCGGGCACCAGCGTGTTGATCAAGGACGATTTGCCGACGCCGGATTCGCCGACGAAAATGCTGGTGCGGCCGTGGACGTGTTGGCGCACAAGATCGAGGCCGGCGCCGGTTTTCGTGCTGGTGGCCAGCACCGAATAATCAAGGCGACGGTATTTTTCCAATATCTGCAGGGCGTGGGCGCGCTGTCGGTCGTCGAGCTTGTCGATTTTGTTGAGCACGATCAGCGGAGTCATGCCGTGAAAAACCGCCGCCACCACGTAGCGGTCAATGGGGTAGCAAAACGCGGGTTCCGGATCCGCTTCGTCGAACGACATCGCGGTGGACGCGGCGACGATAATCAATTGATCCACATTCGCCGCAAACAGTTGGCGCTGGCCCCGCTTGTCGATGCGGGTGAGTTCCGTGCGCCGCGGAAGGACATCCTCGATCCGCCCTTGGTTGTCGGCTTGTGCAATCCATTGCACCCGATCGCCGCACACCACGGGCGCGATCTTCTTGCGTACGCTGCACTTGGCGATCCGTCCGTCGGATCCCTCGACGTCAACGTTGCCGCCCCGGCTGCAGACGACTAGGCCCTCGAGAAGCGGATTACTCATGCATGGGAATGTGACGCCGAGCGATGCGCAATACAGCGCGCGGCGTGGTCGTGTCGAATGCGTGCATCAATCGTCGTACTTGTAGAACTCCGAGTTAAGCCACTCGGTGACGTCGGTGAGATCCTGCGCGGAAAAATTGCTGCCCGCATTGGCATCGCAAAACTCGACGCGTTTGCGCAGCGCTTTCTTGGAAAAGATGATGATGTCCGGGCGGGTATGAATGCCGGTGTCATGGCATTGCAGGCAGTTGTCCATGTAAAGTTTTTTGCCGCGTTCCGCGTCGCCTCGCGCATGGGCGGTGGTGGCGATGGCGAGGCCGATGGCCAGGGTGCCCAGGGCACGGAAAGATCGTCGCATTGTGTTCCTCCTTGATGAAATCGACCGCCATTTTAGCAGCAGGCTAATTCAAATAGACAACCGAAATAATTGTTTATTCCGCGATGATTGCCCATTAAAATCGAGGATCAATCAACGAAAGGATCCAGCATGCCGCAAGACGCCACCCGCTTGATATGGATCGATTTAGAAATGACCGGATTGGATCCGTCCCGTGATGTGATCATAGAGATCGCAACCATAGTCACGACTTCTAACCTGGAAATAGTCGCTGAGGGGCCGGTCATTGCGATCCATCAGCCCGATGACATCATGGCGCGCATGGATGAGTGGAACACGCGGCAACATGGCGGCTCCGGATTGACGGCGCGGGTCAAAGAGAGCGCTGTGACCATCGAGCAGGCGGAGCAAGCGACACTGGCCTTTTTGCGCGAGCATGTGCCGGCCGGTAAATCTCCGATGTGCGGCAACAGCATCTGCCAGGATCGGCGCTTCATGGCCCGGCTGATGCCCAAATTGGAGGCCTTTTTCCATTACCGCAATCTGGATGTAAGCACGGTGAAGGAGCTGTGCAATCGCTGGGCGCCGAAAATCGCCGAGGGGTTCAACAAAGAGAGCGCCCATCTGGCGTTGGCGGATATCCGCGATTCCATCCGGGAATTGCAGTACTACCGGGAGCACTTCATTAAACTGCCGGGCGCGTAGCGCGACGGATGGAAATTCTGTGGGAGTGGTTGCTGATGCACATGGATGTGCGAATGTCGCGGGAGGGCAGGATGCCCGTAGCGACTACCGCGCGTCTTCGTTGAGTCAATCGCGGAATGATCCGCTCCCACAACGAAAATCGTGTCTCTTGTGGGAGCGGTTTCTTACCGCGATTCTTCGCCCGACTTGGCGACACCGCCCGATTCGATCGCGGAACGATCCGCTCCCACGGTGAGACCGGATTCCGCAAGCTCAATGTCCATGCTGTGTTAGCGCCCACTGCACATGTTCGCGCACCAATTCCGAAGGGTCATCCAGGCGCGTTTGCAATGCGTCGATCACGGCTTCGGATGTCGGCGCATTGCCCAGCGCCACGGCGATATTGCGCGACCAGCAGGCGAAGCCGATGCGGCGTATGGCCGAGCCTTCCGTGCGGCGTAGGAATTCGTCCTCGCTCCAGGCGAACACATCGATGAGTTGCGGCGCGTCCAATTCGTCGCGCGTCTGAAAGTCCTTCTCCGCGCTGGTTCGGGCAAAACGGTTCCACGGACACACCAGCTGGCAGTCGTCGCAGCCATAGATGCGATTGCCGATGAGCGGGCGCAATTCGATTGGAATGGAGCCGCGCAATTCGATGGTGAGATAAGAAATGCAGCGCCGCGCGTCCAACACGAACGGGGCAACGATGGCTTGAGTGGGGCAAACGTCGATGCACGCCGCGCAGGTGCCGCAGTGCGCGCCGGTGGGCACGTCCGCCGGCAACGGCAGGTCGGTATAGATTTCCCCGAGAAAAAACCACGACCCGGCCTCGCGATGGAGGAGATTGGTATGTTTGCCGATCCAGCCTAGTCCGGCCTGTTCCGCCAGCGCCTTTTCCAATACCGGCGCGCTATCGACGAAGGCGCGATAGTTGAACGGCTGGACGTGTTCCGCGATGCGATCCGCCAAACGCTGCAAGCGGTGGCGCATGACTTTGTGATAGTCCCGTCCAAGGGCGTAACGCGAGACATAGCCTAATGCGGGATCGTTCAAGACCGACCACGGTTCACGCGCATCCGGCGGCAAATAATCCATGCGCACTGATATAACCCGCGCCGTCCCCGCCACAAGTTCCGCCGGCCGGCTGCGTTTGGTGCCGTGGCGTTCCATGTAACTCATTTCGCCATGGCGGCTCTTGGCGAGCCAGTTCAGCAGGTGCGCTTCCGCTTCGGCGAGTTCCGTTGTCGCAATGCCCACTTGCTGAAAGCCCAGTTGCTGGCCCCAGGTTTTGATTTCGTCGCGCAGGTGGTGGAGCTGTGTCTCGGATAGCATGGTCGCTTACAACGGCGGCGGTGGCGGGTTATTATACCGCGGCCGACGGTTCCAACGTGGAAGCCCGATCAATGCAATTGGCAGTGAAATGAATATAAAGGTTGTCTCCGGATCAACATTGCCGACAGCGCTCTTCGGCGCCGCGGAGGTGCGCGAGTTCGATCGGCGCGCCATCGAGGAACAGGGCATTGCCGGCTACAAGCTGATGACCCGCGCCGGCGAGGCGGCGTTTGCCGTGTTGCGCGAGCGCTGGCCGAGCGCCAAGCGCGTCGCCGTCTGTTGCGGTGTGGGCAACAACGCCGGCGACGGCTACGTGGTGGCGCGGCTGGCGCGGCAAGCGGGGTTCGATGTTCTGGTGTTCGCGGTGGGCGACCCCGCGGCATTGAAGGGCGACGCTGCGACCGCGCGGGATGATGCCCGCATCGCCGGGATTGTTGAGCAATCGTTCGATGCCGGCGCCTTGCACGATGTCGATGTGGTGGTCGACGCCTTGTTCGGTACGGGATTGGACCGTCCCTTAAGCGGTCACTTCGCCGCGGCGGTCAATGCGCTCAACGGCGCCGGCCGGCCCGTTCTCGCGTTGGATATTCCGTCAGGCTTGCACGCCGACACTGGCGCGGTTTGGGGTTGTGCCGTGCGAGCCGAAGCGACCGTCAGCTTCATCGGACTGAAACGCGGCCTGTTTACCCACGAGGGTCCCAGCCACGGCGGCGCCATTTATTTTAGCGACCTTGGCGTGCCTCGCGATGTTTTCAGCGGCATTGTGGCCAGCGCCAGGCGCATCGACTATGAGGGAGTGAAGGTTTTCTTGGGCCCGCGGCCGCGCGCCGCCCACAAAGGCCGGTTCGGTCACGTGCTGGTGGTGGGTGGCGCGCCGGGCATGTCCGGCGCGGCGCGTATGGCGGCGGACGCGGCGGCGCGGGTCGGCGCCGGATTGGTCAGCGTGGCGACTCATCCGCAACACACCGCGTTCATGAATATCGACCGCCCCGAACTGATGGTTCACGCCGTGTCCGATGGGCGCGCGGTGCGGGACTTATTGCCGCGAGCCAATTGCGTGGTCATCGGTCCCGGCTTGGGACAGGCGCGCTGGGGGAACGAGTGCTTGGGCGCGGTGCTGGATTCCGATTTGCCGTTAGTGGTCGACGCGGACGGCTTGAATTTGCTGGCACAAGAGTCCCGTAAACGGGAGAACTGGGTATTGACGCCCCATCCCGGCGAGGCCGCGCGCGTGTTGGGCTGTTCAGCGGCCGAGATCAACAACGATCGCTTCGACGCGGCGCGTACCCTGGCCGAGCGACGCGGCGGCGTGATCGTGCTCAAAGGCGCCGGCAGTCTCGTGTGCGACAGCCCCACGGCGCCCGTCAGCGTCTGTGTCGAAGGCAACCCAGGCATGGCCAGCGGCGGTATGGGCGATGTTTTGAGCGGCGTAATCGGCGGTTTGATCGCGCAGGGCTTTACGCTCGAAGCGGCGGCGCGCATCGGTGTTTGCTTGCACGGCGAGGCGGGGGACCGCGCGGCCATGGACGGCGAGCGGGGCATGCTGGCGAGCGATTTGTTGCCTCATCTCCGGCGCGTGAGTAATCCGCAATGAAATCAAGCGATGGCATTTGATAACGAATCGATTCCGAGATGGCGCAGCCGGACGCCCTAGAGCGCATCCTCCCCGACGCGCAGGCCACGGAAAGCTGCGGTGCGGCGCTGGCGCCGTACTGTTACGGCGCGGTGATTTACCTCGAGGGCGACCTGGGTGCCGGCAAGACCACGCTTAGTCGCGGCTTGTTGCGGGCGCTGGGCATCAGCGGCGCGGTCAAGAGCCCGACATTTTCCATTGTCGAAATCTACGCGCTGCCGTGCGTCACCGTATTTCACCTCGACTTATATCGCTTATCCGATCCCGAGGAAGTGATGTATCTGGGCATCGAAGATCAGCGCGGCGCGGACGACGTGCTGCTGATCGAGTGGCCTGATCACGGCCGCGGCGCGCTGCCGCCCGCGGATCTGATCATCGAACTGTCCCATCGCGGCGACCGACGCCTGCTCAGGGCGACGGCAATGACAGCGAAGGGCGGCGAATTGCTGGGCGCGATCCGATCAGCGAGCGAGCCGCGCTCCGGTTGATTCCCTAGCGGCAGAGACGAATTCGTGCTGCGGCGTGATTTCACAATTTAATATTGTCTTATAGGCGATTGTTTTCTATAGTTAACACTCTAATCAGCCGGCGTGCTTTTGGGGAATTCCACCGCGGAGTCGCTTGATGCTCCCGGCGCGCCATCGTCAATCAAGGGAATGCGCGATTGTGAGACGGACGCTTCCGATCATTGTTTTGCTTGCCGCGGTGTTCAGTGTGCCGGTGCTGGCCGAGCAAGGGCGTGTATTGGGCGCGCGCTTGTGGCAAGGTCCAGAAGGGACGCGGCTGGTGTTCGATGTCAGCCGCGAGCTGAGTCACAACGTGTTCACGCTGCAGAACCCGGATCGCGTAGTAATCGATCTCAAAGACACTCGGCTTGCTACGGAACTGAATCACGTTAACGTCGGCGGCAGCGCAATCAAAGCCATCCGCGCCGGCCTGCGCGGCGCCAAGGACCTGCGCATTGTGTTGGACGTCGGGGGCAAAGTGTCACCGACAACCATGTTGCTCAAACCGAACCGCGAGTACGGCTACCGCGTCGTGGTGGATCTGAGCGGCAGCGCCCGCCCCGCGCCGACTCCGCCACGCATCGTCAAGCAAGCGCCAACGGACAAACGCGATATCGTTATCGCGGTGGACGCGGGGCACGGTGGCGAAGACTCCGGCGCCCGCGGCAAACGCGGCACATTGGAAAAGCACGTGGTGCTGCAGATTGCGCGGCGGCTGGCGGAGTACATCAACAATCAGCGCGGCATGCGGGCTGTTTTGATCCGCGACGGCGACTACTACATCGGATTGCGCAAACGCATGAACAAGGCCCGTCAAGCGCAGGCGGATCTGTTCGTGTCGATTCACGCCGATGCGTTTCGCGATCCGCGGGCGCAAGGGTCGTCGGTGTTTACGTTGTCCGCACGCGGGGCAACTTCGGAAGCCGCGCGCTGGCTGGCCGATCGCGAGAACGCGTCCGACTTGGTGGGCGGCGTTACGTTGGACGACAAGGACGGCATGCTGGCCTCGGTGTTACTCGATCTGGCCCAAACCGCCAGCAGCGACGCCAGCGCACGTGTAGCGAACTATGTGCTTTACGGCTTGAAGCGGGTTGGTCACGTGCATTCATCCTCGGTACAGCAGGCCGGGTTCGCGGTGCTCAAATCGCCCGACGTGCCGTCCATTTTGGTTGAAACGGCGTTCATCTCCAACCCGGGGGAAGAGGCCAAACTGCGCAATCCCAAGCATCAAGACGCCATTGCGCGGGCCGTGTTCGATGGCATAAAAACCTACTTCGAGCGCTTCCCGCCTGCCGGCACACTCGTGGCGGCGTCGCGTCGCCATATCATCGGCCGCGGCGAGACGCTCAGCGAAATCGCCAAACGTTACCAGGTCAGCATCGACCAACTGCGGCTGGTGAACAACATCAACGGCGACAGTATCTTCCCGGGTCAAGTGCTGAGGATTCCCGGCGAAGGCTAGGGGGCTGTTTTCCACCGATGTTGCGCAGGCCGGGCGACGGATTGTGGGAGCGGTTTTCTACCGCGATTCTTTCTCTATTTGGGCGATTTTCCATGATGCGGTTGCACTTCGCGAAATGATTCGCGTTGGTGCGCATGCTAGACTAACGGCCAGCCGTTGAGCCAAGGACTGCCGCATGCGCATTCAGACTCTCTCTCCCCAATTAGCCAATCAAATCGCCGCCGGCGAGGTCGTCGAACGGCCGGCGTCCGTGGTCAAGGAATTGGTGGAGAACAGCCTCGACGCGGGCGCCCAGCGCATCCAAATCGATTTGGAGGAGGGCGGCGCCAAGCTCATCCGGGTGCGCGACGACGGCGGCGGGATTCACCGCGACGATTTGGTGCTGGCGCTGAGCCGCCACGCCACGAGCAAGATTCGCGAATTCGATGACTTGGTCGCCGTGGCCACGTTGGGTTTTCGCGGTGAGGCCTTGCCCAGCATCGGCTCGGTGTCACGCACGACCTTGAGTTCGCGCCAAGCCGATTCGGACACCGGTTGGACCTTGCGCTGCGAGGGCGACGAGCCCAGCGCAGCGCCGGAGCCGTGTCCGCACCCTGTGGGCACCACGGTTGAGGTGCGGGATTTGTTTTTCAACACGCCCGCGCGGCGCAAATTCATGCGCACGGAAAAAACCGAATACAGTCACGTCGAAGAACTGCTGCGCCGAGTTGCGCTAAGCCGCCTCAGTATGGAGCTGACCTTGCGTCACAACGGCAAAGTGACGCAGCATTGGCCGGCGGCCGGCGCACCGGAGCTGTGGGAAAAGCGGCTGGAAAAAATCTGCGGCGAGCACTTTGTCAGCAACGCCCTCTATGTTGATTGGGAGGCATCGGGCATGCGGCTGTGGGGCTGGGTAGGTTTGCCCGCGGTGGCGCGTTCGCAAGGGGATTTGCAGTATTTCTACGTAAATGGCCGCATGGTGCGCGATAAGCTCATCAGCGCCGCCGTGCGCCGCGGCTATCAGGATGTGATGTACCAGGGCCGTCAGCCTGCCTTCGTGCTGTTTCTTGAAATGGCACCGCAGGACGTGGACGTCAACGTTCACCCGACCAAACATGAAGTGCGCTTTCGCGAATCGCGCATGGTGCACGATTTCTTGTTTCGCAGTTTGTACAAAGCACTCGCGGATCAGCGGCAGGGTTTCGCGCCCGTCATCGGCGCGGGTGCGTCGTCGACCATGCCTCGGGAGGAGCGTGCGCCTCAAGGGGTGGTCGGGCCGGTCGAGCAAACCGCGTTCAATCTTGGCTGGACCACGGGAGAGTCGCGTTCGGCGTATGTGACGCCGCGCCCGGAGATCTTCGAGACGCGACCGCGCGCCGAAACGCCGGAGTTATCCGGCACGGTCGCACCGCCTGCTGCAACGCCGTCGGGCGCGGCGGAATCGCCGCTGCTCGGTTTTGCACTGGGGCAGCTGCACGGCGTTTACATTTTGGCGCAGAACGCCAGCGGCCTGGTGCTGGTGGATATGCACGCCGCCCATGAGCGGATCACCTACGAACGCATGAAGGCGTCCTGGCTGGGCGAGGGGATCGCCGCTCAGATGTTGCTGCTGCCGGTCAGCGTTCGCGTATCGGAGAGCGAAGCTCAACTCGCCGAAGAGCATGACGCCATGCTCAATGCCCTGGGTTTCGAGTGTTCGCCGCTTGGGCCCGACACATTGGTCGTGCGGCAAGTGCCGGCGCTGCTGCAGGACGCCGACGCCGCCGCGCTGCTGCGGGACGTGCTGGCCGATCTGCGCATGTACGGCGGCAGCGATCGATTGCGGGAAAGCATCAACGATGTCTTGGCCAACATGGCCTGTCATTGCTCGGTGCGCGCCAACCGTCAACTGACGCTGGGCGAGATGAATGAGTTGCTGCGCGACATGGAGCGCACGGAACGCAGCGGCCAGTGCAATCACGGCCGGCCGACCTGGGTTCAGCTCAGCATGGAGCAATTGGACAAGTTATTCTTGCGCGGGCGATAAGGCCAAGAATCGCGGAATAATCCGCTCCCACAGTGGAACAGCGTACGATGTGGGAGCGGTTTCCTACCGCGAATCTTCGCCGAGTCAATCGCGGAATAATCCGCTCCCACACGCGTGTCGCTCGAGATGTGGGAGCGGATCATTCCGCGATTGCCCGCCTGTCATTGCACCGCGGCGTGAATGCGCAGCACCAGAGACTCATTGCCCCGCGATTGGGTACGGTGAACGATGCCGCTGCCGCTGGATTGAAACGCTTCCTCCGACGCGCCCAGGGTCACCCATTGGTTCAAGGGGATGCGCAGCGAGGTTTCCATGTTCTGGGTGCGAATGCTGTGCGGTGCGGCGGGATCCGGCGATTCGCCTCGAACGCGAATGGTCAACTGTACCGTGTCATCGGGCAGCAGCTGCGGCGTGACATGAAACCCCGTGGCCAGATCGATCCAACCGCTGGATTCCTCGAATATCACGCCGGCCCCCGGTGCGAAGCGCAGTCGCGTGCCTTCGGGAATACGCTGGCCGAACTGGATGTATCCCGATGAACCTTCGCTTACCATCACTTGCTGACGTACCGAGCCGCCGTCGCGCTCGCCGGTTTTCGCGCCGCGGATCGTTACCGTTCCGCTTGCGCCGCCATTGTTGATTACGACTCGGCCGTCGGCGCCCAGCTCGTCCCGCGCGCGATTGTCGTCGTTGACTTGCTCGACCGAAATGATGAAGCGCCGCGCCGGTTGATCCAGTTGCCGCACGACGTTTTTGATGTCCTCGATTTGGGCGTCCGTCGCCCGCAGAATCAGCACGTAGCCCTGGCCGCTGACCCCGCCGTCCTTGCCCACCAAGGGCCGCACCAACGGAATCATCTCTTGCGCGCTGCGATTTTGGAGCTGAATCTGTTCGATGCGTGTCGCGTCGGCGACGGCGCATATCGGCCACACAAATGCGAGCGCAACGACAATAAATCTGATCATATATCCAAGCGCCGAATGTTCGGGTCCGGCTGACTGTGTTCCCACACGCGATCGAAATATTGCCTCAACTCCGCGACCCGCGCCGGATCGTTGAAACAGGCCGTGCCCTCGAAGCGATCGCCGTGGGGGCGATGAATGTAACCCCGATCATCGGCGAGCAGGAACGCTTGGTTGAAGTCCTTGAACATCTCGTCCGGGCGGCGAATCTTGATGAAGGAGGTCAGTTGGTAGGCGAGTTGGATCAAGCGATGTCCTCTTTGCACAACCGGACCGGAATCCTGCACCAGAATGCGCACCTCGGCCCGGCGGCTGGAGCGGGCCAATTTGCCCACCGCGTCGATAAAGTCTTGCGCGTCATAGATCGCCGGATCCAAATTGCGCGTGTGGATCAGCAGACTGCGTTGCGCTTGCTCCGCCATACGCCGTGCGGCGAGGCGGTGCTCCTCGGACGTGGACAGATCGATTCTGGTGATGGTTTCACCCAGAACGGCGGTTTCCAAGCTCATGATCAACCCCTGGCTAGTTCGTCCATTCTAATCAGAACGCTCTGTATATCACCAATGTCGGCTCGCGGGAGCGATGCATGTATGCCGGGGCGATCGCGTGCAGGAAAGTCGAGGGCAAAAAAAAACCCGAACTGCGGAAGGGGGGAAGCAGTTCGGGTTGAAGTATCCGGTAGTCGCCGACGAATTAGGGGCTGGGGGGGAAGGAAGGAAGATCCGCCGCCGTCTACCGTACACAATGTATCGGCCGGCCCCCGCCCCGGGAGTGTGACGGGGTTCACACTTTGCCGAGAAAGGCCCGGCGACAAATCCCGGGTGTTGACGGTACGTTATGTAAAATCAATGATTTATGATCTCGCTGCGCCGCGACCTTCGTTGCGGACTCGTATCGGGGCACAGCCGCGGGCGTGAGGCCGCACCCGGGCGTGACGCTGTGGCCTTGGCTTGGGGAGGGATCGCAAGCGGCGCGGCCGCGGGCTAATATGGATCAACGTCCGGAACCGATTTTTGGGCTCGCCTCCATGACGCGGAAATCGCCGACTCGACACACGATCAAGATCAACCGCGCCCCTGTTCTTACTTTGTGGGCGGCGGTCGTGGCCGAACGCCTGGGCTTTGAACATGGCGAGGCATTGACCCTTGGTCGCTCGGTAGCGGGCTTGAATGCCTATTCGAAGGGGGTATCACTCGGTCTTTTCACGCCGACGCCTGCCGAGGTCAAGGACAAGCGCAAAAAGCTGCGGCCGAAGGAAACCATCACCGTGTCGCTGCTGCACCGTGCGGTGCCGGCCGTTCACACTACCGACGGCGTGCGGGCGTTGTCGAAAGATCGGCCGATCGACCCCGCGTCTGTCGAGCGCTATTTACAGAGCAAGTTCGGGGCTGGGTTGGGAGACGCCTGGAGCGCCATGACGGAATTGGCCGCCGCGTTCAAACCGAACGAACTCGCCGAGCGGGCCTACGCATTGTACGAGGTTTTTCGGCCCACTGTGCCGTCGGGTGCCAAAGGGTGGGGCGCGGCGGGTGAATTGAACCTTGATCAAATCCGTCGTCTCGCGGAGTAGGGAGTGCATGGAGCCGATCCAAGATCTTTTGAGTCGCATTCGCTGGGACAGAGCGTTCGGCGCCGGTCGGTTCAGTATTGGCTACTTTGACCGCGTATCCCACGCGGTGGTCGTGGTGCCCTTGACCGAGCTGCATTTTTCAAAAGACGACGACTTCGCGTTTGAGTTTCTCGACGATGAAGGGGAGACCCATCACGTGCCGCTGCATCGCATCCGTGATGTTTACCGCGACGGCCACGTCATCTGGCATCGCAACGGCTAGCCCGGCAATGTGAAGTAAAATGTCGCGCCTTTGCCTAAGGCGGCGTCGGTCCAGATCCGACCGCCGTGTTTCTGGATAATGCGGCTGACAATGGACAGCCCGATGCCGGTTCCGGGAAACTCATCGCCGCTGTGCAGCCGTTGAAACGGGATGAACAGTTTGTTGGCATACGCCATATCGAAGCCGGCGCCGTTGTCTCTGACGAAAAACGCCGGCGTGCCGTCGATCACTTCGCGGCCGAATTCGATGGCGGCATCGGGGCGCTTAGACGTGAATTTCCAGGCGTTGGAAAGAATGTTTTCGAGGGCGATGCGCAACAGGCGCCGATCGCCGTGGGCTGTGAGGTTGGGCGCGATCTTGAGACGGACGGCGCGTGATGATCCATTGCCAGCCAGTTCTTTTAGGATGTCGGCGGCGACGGCGGAGAGGTCTACCGGTTCCTTTCGTAGCTCCATTCGCCCGATGCGGGATAAGCGCAACAAGTCTTCGATGAGTTGGTTCATGCGGCCGACGCCGGCCTTGATGCGCGCAGCGTGATTGCGCGCTGCATCGCTCATTTCACGCGCGTGGTCTTCCAGCAACGCTTGGGTGAACCCGTCCACCGAGCGCAGCGGCGCCCGCAGATCGTGGGAGACGGACCGGGCAAAAGCGTCCAACTCGCGATTAAGCGATTCGAGCTCCGTATTGCGTGATTGCAGCGTGCGGTTGAGTTCGCGAACTTGGCGTTCCGCCGCTTTTTGTTCGGATACGTCACGGACGCAGCTGAACACCAACAGGCCGTCGTCCGTTTCAATGGGGCTCAGGCTGATGGCGGCGGGAAACTCGCTGCCGTCTTTGCGCCGCGCCGATAGTTCGCGGCGCTCCGCCATCGGACGCACGGTGGGGTGCTGAATGAACTTTTTACGATGTTCGGCGTGCAATCTCGCGACTCTCTCGGGAACCAGTACGTCGATGGATTTGCCGAGCAGTTCGCTTTCCCGGTAACCGAACATGCGTTCCGTTTGTTCGTTGATCAAACGGATGACTCCCTGCGCGTCCGAGACCACTACCGCATCCGGCGCGGCCATGATCAAACATTGGAAGCGCTGTTCGCTTTGCTTGAAGTGCTGCAGCGCGGTTTGTTTGTCTCGGTAATAAAATGCCGCGAGCCAGGCGATCCCCGTTAGCATCAGCGCGATGAAGCCGTAGGCGGCGGCGAGGCGGGCCGCAATGGGAGATGTCAGTTCGTCGATCGTCGACTGAGGCAGATGCCCAACAACATAGAGCGTCTGCTCCAAAGTAGGCGCGAGCGCCACTTTTTCGTTCGTGCCGTCTGTCGCGATTTCGACCGCCGGGGTGACGCGTGCATAAGTGTAAAGGGCCTCGCCAGTCGCAAGTCGACCACTTTCGGCACCGGCTCGCATCGCCGGCCACAACAACGGGTGATCGTTGCTCAGTTTCTTGTCCGAGCGTTCCGCTAAGACCATCCCCCATTCGTCGGCGGCCGTGGGGCCGAGTATCCAGTGTCCCTGCCCATTTGCCAGCCACAGCGTGCTGGGGCCGTCGCTGGCGAGGGATCGGACCCTGCTCAGTAGGCGATCGGCCAGATAATTCAAGACGAAAACGCCGCGTCGCTGTCCCGCGCTATCTACTACCGGTGTCGCAATTCTCAGCGTGGGGCGCAAGGGCACTTGAATTTGCTCGTGTTCGACATTCAAGTCCAGGGGCGAGACGTAAAGCGCGTTAGGATCGAGGGACGCCGCGGCCTTGAAGTAGTAGCGCTGGGATTTGTCCTGCAGCAGCGGCGGCGCAACAATGCCGGGCTGACCGGTTTCCCGGCTGACGCGGACCTGTTCCTGGCCGATGTTGTCGATGAATCGGACTTGATCATAATCGCCGTGGTAACTGGCGAATGCCAGCCAATCCTGTTCGAGTCGACGTCGCGCCATATCGTCATTGGTGTCCAACCAATGCCGCAGGAGCGAGTGGCGCGCCAAGTACATGACATCGGTGCC
Source organism: Pseudomonadota bacterium (assembly GCA_021821045.1). Taxonomy (GTDB): domain Bacteria; phylum Pseudomonadota; class Gammaproteobacteria; order JAADHS01; family JAADHS01; genus JAKACW01. The sequence goes on from JAKACW010000027.1 coordinate 51,556, forward strand.
CATGGCAGAAAAATTTGCGTTGGCGTATTGCTGTGCCGTGGCGACGGTTCGCCATTGTTGGTCATGCAGGGCATTGCGTACATTGCGAATTTCGACAAGGTAGAGAATGTAGATCACCGCGGCGGAGAACAGATACAGCGGCAACGCGATCAATCCGGCGAGAATGCCCACATTGGGCAATGCGCCTGTGGTCTTGGGGGGTTGAGTGTTGTCGTGATGACGGGGCGGATCGTGTGTCGCGAGAGTGGCGCTCATGGGGATCGCTTTCTTGAATCAGCGGTGGTGGTGGCCCCGAAATGCCGAGATCGGAGCGGGATTCAGTGCCGATCATACGCCCGCCATTGACGACAAAACTACGTCAATAAATTTGAGACAAAGACGGCAAACGGACGCTGATCAAAAATTCAGAAATTGACAACGACAAGGTGTGGTCGACGGCGTAAAGGCATGGGCGGGAAGTGGACAAAAGCGAACATGAGACGGTTGTTTACCGCACCCCGCTTTGATTGTCTCAATACGAGGTTGATCCCACGTGGCCGTGGATCTAATGTTTTAATTGTACGGTCAACGCGCTTGCGGTTTTCCCCTCTCGCCGGTGCGTACTTTGCGGGCGCATGGCGCGATATTGTCGCCAAACAATCGGTTTGATCGCAACCGTCTCGGAGCGTGGGCGCTGCGTGTGATGAACTCCATGGTCAATATACCCGCCGTCAATTTTTCTCACGCCAGCCTGTTGTCTATTCTGGACGGGCTCGAGGCCATCGTCTATGTCACAGACATGCAGACAAATCAGGTGCTGTTCGCCAACCGCTATGTGCGCGACGTGCTGGGCGATGTCACCGGGAAAACATGCTGGCAGGCGATTCAGGTCGGTCAAGACGGGCCCTGCGCGTTTTGCACCAACAGGTTTTTGCTGGATGAGCGCGGCGAGCCGAAGGGTGTGCACGCTTGGGAGTTTCAGAACACCCGCAACAAGCACTGGTACGCGATTCGCGACCGGGCGGTGCGCTGGGTGGATGGCCGGATCGTGCGCCTGGAAATCGCGTTCGACATCACCGAGCGCAAGGCGGGTGAGAAGCAACTGCAAGACGCCGTGCGCGCCGGGAAACGTTTCAGCGCCGACTTGAAGGCGCTGCATCGCCTGACTTTGGCCAGTTACAATCGCATCGAAGAGTCGTTCGAGGATTACCTGGCGACAGGTTGCGGGATATTCGGTCTGGACACGGCCATTCTCAGCCGTTTCGAAGGCGACGATTATGTCGTTGTCGCGGCGATTTCTTCGGGCAATGCCGTTTCCGCGGGCGACAGTTTTCCGATATCGCGGACCTATTGCTCGTTGGTCAGGGAATCGGGGGCAACTGTTGCGTTTGGCTCCGAGTCGATTACCCCGCAAATCAAAGCTCACCCGGCGTTTGCCGCATTTCCCGCCACAGCCTATATTGCCGCGCCGGTGTACATGGACCGAGAGATGGTCGGCACATTGAACTTCTCCGCAGCCCGTTCGGACCGCCGCGATTTCGATGCCCATGAACGCGAGGTGATCGAGATCATGGCGCAAGTCATCGGCAGTCTGCTGGAGAAGGAACGGGCGTCGAGTCAGCGGCGCGACATGACGCAGGCGATCCAGCGCGAGAAAGAGTTGGCGCAGGTGACCCTCGGTTCCATCGGCGACGCGGTGATTCGCACCGACAGTCAGGGCCGTGTCGACTACCTCAATCCGACCGCCGAGCGGATGCTCCACGTCAGCGCGGCGCAGGCCATTGGAGCGCCGATCGGATCGCTGGTGAACTGGCCTCGCTCCGCCGCATCGGACGACCCGCTGACACTGGTTCGCAATGTATCCAGCCAAGGCAAACGCATCGATTTGCCTGAGCCGGTGGTGCTGCTGGCGCCGGATGACACGCGCGGCGCGGTGGAAATCAGCGCCACGCCGTTTTCCACCCAGGATGGGGCCGGCTGCGGGGTTGTGCTCGTGCTGCGCGACGTGTCGCAGACCCGACGGCTGGCGATTCAGTTGTCCCATCAAGCCGCCCACGATCCACTGACGGGACTGGTCAATCGACGCGAGTTCGACCGCCGGCTGGCCGACGTGTGCGAGAGTGCGGGCGGTCGGGACAGCACCCATGCATTGCTGTTCATCGATCTGGATCGATTCAAAGTCGTCAACGATACCTGCGGCCACGGCGCGGGCGACGAGTTGCTGAAGCAGTTGGCGTCGCTGCTGCAAAAGCGAATGCGCCAGTCCGACACTCTGGCGCGGTTGGGCGGCGACGAGTTCGGCGTACTGCTGTGCGGCTGCGCACTGGCCGATGCGGTTAACATCGCGGGGGACTTGCAGCGCGCCATCGACAGTTATCGTTTCGCGTGGGATGGACGCCAATTCGCGGTCGGTTCCAGCATCGGTGTGGTGCCGTTTGATGCCCGCGGCGGCATGCCGGAGGAATTGCTGAGTTCCGCCGATCGCGCTTGCTACGCGGCCAAGGAGCGGGGCGGCAACCGCGTTTACGTTTATCAATCCAATGATGCGTCACTCGCCAAACGTTCGGGCGAGGTGCGGTGGGTGGCGAAGCTGCCCGATGCGCTGGATGCCGGGCGCTTTCGACTTCTTGCCCAAGCGATCGTGCCACTGTCCAGCGCTGCGGCGGATACGCACTACGAGATTCTGGTGCGCATGGTTCAGGAAGACGGCAGCCTCGCGCTGCCCGGGGCGTTCATTCCCGCCGCGGAGCGTTTCGGCCTCATGCCGCGGGTGGACCGTTGGGTGGTCGATCAAGCGCTGGCGTTTCACGCGGGGATGGGTGAACCGGACAACGTGCCAGTGTTTTTCATCAACCTATCCGGAACGTCCCTCGGCAGCGACGCCTTCGTGGATTTTCTAACCCAACGTCTCGCCGATCACGGCGCCTACGCCCGACGGTTGTGCTTTGAGATTACCGAAACCGCGGCGATCGCCAATTTGGCCCATGCGGCGGAGCTGATCGAGTCGCTCGGGCGATTCGGCTGCCGGTTCGCGTTGGATGATTTCGGGGCCGGAATGTCCTCGTTCCCGTATCTGAAAAATCTTCCGGTGGCGTTTCTGAAAATCGAGGGCAGCTTCGTGCGCGCCATCAAGCCCGATTCGATGGATCACGCCTTGGTGGATGCCATCAATCGCGTCGCCCATCACGTCGGCGTGGTGACGATCGCCGAGCATGTCGAGGACGGCGAAACGCTGGAGTTGCTGCGTTCGCTGGGCGTGGACTACGCCCAGGGTTATGCGTTGGGCAGGCCGGCATTAATGTCGGAAGCGTTTCGCGCTGTCAAAGCGGCGCACTAATGAGGGATGTGGGAGCGAACCGTTTCGCGATCCGAATCGGCGAACAATCGCGGTAGGAAACCGCTCCCACAATGTGACTCCGAAACGATTTTTAAAACGTGGCTACAAACTCCACTTGCACGACATCGCCGTCGCCGATGATGCCACCGCCGTTGACACCGTCGGTGTCGTTGGCGTCATCGTGGCTGCGCCATTCCAATATCGCCGACAGGTTCTTCGCAATGGCGTAGCTGCCCGCCACGGTGACCGTCGTGGTGTCTTTGACCGCCGCATAGGGATCTTGGTAGGTAACTTCATCGTAGCGCGCCGTCAGTCCGAAGCCTCCGGCGAAGCTGTAGTTGGCGTAAACCGCGTAAGCGGCGTCCACCACCTTGTCGGCGCTGAAATACTCCGCCGCGACGAGCAGTTCCTTCCAGCGATAAGTGGCGTTTATGTCCCACCAATCCTCGGCGCTGCCGATTCCTGTGCTGTTCGCGCCGAAGCCATACGTCCCTGATCCGGCGGAATCCTGTCGGCTTGCTTGAGTGACGAATCCGGCTTCGATATCTAGGTTGTCGATGGGCGTCGCGTTGACGGCAAGGGCGACGGAGTTCTCCTCGCTTGATTGCTGCAGATCATTGAGTAGACCGATGGTCACGGTGGCTTTGCCCAAGTTGATGGCGCCCGCCACACCGGCGACATTGTTGCCGTGCAATGCGGTTTGACCGTCCATGATGGCCCAAATCTGACCGTGAGTGGTTTGATACATGTCCGGCGCGTCTTCCTTCTCCCAGCCGATGGGGTTGTTGAACACGCCGCCGAGCAGAGTGAACTTGTCCGTGGCGGCGAAGGCGAATGACGCCTGCTCGATGCGGCCGGAGTCGGAGCTCGCCACGTTGGCGCCGCCGTTGGTGACCAAATCGAGATCGGCATCGACCCGCACGGTTACGTTGTCCGCCAGCTTGCCGACGAAATCCACTTCCGCGCTGGCGCCGAATTTGCCCTCGGTGGGACTCTTGTTGTTGGCGTCTTTGGGCGTGGTGTCATCGGTGACCATGTAGGTGATGTCGCCGAAACCCGAGATCTCCAGCTTGTCGCTGACGGCCTGCGCCGCGCCCGAGGCTAATGCGGCCATGACCGCCATGGACACAACACTGCGCTGATGCTTCTGCATACCTTCCCCCTGTGCTTGTTTTTGGTCCTTGTCGCGTTGTCAGATCGACTTCGCAATTCCCGGCACACTTTACAGGGGCATTACGTAGAAAGCAAGTAACTAATTGGTTTTAAAATAAAAACTGACGGCTATGGTAGGACATTTAGACGACTGCAGGCGTCGGAATTGGTGTGGGCGGTTAGGCGCACTGTTTGACGACCGATTGCAGCTTGCCGGCGACTTTGAGCAATGTGTCGCTCATGTGCGCCGCTTGACCGGCGGAGTTCGCGGTGCGGTCGGCGGTGCTGTTGATCTTCTGAATACTTTCGCTAATTTCCCGCGCGACGGCGCTCTGTTGTTCGGAGGCCGTGGCGATTTGCGCCGCCATGTCATCGATCGTCGTGATGGCTTCCACGATTTCCGACAGCGAATTCATCGCGGTTTTCACCCGACCGACGCTGTCATTGGCGCCTGCTTCCGCTTCATGCATGACCGACACCGTTTGCTGAGTCGATTGTTGCAAGGAGCGGATCATCGATTGAATCTCTTCGGTCGCCTCGGCGGTGCGCAACGACAGTCGGCGCACTTCGTCGGCGACCACGGCGAAACCGCGGCCTGTCTCGCCGGCACGGGCGGCTTCGATGGCGGCATTCAACGCCAGTAAATTGGTTTGATCGGCGATCTCGCGTATGACGGTGATGACGTTGCTGATATTCTTGCTGCTTTCTTCGAGTCTTGCCAACGTCTCGCAGGCGTTATGCACATAGGCTTCGAGCGAACTGATGGAGTGCACCGTTTCATCGGCAACCTCGCCGATGCGGGTGGAGCGCTTGTTCGCGTCATCGGCGGCGGCCGCGGTGGCAACGGTGCTGCGGGCCACTTCTTCGACGCTGGCGGCCATCTCGGTGATGGCGGTGGCGATCTGCTCCACTTCGGCGCGTTGCATTTCGAGCGCAGAGTTGGTTTCCTCCACGGCTGTCGCCGTTCGTTGCGCGGAAACCAGCAGGTCGTCGCTGACATCTTTGGCCCGGCCCAGCAACGTCCGGATGCGCGACTTTTGCAGCCGCGCCGCGAGAATCACGCTGCCCACTTCGTCGTGGCGGCCGGAGAAAATATAGCGCGCGATCGGATTCGAGAACGTGCGTTCCGCTTCCGCGGCGGCGAAACGCAGATCGCGGGTCAACCACGTTATCAGGCCGAATACGGCGGCCAACGTGAGCAAAAGTCCGGCGAGCAATGTC
>JAKACW010000095.1 GCA_021821045.1 Pseudomonadota bacterium
CCCCGGGTTTCGCCTTGAGCGGGAATTCGCGCCAAGGCGTAGGGCACTGGCTCGCCATTTATCATGAGGATACGTTTGTCACCTTTGGTGATTTCTGGGATGTAGCGCTGCCCCATGATGCTGCGTCGGCCATGCTGGGTGAGCGTCTCCAGGATGACGCTCAGATTCGGGTCGCCCTGTTGCACCCGAAAAATAGACGCGCCGCCCATGCCATCCAGCGGTTTGAAAATCGCATCGTGTTGCTCCTCGGCGAAACTGCGCAGGCGTTTCATGTTCCGCGACACCAGAGTGGGCGGGCAGCACTGGGGAAACCAGGCGGTATACATTTTCTCGTTGGCGTCGCGCAGACTTTGCGGCTTGTTCACCACCAGCACGCCGGCCGCCTCGGCGATTTCCAACAGAAACGTCGAGTAGATGTATTCCATGTCAAACGGCGGATCCTTGCGCATCAAAATGGCGTCGAACTCGGCCAGCGGCCGGACTTGCGCTTCGCCCTGGAACTGCCACCAGTCTTGAGAGGTGTCGGTGACGAAAATGCGTCGCGCGCCGGTGAATACCCGACCATCGCGCAAGAACATGTCCGGTTGTTCGATGTAAAAGACTTCCCATTGCCGGCGTTGGGCTTCCAGCATCATGGCAAAGGTCGAGTCTTTGTAGGGCTTGATGGAGGCGATGGGATCCATCACGACGCCGAGCTTGATCATCAATTCATCCCGTCCGTGGGTGTTGGCGCGGATAGTTTATCGCGAAAGCTGCGGACGTTGGTTACTTGTCTCGGGTTATTGCGTATTTACGCAACAGGCGTGCTGCGGAGAATACCTTAGACAGAAAAATTCATCTCGTTTGCGCCTCGAAACGACTTCGAGCCAAGCCACGATCTCGGGGCCTGAGGGGGAACTCGGGGCTACGGAGCATCACATGAAACGGGACAACCATTACGTCACGACGGCGCGGCACTTGGCCACGCTGTCGTTGTGCTTATTTGCAGCGGGAGCACACGCCGCGACGTTCAACGTCAACAGTACGGCCGATGCAGTCGATGCCGCGCCGGGCAACGGTGTGTGCGCGACCGCCGCCGGACAGTGCACCCTGCGCGCCGCCATTCAGGAAGCCAATGCGACGGCGGGCGCGGATACGATCGTTTTACCTGCGGGGACGTACAACCTCACCCTTCCCGGCTCGGGAGAGAACGCCGCCGCCAGCGGCGACCTCGACATCACCGATGATTTAACCATCAACGGCGGCAATCCGTCCGTGATGAGCGATACCATCATCGACGGCGGTGGCGCCGCCGGCACGCTGCGCGATCGGATTTTCCATATCCTAGGCTCGTCCATGCGGGCGATCTCCGTGCGCATCGCCGGGGTGACCATTCAAGGCGGATTCGAGTCCTTCGGCGGCAACGGTGGAGGCGGCATCTGCAACCACTGCGAAAACGATTCCACCAATGAGCCGGTGATGGTCATGCCGGCGTTGGCGTTGAGCAACGTGTCGATCCGCGACAATTTCGCGGATTCCGCCGGGGCGGGGATCGCCAACCACGGCACGCTGACCGTCGACAACAGTGAAATCTTTGCCAACTACACGTCCTACGGCAATCCGCAGACCGGCATCGGCGGATTCGGCGGCGGTATGGGCGGCGGCATCATGAATTGGGGCGGCACGCTATCGATCGTGCGCAGCGTCGTGGCGAACAACTATGCCCAGTCCGGTGGTGGCATCTTTAACCAGGATACGTTCGTTGGCGGTGTGGTGATGATTCTGGAGTCCATGGTCAGTGACAACGTGGCGGCCATGGGCGGCGGCATTTACAACGTGGCGATAGGGGACTTCAACTTCCCCGGCCGCGCCGCCGGCGCTGTCGGCGTGACGGTCAACCGAACCACGATATCAAGCAATGTGGCGCAGATCGACGGCGGCGGCTTTTACAACTTGGGTATTGGGACCGCGGCGCTGATCAACAGCACGGTTACCCTCAATCGCGCCGGCGGAACGAGCGGGTTTGCGACATTCCCGGGCCGCGGCGGCGGCATCTACAACGGCGGTCGGGTGCTGGACTTGCTCAACGTGACGATTGCCGGCAACGAGTCGGCGGCGACCCGAGTCAGAGCGGCGACGTCGGATGCCTCGCGCGGCGGCGACGAGATTTTCTTCAATACGCAAAACATCGGCGGCGATCCGACCACCACCATTCCGATGGTGGTCAAACTGCAGAATGTCATTGTCGGCGACGGCACCGTCACCGACGATAACTGCAACGGCGCGGTCGGCTTCGAAGCCTTGCTGGCGGGCAGTGTCAACAATTTGGACAGTGGCACGACTTGCGGCTTGCCCGCCGCGGGGAACATAAGTGCGCGCGATCCGGGAATCACCGCGCTGGCGGACAACGGCGGGCCGACCCTGACCCGCGCGGTGACGCTGGGCAGCCCTGCGATTGGCGCGGGCCGCAACTGTCCGCTGGTCGATCAGCGCAACGCGGCGCGCGATGCGAATTGCGATTTGGGCGCGGTGGAGGCGGGGGTGGCTGCGCCGCCTGTACAGCCGATTCCGTCGCCAACGCCGGTTCCGTCACCCGGGCCGGTACCGCCGCCGCCACCTGCACCAGTGCCACCGCCCGCACCGGTACCACCCCCGGCCCCCGTGCCGCCGCCACCACCGCCGGCGCCTGTTCCGCCGCCGCCGGTCACGCCACCGCCAAATACGGCACCGGTTGCGCGTAACGGCAATCTGGCCGCCACCGCGGGTGTCCAAGCCACCGGCGTGTTGGTGGCCGTGGATAATGAACGCAATCCGCTGACCTATCGCATTGTCAGCGGGCCGACGCAAGGCACGGCGGCGATCACTGGCGCGACGACAGGGACGTATCAATATACGGCGGGCGTCAACGCGGTCGGCGCCGACGCATTCACGTTCGTCGCCAATGACGGGCAGTTGGATTCCAATATCGGTACGGTCAACGTCACGATCAATGCGGCGCCGGTCGCAAATACCGCTCCGGTGGCGACACCGGGTCAACTGATCGTGGCCGCCGGCGCCACGGTGAATGCCAATCTCATTGCCAATGATGCCAACGGCGATCCGTTGACGTTCCGGATCACCCGTCAGCCGGCGCAAGGGGTGGTGAATCTCAATACCGCCACCGGCGTCTACACCTACACCGCCAACACCGCGGCGCAGGGTTCGGACAGTTTCGATTTCCTGGCCAATGACGGCCGCTTGGAATCCAACATCGCGACGGTGAGCATTACCTTCACCGTGGCCAACACCCCGCCGGGCGCGATCGACGGCACCCTGAGCGTGGCGGCCGGGGCTGCGGCGTCCGGCACGTTGGTCGGCAGCGACAGCGATGCCTCGGCGCTACTGACGTTTCGCCTCATGAGTCAGCCCGCCAAGGGAACGGTACAAATCAATGATCCCAATTCTGGCGCCTACACCTACACGGCGTCGGTGGCGGCCTCGGGCAGCGATGTGTTCACATTCAATGTGTCCGACGGGGTGAGCGAGTCGAATACGGCAACAGTGACGGTCACCATCAGCAACAGCAACGCGCCGCCGGGGGCCATCGACGGCACGTTGGATGTGATATCGGGAACGGCCACGGTCGGTCAATTGAGCGCCGGCGATATCGACGGCGATCGGCTCCAGTTCACGATCGTCCGGCAGCCGAGTCAGGGCACGGTCACCTTGCGGGATGCCGCCGTGGGTGTTTTCCAATACACGGCCAATCGTGGCGCGCAAGGCGTGGATACGTTTGCGTTCCGGGCCAGCGATGGACGCCTGACCTCGAGCGCGGGAACGGTGTCCGTGACCGTGTACCCTGCGACGGCGACCGTGCCTCTGCTCACCAATAACGCGCCGCCGGCGGCGTCCAACCTGAGTATCGCGGGTTCTGGCGCGGTGGTGTCCGGTCAACTTCCCGCGACCGACAAAGAGGGTGATCCGTTGACGTTTGCGGTGGTTAAGCCGGTAGCGAATGGCGAGCTAACGCTCAACGCTTTGACGGGGGCGTTCACCTATCGCCCGCGTTCCAGTGCGCCGGTGGATAGTTTCACGTTTCAGGCCAGCGACGGCCAAGGTACGTCAAATACCGCGGTGGTTCGCCTGACGGTGAGTGGTGCATCGAGCGGCGCGCCGCCGGTATCAGGCAACAATGGGAGCAACGGCGGTGGTGACAGTCCTGCGACATCCGCGGCCAAGAGCGGCGGTGGTGCGCTGGGGTGGTGGTCTGTCTTGATGCTGGCAATTGCGGTGGCGGGGCGGCGACGAATCGCGGAATAATCCGCTCCCACAATCGGGTCAGCGCTTCACCGTGGGAGCGGTTTCCTACCGCGATGCTTCGCCGAGTCGATCGCGGAATGATCCGCTCCCACAACCTGGTCAGCGCTCTTCTGTGGGAGCGGTTTCCTACCGCGATGCTTCGCCGAGTCGATCGCGGAATAATCCGCTCCCACAATCGGGTCAGCGTTCTCCTGTGGGAGCGGTTTCCTACCGCGATGCTTCGCCGGGTCAATCGCGGAATGATCCGCTCCCACATCAACCTCAGTTAAATCTCCGCCAATTCCCGCGCGGCGGCCAGGAGTGCCAGCCGTGCGATGACGCCATAAGCATAAAAACGGTTGACGTTGCTGTCCGGCGCCTTGCTGACGTCCGGATTGACGCAGGTTTCCGCGAAGGCCAAGGGTTCGAAGTGCATGCCCGGCGCATTGAGGTTTTCGTCGGGTCCGCGCTGCGTGTGCACGCGGTAAAAGCCGCCGACCACGAAGTGATCGATCATGTAAACCACCGGTTCCGCCACCGCTTGGGAATCGCCCCAGGTTTCGAAGGTATAGACGCCCTCCTGGATGATGACCTTGCTCACCTCCTGGCCGCCCTTTGAAGCCGCCATCTTGGTGCGTTGTTTGCGGTTCAACGACGCGATGTCGTCCGCCGAATGCACGGTCATGATGCCCATGCCGTAAGTACCGGCATCGGCTTTCACGATCACGAACGGTCGTCGATTCACTTTGTACTCGTCGTATTTCTTTTGAATGTCATCGAGCAGCGTCTGGACGTTTTTTTGCAGACAAGCTTCACCTTCGCGCTTCATGAAGTTGATTTCGCCGCACTGGCGGAACATGGGGTCCACTAGCCAGGGATCGATCCCGACGATGGCGCCGAACTCTTTCGCAATGTCCCGGTAGTGGGCGAAATGATTGGACTTCAGTCGTTTGGTCCAGCCCAGATTGGTCGGCGGCACCACGGGCTGGTCCAGCCCTTCCAGTATGGGCGGAATGCCCGACGACAGATCATTGTTGAGCAGCACCGCGCAGGCCGAGAAGCCGGCGACCGAGAGGACGTTGCCTTTGCGCACCAGGGGTTCCAGGGTTAACTGGCGCCCCGACGGCAGGTCGACTTTCTGCGGTTCCGTGACGTCCTCTGCCAGGCTACCGATCCGCACTTCGAACCCGGCCTTGCTCAGGATCTCCATCAGCGTCGCGATGCTCTCGAGATAGAACTTATTGCGGGTGTGACTCTCGGGCACCAACAACAGGCGCACGGCCTCGGGGCAGATGCGCTCCACGGCCAGTTGAATCGCCTGGATGCACAGGGGCATGAACGCCGGATTGAGATTGTTGAATCCGGCAGGGAACAAGTTGGTGTCGACCGGGGCCAATTTAAACCCGGCGTTGCGCAGATCCACGGAGGCATAAAAGGGGGCTGGGGTGTCCAGCCACTGTCCCCGGAGCCACGCCTCGATCTGGGTTTGGCGGTCCAGGAGCTGTCGTTCCAGGTGCAACAGCGGCCCGGGAGAACTGGTGGTCAGGTGGGGCACGGCGTGCAGGTGTTCGATCGGCATAAGCTTCGTTCTCCGGGCTTCCATTAGATGCTCGGCATTTTACACCTAATTTTCACGCCGAGGCTGAACCCGGTCGGCGCCGCCGAAATCGGAGTAAAACGACTTGAAAACAGTTAGTTATGTCTTCTCTAAGAGTGCGGGCGTGGCGGGCCAAGCATGTGCAACGGGGTCCACATGGCCCCCGATTCTGTCGGGACCTTTTACAGTCACGGTGTCGGCGGCCAACGTCCCTGGCGCGACCCCGCATCCCCCAACCGATTGTTTCCACAATGTAAACCGAAATGCCTTGGGTAACTGCGCCAGCTATAAACCTTACTAACCCTATCAGGAAGTGTCGGCGTGCTTTCCAAGTCAGGGTGAATTGTCTCAGAAATGTTTCACGGCCGTTTCGGTGGACTCGTATCGGCATGATATTAAAGATAAATACGATTCTGGCACCGAATCTGCAACGGGCATAACGCAACGGCAAGCGATGGAAGCCGGTCAAACAAAAGCAACAAAGAGCGCAACGCTCAACAGGCTTCCAACTCATCGACTGCCCGCGTGAGTACGACGAATCCGGATGACCGCGAACGGGGGTTCCACGGCATCCGAGGTAAGCAGCTCGCGGTGATCGGAGTCAGGCGGCCAATAACAACAACGATAAACGGCCGCCCACAACGCACCGCCAACAAGAATAACGATGATCTGACCCACCGCAGCTGCTTAGTTTTTACACCCCGACCAAACGCCCAAGAATACGGGCTGCCTTGACGGGATCAGTCCAGGCAGCCCGAGTACGTTGCGATCTTCGTTGGCCGTTGTCCGATCCGGCGACTATGCCGTTTTTTTCGTAGTCTTCGCCGGCGTCAACTCTTTCACCCGTTGCTCAATTTCCGCTAGCACCTCGGGCACCACTTTGCGTTTGGCGAACAGCTCCAGCAGCGCCTTTTGCGCTTGCTTGGGCTCGTCCTTCTTGCCGGCGGCGACGGCGCTTGCGGTGTAGCGATCGACCACCTCGCGGGTGTTGATGTGGCCGAGGGAATCGGCGGCGGCGGTCAGACTGTCAATAACCGGTTGCAGGTTGCGCTCCACCAACTCGGGGTCGGCGTCGAGCAAGGTGACTCGATTGGAACCGGTCGTCAGCACTTTGTGCGGGCGGGCGAAGGCGGCGCTGCGCACCACGGCCAGACTGTTGAACAAGGGATGTTCGGTTCCCAGTTTGAGGCGCACCCAGTCAAGTTTGTCGTTGACGTCGCTCAGGGTGCGCGTGCCGCCCACGTCCAGCACCCGGCCGACGCGCGCATCGAACAACTCGTTGATGACGGCATAGTCCTCATACTGACGGGGCGGGCGGACGAACATTTGCATCACCGCGGCACAGCCGCCGCCATGGGGATTGTGATAGGCGGCTTCGATGCGATAGGCGCCGGGCTGTTTGAAGTTGAAGCCGCGCTTGCCGATGGTGAGATTCACCGCCTGGTAAATCGACTGGCCGGGCTGCAGAAACACGTCAGCCAGGCTTTCGCGCTTATGCATCAGCGGGAACAGTGGAATGCGGCCAGCAGCGCCGGGCGTCGTAATGGCGAGTTCCACCAGTTCGACGCTCGGATCGAGATTGGCGCACACCTTGACCGGCTCGTCGCTGACGTTGCGCAATCGCAATTCGGCATAGACCGGCTCGCCATACTCGGCGACCGGTTTTAGGGTGCGTACGACCAATTCCAGACGCGGATCGACTTCGGAGCGGGCGATGCGGCCGTGATTGATGAACCAGTCCGCATTGCCCATTTGCACGAAGCTGCTTGGTGCATGACGCAAAAACAGATTCTCGTTGTCGTCGAAGCGAAAGCGGAAGCGCTCGTAGAACCACGTGGCGTTCAGACCCGGCGAGGGGCTTTCCGGGTAATTCATCCACGACAAAGCCTGGGTATCGGATGTTACGGGCATCCAGCTCGGCGCGCTCCAGGGTGTGCCCATGGTTTTTTGGAACGAGTGGGCCAGATTGAAAGCGTGGCCGGACTCGTGAATCAAATTGAAGAACAATTCCCGTTGCACCGCCTCCGCTGTCGGCGGGTTCGCTTGAATATAGGCGCCGGTGGTCTTGTGATAGAACTCGCACTCGGTGAAGATGGCGGTGCCTTGCCGGTCCACGCCGCCGGGCTCGTTGATATCGCCGTCGAACATGACGCCGCCCAAGCTGGCGCTATCGGCGTGCTCGGCCATGAACACCCACATCTTCCACTGCGGATTGTTGGCGAAGGCGCTCCAGTGATCCTCCATGGCATCGTGCAGCTCTTGGTAACTCCAGGTGTTGTTGGCGCCCGCGGCGGTGGTGTTGATGATATTGCCGCCTGACGACGCGGTGATCTGAATGCCCGACTTGGCGAACGTCGAGGCGAAAGTAAGCGTCTGCGCCGGCAAATCGGCAGGCCGGTCCGGGTGGGTGTGAGTGTTGTAGGAGGTGACGTTGACAGCGCCGTCTTCACGGTCGAACTCGACCTCGACGTCGTGAAAGTAAGTCGATTCGCGGGTCACGGAGTAGGGGCCGAAGGTCTGGCCGGTGGCGGTGGCGACGAAGGTGACATCGGCGGTGGGCGTCACGAAAGCGCTGCCGGAGAGTTGAATCTCCAGCCGGTTGATGGTTTGGGTCGAACCCGGCCATTGAAAGCTGAAGTTCTCGACGACCAGATGCTTGACGCCGCCCGAATTGGTGTTCGAAGTGACCTGTCCGATGAAATGGGGCGGGGAGACGGACGCCAGGTAGAGACCCTTGGTGACCGTGCCGCTGACCACATTGAGCGGGTCGGTGCCATCGATGTCGATATGCAGGGTGAAACGCACTTTCAGCAGTTGCGTGATCAAGGTCTCGGTCAGCAGGTTGTTTTGCGGTTCCAGCGCGTAAATAGGTTTGTCGAGCGCGTACATTGGGTCGAGTCGCGCGGCGTCCGAGGTGGCGCGGGCATCGGCGCCGGCAATGCCTTCGCGCGCGCTGGCGCCGCCGTTGAGTTTGTAGCGGCCGCTGTACTGGAAGCGGAGGAACTTGGACCAATCGATGACGCTTAATTCTCCTATGTTGTAATCCTTGATTTTGATCAGATCGGCGATGCTTTCGATGGTGGGCATGGTAAGTCCTCCGTGTTGTCCGATGGCGGTGGCGGTCATGGCGGTATTCATGCGCAAGATTTCCAGCGCCAGGCTTGCGGTGATGGTGGCGAGGGTGTCCGCGGCGCTGTGAATATTGCCGTTGCTGCTGTCGGCGCCCTCGATAGTGAGCACTGCGGGCAGGTTGGCGTTGATAAATGGGACGTGATCGCTGGCGTATGGGCTGAGCGATGTTTGCACTTCGAGGCTGGTGTGAGCGGCCGCCGCATCGGCCAGTTGATCGATGACGGTTTGGGAAATGGCGGCGCCTTCCAGCAGCACCGCGGGGGCCGGCGTGTTCTGACTGGCGATCATGTCCATGTTGATGACCGCGGCGAGGCGGTTGCGGTCGGCGGTGGAAAGATTGTTGACGTAATGCTGGCTGCCGTGCAGACCTTGCTCTTCGCCGCCGAACAATACGATGCGCAAGTCGTGATTGGCGTTGTGATTGCGCAATGCCCACGCCATGGTCAGCGCGCCGGCGCAGCCGCTGGCGTTGTCGTCGGCCCCCGGCGCCGCGGCGCTGGCGCCGCCGGACAGGTTGATGGAATCGAGATGGGCGACGATGAGCGCGAGATTGCGCGTGCCGCTTTGCTGACCGGATTTCTCTGCGATCAGATTCTGAGTGGTCTGGCTGCCCACCGTGACGGTTTGCGTTGTAACGGTGTACCCCATTCCCGTCAGTTCGGTTTGCGCCCACGTCAGGGCCTGTTGAAAGCCGGTGCTGAACGAGTGGCGGGTGGTGTAGGACGTCAATTGGTTGATGTTGGTTTGGAAGCGCGCGGTGGTCAACGATCCGACCAAGCTGTCGATCCAAGCGCTGCGCGCGGCGAGCGCCGCTGTCGGGCGAGGGCGGACCTCGAACAGGGTGCGGCTGGAGGTGACCGCTTCCACGCGGTAGCACATGTCCTCGTGTTTCATGATGGTGCGGGCCTGAGCGGGGCTCATCATCACCAGCAGGAATCGGCCGCGGTCGTGGATGACGGTGACGTCGGGGTGGGCTTGCTGAAACAAACGTCCTTTTTGCTGCACCACGTAGAGGTGATCTTGCTTTACTTCATCGAGCAGGTCCGCCACGCGGCTGTCGACGCCGAGGCTGGCGCGTAGAGCCTCCCAGCGCGACGCCTCGCCCAGCACGATGACTTCATGGCCAAAGCGCAGCGTCACGCCGTCGGTGGCGCGGCTCACCGTTGCGGCGTCGATGGGTTTGCGAGTGCTTGGTGTGCAGATTCCAAGTTTCATGAGCGTGTTCCCTCGTATGGCGTGGCAGCCAAAGCTGCCGGGCTCCAGTCCGTGGTGAAACGATGCAGCGGCCGCCGCGGCGGGGTGAAATGTGACTGCGATGTCTTGTAACCGCTGGATGACTGCGTGCTGGCGCAGAGTGTGGAGTTTGACGCGTCACTCTACACACCGGGGAATATAAGTGAACACGCTTAGTCAAACAAGCATATTCCCATGCGAGGGCGAGGCGGTTGCAAAGTGTGAGCGGAAGGGATCGGGTGGTGTCGCGAGGGAATGTCGAGTTTGTCGCAAATGTCGAACTTGACTAGAGCCGCAAAAAAAACGGGCGGAAAGAATTCCGCCCGTTTCATTCACGCAATGCGACGCGAGATCAATCGTCGATCTTCAGCAATCTCTCCAAGTCCGAACCGCGGATGCTTCTGACGTTGCATACCCGCGTCGCGACGAATGTGCCGTTGAGGTACAGCCCTTCGATGCGCACGGTGCCACCCAACTCGGCGGCCTCGAAAAACGCACTCGGGCTGCCGGAGCGTCGATTGTGGCCGGCGAGGAAGAAGCGCGTCGAATCGGACGTGGTGACCGGCACGCCGAATGCGCTTAGCAGCGGCGGCTGCACGAAATCGAGCGGCGCCCACAGCCAGACGCGCACGCCGCCGGGCAGAAGGGTTTCGTCTTTGAGGATGACGACATCTTGCTCGTCATCCAGCGCGACGCCAACACTCGGCAGCCGTGATTCGAAAATGTCTTCCTCGCTCCCGGCAATGCGCACGCCGTTGCGCCCGGCGGCAACGAATGTCGCGGAGAGCTGGCGACTGGTGCCCATGCCCGCGACCGTGACGATCGTGCCCGGGGTGAGATCCGCCAGCGCCACGGTGCGGTCGGCGTCGTCGTCCTTGATGGAGATCGACGCCATCGGCACGGTGATCGTTATGCCGAGGACCGTGATGCGGCGGTCGATCAGGTCGATGAACTCGATCGGGCCGCGCAGCAGAACACGCGACGCGCCGGTCTGCGGATTGCCGGAGAAGCGAATCATCGTTGCGTCGAGAATCGCGTTGGGTAAGCCGCCGCTCAGGGTGCCGGTGACCATCACGCTCATGCCGGACAACAGCAGCGCTGGCGAGCCGTTGGCGAACTGGGTCGCCGGATTGATCCGCACCGTGACGCCGGTGAGATTGAACTCGTTGGCGTTCAGCACGCTCACGATGGTACCGCTGACCACTGCGATGGTCGGTTGCGTCGGAACGCCCGGGGGCGCGCCCGGCCCCGGCGGAATGGTCGACGACGTGGCCATCAGTGCCGTGGCATTGAAAACATTGCCAATCGGCAGCGCTGCAGCGGCGGCGATGACGTTCATGCCGGCGGTGGGCGTGAAGGCCAAGTTCGTGACACTGGTGTAGTTGACGGTGAGCCCGCCGAGGGTGAACGTGCGGGCAAGGGTGTTGACGTTTTGAATGGTCCCCGACACCTGTACCGTTGCGCCTGCGGTATAGGCATTGCTGACCAACTCGACGCGCGTTGCCACCAACTGACCGGGGATTGTGCTCGGCATGGCGCTTACTTTGACCACATTGCCGGCGGTCAGGACAAAGGTTGCTCCGGTGGATGTAACAAACTGCGTGGTGTTGCTGAACGTCACGGCTTGGCCGAGCGCGGTGAAGGAGTTGCCAATGGGATTGATGGCGTCGACCGGGCCGATCAGCGACGCGGTCTGATCAATGAACACCGGCGTGCCGGGATTGTTCGGGTCGCCGGGGTTGGTATTGAAATCCTGACGCAACTCGGTGGCGTTCAGCGTGTTGCCCAGCGGGGTGGAGAGGGCGCCGACGATGACGCTCATGCCGTTGATCGGGGTGAAGGCAAGAGCGACAACGTTGCTGTAATTCACGGTCAAGGTGCCCAGCGTAAAGGTGCGGGCATTGGTGTTGAGGTTCTGAATGGTGCCGGAGGTCTGCACCGCCCTGCCGCGGGGGTGTAAGTCGTGCCGACCAACTCGACGCGGGTGGCCGTCATCTGGCCACCGACGGCGTTCGGCGTGGCCGTGACGCGCACCACGTAGCCGACGACCAAGGTGTTGGCCTGTGTACTCGGGAACTGTGTCGTGGTGTTGTAACTGACGGTTTGACCCATCACGGTGAAGGTTCCGCCCAAGGCGTTCACCTGTTCGATGGGGCCCCGAATGGCGATCGTTGTATCGATTACTGAACCGACCGGTTGTCCGCCACCGCCGCCGCCGATCACTGAGATTTCGTTGGCGTTGAGCGTGCCGCTCAGCGCCAGCGCCGTAGCACCGGCGATGACCATGCCGCCGTTGGTGAGTACTTGCGTCGTGGGAGCGAGCGAGTAATTCACAGTCAGGCTGCCCATGGTGAAGGTTCGGGCAACGGTATTGAGGTTCTGAACGACGCCGGCGATCTGTATGCCCGATGCCGCGGAGTATGCCGCGCCGAGATACTCGACGCGCGTGGCGGTAATCTGGCCGGAACCGGTGACCGACCCGCTGACGGAAACCATCGAACCGGTGGCGAGAGCAGTGCCGATGGGGAAGTTGGCAAATACGGTGGTGGTCGAGTAAGACACGGTCTGACCCAGCAGCGTGAAGGTGCTCGCGGCTGCATTCAACGCCTCAACCGGCCCTTTAGCCACAAGGGCGATGTCGATCGCTTGTGCAACGAAGCGCGCTCCGCTCGAATCGCGAGTTACGCTTAAGTTTACGGTCTGGCCGATTTTCGGCTTTGCATCGGCGAGCGGTACCCCGTTCTCGCTCATGGCCGCGCTGGTGATGACCACTTCGTCGTCGCCGACATGAATGGTATCGCTGTCGGGTTGTGCCGCGGTGACTACGCCGCGGACGAACGTTACGGTTGAATGATCCGCCATCGACGGCGAGGATGGTGCGCTGCCCATTTCGACGTTGCTGCCGCCGCCGCAGCCCAGCAAGAAAACAGGAACGAGGCAAAGAATCAGTCTAATCGGTGCAAGGTTGCGCCACGCCGTGGTCATTTGGTTTCTCCCTCATCGACTGCCTTACGATTTCCAGTCGCGCACCCCGTTAACGTGCCTTCCCACGCCGCGAGTTGCGCGAATGTCCCCAGAGATTGGTTGAGGTCGCCCCTGTTGTGGCAACTTGTCGCACAGCATAGACAGGGCAATTTTGGTTCGCACATGCGCGAAGCTACGTATGGCCATGATGGGAGTGCGGAGAATGAATTGCGGGTTATTTCTCGAGGAGCGTGAGACCGCTGACAATAAAAAGATAAAGTAAAACTAGAAGAGTGTCAGGTACGATTGCAGTTTGTAATGCATTCGTTCTTGCCGTATGGCACTAGCCGGGTGCACTGTTCCGCGTATACGCACTCAACCGAGTCGTCGCTTTTTGGAAACAGATTGTCGGCGACTCACTGCCCCGGTGCACTGAGTTCCATGTCGCCCAGCCAACCTTTTTCTTGCAGAGCACGGCGACTGTCACCTGTCCATCGAGATTCGGGTGTGTCGCGTTTTAGTTGTTCGAACTGTGTCAGAGCGGCGCCACGTTCGTCGCGATTGATGGCAATAAGGATCAATCGGTGCAACGACTCCGGATACCAGTAGTTCTCCGGGTGCTTCTCGACGACTTCGCGATAGTGTGTCTCGGCGGCGGGAATTTCGCCGGCCAGGTCATGGGTGCGGGCGGCCCAGAACAAGGCTTCGGCGCGCGCCGCCGGAACGCGTCGGCTCTCGGTTACCCGTTCGAACAGCACCGCGGCTTCGCTCC
>JAKACW010000096.1 GCA_021821045.1 Pseudomonadota bacterium
CTTCGGCTTCATGATTACCTCCGTCCGTTGATTGATCCGACGGAAGGCACTGTGTACGATGACTCAGAATGTGGCTAGGGCGTAATTCGCCGGATGTTTACCCTAGCCCTGTCCAACTAGTTCGGTATGCAGGGCACGGATCTATGGATGAGATATGTCGGTCAACATTAGCGCTAAGCAAAATGGATTGGAACACTGATGGGCCTTATACACAACTACCTGTAACCTTGAGTTACGCGCACACCATGGCTCAGATAGTTGCTCGGATGCCTAAGTTAGAGAGTAGGCCATACCCTGTACGCTTTTTTATGTAGTTACGGCCGTGGGTGCAGACATTTCGCTGCGGACAACGCTATTTCGACTTTCGAATTAGTTCGTTCGTATTGGTTTTCATGTTAAAGTTTTGGCTTAGGAAGGGGGTCTGGAGGAATTAATTTCCGCTGACTATCTGCGGCGGTCAATTAAAAGGTTACTCTTATACGCGCATCGTAATCATGCGAAAGTGTTACGTGGCTCGTCAATTTTAGAAGAGAAATTACCAGGCTTCCTTCCTTCCTTCAACATGCCATGAAAAGCGTTTTCTTATCCCTTAAAGATCACAACGACCTATCTAACTATTTCGGGCTAACGTACAAGGAGCTGGCCAAAGTAATCTACGGCACGGATGATCGTTACAAGTATCATCATTTTCAGATCCCCAAGAAGGGCGGCGGTCATAGAGATATACATTCTCCAGCTAAAAAGCTCAAGGCAATTCAGTCTCAACTAAAGGATGTGTTGTACGAGATATACCAAACGCGGCAGTCAGTACATGGATTCGCTATAGACCGGAGTATCGTGACCAATGCAGAAAGGCACTTGGATAAGAAATTTATATTCAATGTAGATTTGTCCGATTTTTTTGGGTAAATTCATTTTGGTCGGGTGAGAAATCTTTTCCAGTCTAGCGCCTTTAATCTAAACCATACCGTCTCCACAATACTGGCGCAGATTGTTTGCTTTAATAATACTCTCCCCCAAGGCGCTCCTACTTCGCCGATTATATCGAACATTATCGCCTGGAAGCTCGACTCTCAGCTGCAGCAACTTGCAAAGGCTATGAATTCCACCTACACAAGATACGCCGATGACATAAGCTTTTCGTTTACGTGCAGCAGGCGGCGGTTGCCGCGAGATATTGTTGTCACTAGTGACGATGCGATAAGTCCAGGGCACACGCTGACCAACATAATTGAGCAAAACGGTTTTAACATCAATTACAGCAAAGTGAGGCTTTGTAGCGCGAATTCGCGTATGGAGATTACTGGCCTGAATGTAAACGAGTTCGTCAATGTCAGGCGACAGTATATTAGACAGCTCGGATCAATGCTCTACGCGTGGGAAAAGTTTGGCTACAAAAAAGCAGAAGATGAGTACAACTCAAAGTACAACGGTAAACACCGGCCATCTCGCCGATCGAAATCGTATTTGTTAGTTCTAAGAGGAAAGTTGGCTTTCCTGCGGAGCGTGAGGACACACCGAGATCCAATATTTAACAAACTGGCATCAAGGTTTAACGATCTCGCCCCGGAAACACACCGATTTAGACTTTTTGAAATGTCAAATCCGGAAAAAAATGCGATTGCGGCGTTGTGGGTCATCGAGTCTTGTTACGATGATGGTGGTGAGGAACCTAAAGGAACGCAAGGTACGGGGTTCCAGATTCAGAATGGACTTATTGTCACGTGTGCCCATGTCATCGGGGAGATAGGTAGCAAAGAAATATATAAGGAAATCGAAGCGTTTAAGCACGATAATCTAGGGCACAAGTTTATACTCGAGGTTGAGAGGGTGTGCTGGCATCGAGATGTGGCGATTTGTAGAGTCTCGCCGGATGCAAATGGCGCTGTCCCATCTACGTATATTGACCTTTCGAGCAAAAGTCCGAATACAGGCGACAGTACTAAGTTGCTTGGGTATCCAAACTATTCGGCTGGAAGTTCTCCCTATATGGTTGACTGCAAAATTGCGCGCATGTATCCCGCAAGCGGAGTTCACAAGTTTGAGATCGATCATACGATTCGTGCGGGAAATAGTGGGGGGCCTCTTCTGGATAACGAAGTGAAAGCGCTAGGTATAGCCCTAGAGGGTGCGCATAAAGATGGCGGCCACAACGGTTGTCTAACGATACCCGAACTACATACCGTGCTAGGCTCGGATGACTACCTAGTGCACAAGAAATCCAGCCCTTAGACTTCCGTCTGCTCGGCAATCTCTAGCGCGTCATCAACTTCGATTCCAAGGTACCGTACGGTGCTTTCTAACTTCGTATGTCCAAGGAGCAACTGGATCGGTAATCCAAAGCGAATTCCTGAACAAGCAAGTAGCGTAATACTGAATTGCTTCCTGACCTCCGCAGGTCCGCTCCTGTCCGATTGCAGTCACCACCGCATCTCCGAGCTTCCCTCTACTCCTCGATTCTCAACAACTCCGAATTCTCCGCCCAACCGATAACCTCCTTTTCCTCGTACGCCGCGGCGCACCATTCCTGCATCGGTGGAAGTGCCAACGCTTGATTGACATACGCTTTGACGGTGTCGCTCACGGGAACGTTGTAGCGGTCGAGGCGCAGACACACCGGCGCGTACATCGCATCGGCGATGCTGAACTTGCCAAACAGCCAAGGGCCATCGGCGCCGTCGCGGGCGAGGCAGGTCTCCCAAATCTGAAATATTCGCGACAGTTCGCGCTCGACGGCATCGTTGATGTGGCGCCACTGAAAACGCGCGCGCACGTTCATCGAAAGGTGTTTGCGCACGTTGGCAAAGCCGGAATGCATTTCCGCGCTTACCGAGCGCGCCTCGGCGCGGGCTTTGGTCGAGGCCGGCCAGCCGTTGCCATCGAGATACGCTTCCGAGAGATATTCGAGAATCGCCAGGCTATCCCACACCGTGATGTCGCCGTCGACCAGAGTTGGCACCAATCCGGACGGCGAGTAGCGGGCGAGTCGTTCCTTGGTGTTCGCGGCGTAAAGAGGAATGCGAATCTCTTCGAACGGGATGTTATGTACTCTCATGAACAGCCACGGTCGCAGGGACCAAGATGAATAGTTCTTGTTACCGATAACAAGCGTGCGCTTGGTCATTGAGTGGTTTCCCGTCGTGGTGGCAACCCGCGGCCGGTGGTCGCACGGCTATTATCGAGTATCCACCCGCGGCTCGACAAGCAATTCACGCCCCGGTGGTATACTCGCAGACCAAAATGCTTGACGTTGCGGGGACCTCGAAAATGTTAGTGCTCGTGCTGGGTCTTGTCGTATTTCTTGGATGCCACTCGGTGCGCATTGTCGCCGAAGGGTGGCGCAACAGCCAGATTGCGCGATTGGGCGTGTTGCCATGGAAGGGGCTGTATTCCTTCGTCTCTGTCGTTGGGCTGGTGTTGATCGTCTGGGGCTACGGCATGGCGCGCGCGGAGCCGATCGTCGTGTGGAACCCGCCGGTATGGACACGTCATCTCGCGGCGCTGCTCACCGTGCCCGCGTTCATTTTGTTGGTGGGCGCCTACATACCGGGCACGCGCATCAAGGCCGCGCTCGGCCATCCTATGGTGGTGGGCGTGAAGGTGTGGGCCTTTTCCCATCTTATCGCCAACGGCACGCTTGCCGACGTCGCGTTGTTCGGTTCGTTCATGGTCTGGGCTGTGATCGATTATCGCGCGGCACGCCAACGGGATCGCGCCGCCGGGACGGTCTATTCCGTCGGGCCGATCAGTCGCGATGTGTTGTCGGTGGTGTTGGGGCTAGGACTGTGGGCGGCGTTTGCATTCGCGCTGCACGAGTGGCTCATCGGGGTTCGGCCGTTTGGTTAGGACGGCGAAAAAGTATGGCCAGCCGGGGTTACATCTTGTGACCCCGGCCGTCCAGTTGGGCTAATTGATGACTGACGACGCCGAGGCGGGATAGCCCGCGTCGGCGAGGGCGTCGGTCAATTCGCTTAGTGGGCTAGCGGTCGTTACGCGCACCTGCCGGCGTCCAAGATCAACTTCCACTCTGGCTTGCGGGTCGACCGACTTGAGCGCCTGTGTGACGCGTGCCCGGCAGTGGCCACAGGTCATGTTTTCCAGTGTAGTGTTGTGGACCTGTAGCATCGGGCTTCAGGCTTGACCTTCCCACGGTGGGAAGCATTAGGCTTACCTACAACACCACGATAGGAGAACTCAGATGAACGGTAGTTCGATGAACATCGGTCAGGCGGCGAGAGTGTCGGGCCTGTCACCAAAAATGATACGGTACTATGAAGAACTCGGTTTGGTTCCCAAGGCCCGTCGCTTCGTGTCAGGCCATCGGCTATACACATCGGTCGACGTGCAAACCCTTCAAGTCATCAAGCAGGCGCGGGACTTGGGCTTCCCCATTGAACGGATCAAGAAACTGCTGAGGTTGTGGCAGAACCGACAACGCCCCAGCCGCAGAGTGAAGGAGGTGGTCGACGCTCATGTTCGTGAGCTTGAAGAGCGGATAGTTCGGATGCACGCTATGAAGCGACAGCTGGAGGCGTTGGCGCAAGATTGCCTTGGCGATGACAGCCCCGACTGCCCTATTCTCGCGGGGCTCCAGCAATATGGTCGCCACGGGCCGGAAGTCTAGAACGCCTCCATCCGGTGAAAGAACTGGGCAGAGAGGTCGAACTCCAGGTCGACCTGGTCGCACCACGGCAACTCGTTGTCACGTCTAACGAAGTTACCCCAAAACGTCGTGTGGAGCCCGCCGGTATGGACACGTCATCTCGCGGCGCTGCCACCGTGCCCGCGTTCGTTTTGTTGGTGGGCGCCTACCTACCGGGCACACGCATCAAGGCTGCGCTCGGCCATCCCATGGTGGTGCGCGTGAAGGTGTGGGCGGCGTTTGCATTCGCGCTGCACGAGTGGCTCATCGGGGTTCGGCCGTAGGAAAAGCGCGATTGTGAATATCCGAACAGCGAGAAATCTGCGATGGGCGAGTGGAATTGCAGGGATGGGCCGAGCTTGAGCGAATGAGCTAGACTAAAGTTAATGCGACTCCTTTCATCGCGCTAACAAGTCGGCAAAGCCATGGGTCGAATTGCCCCGCCACTCAATCCGTCCTCGTTGGTTGCGTATCTCTCTGTCCCGCTTGTTGTTCGGGTGTTGCTGGTTGGGCTGGCCTATTACGCCGGGGCATGGCTCGGTGTCACTCAGACCGTTACCGCCGAGGGCATTGCTATCCTCTGGCCGCCCAATGCGGTGTTGCTGTCGACCTTCCTGATCTTTCCGTACCGGCAGTGGCCGTTGATCGCTGTGGCGGCACTGGTCGCCGAGTGCTTTGCTGATGTGCCTGCCTTTCCACTCTGGGCGGCTGTTGCGTTCGGGTCGATCAACCTTTTCGAGACGGTGCTCGCGGCGTGGCTTATCCGTCGTGCGGTTGGTGGAGTTTTCGATTTTGACAGCCTCAAGCGTGGGGCCTATTTCCTGCTCTATGGCCCGTTGCTGGCCTCAGCGCTGGCTGCATTTTTCGGTGCGGGAGTGTACGTGCTGCTCGGCAGGAATGACACCGACTACTGGTCGTTGTGGCGGCTGTGGTGGTTCGGTGACGCACTCGGGCTGTTGCTGCTAACGCCGCTTATCGTGGTGCTGTGGCGTTGGGCGGATCAGGGCCTGCCACGGTTCGATTGGCGCAAACTGGCGGAAATCTCTGTCGTGTGGTTACTGTTGTTGGTGGTGGGGCTTAACACCTTCCACCCCCGCGTCGACAGCGAACCGGATTTTCTCCTCACTCCTATGGTCTTGCTTCCATTTAGTGCTTGGGCGGCGGTGCGTATGGGAATTCCGGGCGCGACCACAACGGTCGCAATGATCGCGGTGATGGCGGTTGGTTTTATGGTGCGGGGGATTCATCCCTATGCCGGTCTCGACCCACAATTGAGTGTCTGGCTGATGCAGGAGAATCTGGCGATGGTCGCGATGCTGTCCATCGGTCTGGCAATTCTGCTGCATGAAATCAAGAAACAGAGCGACGAGCTTGAACGACGGGTCGATGAACGGACCGATGCGCTGCAGCGCAGCAATCAGGCCCTTGCCGTTGCCAACACTCGACTGAATGACCTGGCCTCGACCGATTACCTCACCGGCATCGCCAATCGCCGTCATTTCCACGACATCGCGCGACGAGAGCTGCTGCGTCTGACGGAGGGCGGGGGCACGGCCTCGCTGATAATGTTCGATCTGGATTACTTCAAACAGATCAATGACCGCTTCGGCCACGAGGCCGGAGATAGGGTCCTCAATCGTGTTGTGCATGCAGTGCAGGAAACCGTGCGCCCGATGGATTTGTTCGGGCGATTTGGTGGCGAGGAATTCTTGATCCTGTTGCCGGATACCCCGCAGGATATCGCTTTGGAGGTGGCCGAACGCGTTCGTAAAAAAGTCGAGGCCACGCAGGTTGAACATCATGGCAGCAGCATTGACGTCACGGTCAGTCTAGGTGTGGTGGCGTGGGATGGACATGCCACTCTCGATGAGCTGATACGCAGTGCTGACCATGCTCTGTACCAGGCCAAAGAATCGGGACGCAATCGCGTGCAGGTGCGGTCAGAGCGACATTAGAAAAGCGTGGATCTAGCCAAGTTCTTGCCACTTTCAAGTAGACCGAGGTCGGTCTGGCCGTACCCGACCTCTGGCCATTTCACTGCCGCGGCACAAACCGCCACAACACCAACGCAATCGCCACCAAAGCAAACTGCCCCGCCGCCAACCACTCGGGCTGATGGCCCAGCAGCGGCACGGCGATGCTGGCAACGAGCGCATTGCCCATCATATGCACCGAACCTTGCACCGCCGATGCCGCGCCGCGGTTGTTGGGAAAACAATCCAGCGACAGCACCGTCATGGCGGGCATGGCGATGCCGATGCCGGCGGTATAAAACACCAGCGGCAGAATGCTGGTGATCACCAGCGGTTGCAGCCACAGCGCCTGCAGCAGATTCAGAGTGGTGCCGATCGCCATGAGTGTGAGTGACAGGGACAGGGTGCGTTCCGCATGCCAGCGGTGGGCCAGGTATCCGCTCAACCACGCGCCGAAAATGATGCCGCCCACCATGGGCACAAACAGATACCAGAACTGATGGGCATCCAGTTCGAGAAAATCGAAAATCAGCGTCGGCGCGCCCGCAACGTAAAGAAACATGCCGCCGAAATAACAGGCGACCATGAACACCAGCGATTGAAACCGGCGATGGATCAGCGTCCGGCCATAGACGCGGGCGACATAGATCGGGTGAAACGATTGGCGCATGGACACCGGCAGTGTTTCCGGAATCAGCAGCAGGATCACCGCCAACACCACGCCGCTATAAATGCCGAGAAAATAGAACACGCTGCGCCAACCGAACAGGTCATGAAGCCAGCCGCCGATCACCGGCGCGATCGCGGGAGCCAGCGCGAACAACATCATGACCCGGGACAGGGCATGCTGGGCGTCCTGGGGCGTATGAACATCGCGAATCATAGTGCGCCCGGCGGCAAGCCCGCCGCCCGCCGCAACACCCTGCAACACGCGGAAGAACAAGAAGGTGTTGTAGTCACCCGCCAATCCGCAACCGATGGACGCGACAAAATACAGTAGCAGAGTGCTCACCACCACCGCGCGCCGCCCGAGGCGATCCGACAATGGCCCCCAAAACAAGGTCGAGATGGCAAAGGCGGCCAGATAGAACGCCAGACTTTGGGACATGAGGGCACGGCTGACCTCAAACTCCGCCTCGATGGCGGGAAACGACGGCAGATAGGTGTCGATCGTGAACGGACCAATCATGGTCAGCAACGCGATGATGGTCGTCAGGTATTTTGGCGGGTGGGGATGCTGGGACACCGGAATTTCACTTTCTGTATTGGGCACACGGCGATTCTTGAACAAATTCGATCAGTTAACAATTTGGGCATGGGGGTCGGTCGTGGTCAACCAGCCCATACGCAGAATCGCGGGCGCGGTCGATGCTGACGGGGCCGGATTCCTGATCGATTCACTGAGTCATGATACCTCGCCTTTCGCTTCCCAGCGACATGTCTCGCGCCAGCTACCCAAATTTTTGAGTGCGAAGACGCTGGAACATTTACACCATCGGTACGGCGGCGTAGTGTTGCGAGCAATACCAGGAGGAGGGATGTTCATGAGTGGTCGTGGTTTCATATTCATGTCTTGTTGCGTAGTCAGCGGGCTTGCTCACGGCGTGAGTCTTTCGCCCGGAAGCCCCATCGAACTGCAAGTCAGCGGAATGCCCGTTCTTTTGAACCCGGTGGCACGCGACTACAACGGCGACGGCGCGGCGGATCTGCTTTATCGAGGTGATTTCTTCTACGATGCCGATCACGGTTTGCATCCGAAGTTCGTCTACAACTATGTGCTGTCTTACGGTGGAGCGCAGGCGTTTGACGATAGCGCCAGCTTGTATGTTGGACTCAATGTCGACGGGTCGCCCGCGCCGCTTGCCGTTGCCGACGTCAACGGCGATGGTCTAGTCGATTTCTTCGGAGGCAGTGGGCCGACGACCTGCGGCACCGATGCGGTGGCGATCAACAGTCTGGCGCTCCATGCGGGCGCGCCGTTCGATGTGCTGTTTTCCCGCTGCCAGTTGATCGGCGAGTCTGCTGACGTGGAAGCGGGGCGCGCAAGCAATGCGGTCCGGCTGACCAGCCATGATCTCGATGGCGATGGAAATGCGGATTTCGCGCTGCACAAGCGAGGATTGTCGAAAACCACGAGTGTGGCTCTTGAAATTCTGCTCGGCGACGGTCAGGGAGGGTTCGCGCAGCAGATTGTCGATATCGTGCAGCCCGTCAAATCCGTGCGGCTGCCCAAGTTTCGCGGCGGATGGCGAACGGTGAATCTAGTTGTCGCGCTGGAAAAGATGGCGATGATTGATTTCGACGGGGATGGTGACTTGGACGCCGTGTTCGAGCGACATATCGCCAGCGCACCGGACGGCACACTGTTCGTGTACGAGAACAATGGCGGGGCGTTTTCGCTGACGCCGCTTTTGTTCGAGTCGAGCACGCCTGTCCAATACAGTGCGTTCGGCGTTCCGCTCTACGGCTACACCTGGCCGGATTGGTATCTAAGCGCGACGACGACGTCGGAGCATGAGGACATCGCGGCGATTCGCTCGACGGTGCTCGTTGATCCCAATGCAGCGGGCATCTACGCCGATTTTAACGGCGACGGCGTCGACGACTTTATCGTTGACGATGATGGCCAAGTGAAGGTGTTCGCCGGGACCGGCACCGGGTTCGACGCCGCATTCGCCGGCTTCCCAATCGGCGAGGCACGGTTGCTCACTGTCGGCGATTTCAACGGCGACGGCACGCTTGACGCCATCGTGGTAAACGCGATCCCGGAGTATGTGGGCAATTCGACAATCGTGCCGTTGTTTCAAGTGGCCGAATTAGATACTGCGGAGCCTTTTCCCACTCCCACGCCGGATCCGGCGCCTGCACCTAATCCCGCTCCCGCTCCGACGGGCACTCCGGTGGAGTTGGAAGGGACGATCACCGAAGTCGGAGAGGGATACATCGTCATCGATGGCACGAGAGTGACGTACACGTCCGACACTGCCGTGAAGTTCAATGACGTCAGCGCTTTCGAAGTTGGGCTGCCGGCGCAAATGAAGGGCATAGACACCGGTGACGCCGTCGTGGCGACGGATATCGAAGTGGGCTAGCAGACACAACAGCGGTTGACGAAGTCGCCCCGTCTGCGGTAAACCCGTCGTACGAGAGGAGACACGCCATGAGCAATACGCTAGCAGCGGCAGAGCAGGCTTGCGACGCCATCCGTGCGCCTTGCAGTGCGGTGGAATGGGTGCTGCAACCGCGCGAGAAGGATTTGGGCGGCTTTTTCGTTAGGCGCCTGTTACCCACGGCAAAGCGCAAGATGGTAGGCCCTTGGATTTTCTTTGATCACATGGGGCCGGCGCGCTTCCCGGCGGGGAAGGGCGTCAGTGTGCGGCCTCACCCGCACATCGGCATCGCGACGGTGACGTATCTCTTCGAGGGCGAAATCCTTCACCGGGATTCCCTGGGCAATCTGCAACCGATTCGTCCGGGCGACATCAACCTGATGGTGGCCGGTCGTGGCATTGTGCATTCCGAGCGGGAACGTGCGGAAGTCACTGCCACGGAGCACCCTTTGCATGGTCTGCAACTCTGGTTCGCCTTGCCCGAAGCGGATGAGGAGATCGAACCGTCGTTTCATCATTATCCGAGTGACAGCATTCCAACGCTGCGCGTGAGCGGAGTGCCCGTGCGCGTGATGATGGGCAGTGCCTATGGCGTGACCTCACCGGTGCGCGTGTTCTCCGACACGCTCTATCTCGAAGCCGATCTGCAGGCGGGGCAATCGCTGACGCTTCCCGATGCCAGGGAACGGGCGGTGTACGTCGCCAGCGGTGCGCTCAAAGCGAAGGATACTGATATGCCCAACCATTCCATGACGGTGTTTGCCGATCAACCTGGGATTACGGTGAGGGCCGCGGCAGCGTCGCGCATCGCGCTGATCGGCGGCGCGCCGGTGGGGGAGCGGGTGATCGAGTGGAACTTCGTTTCCAGCCGCAATGAACGCATCGAACAAGCCAAGCGGGATTGGGCGGACGGCCGTTTCCCCAAGGTGCCGGGTGATGAGGTGGAGTTTATTCCGTTGCCGTAACGCGGACTCGGGCGCGGGACGAGAATTCGGCGGCATACGCGGTGCGCAGGGCATCAACCGCAAGATGTGGCGTCGGCTCTCGACTCGCGCCGGCCGAATGCCTGGACAGCTCACGCGGATTTTACGTTGGCGTGAGCTTCTAAGCGAGCGACGGGCCGCTCGGGGATTTCGACGACAAACTCAGAACCTTTTCCAAGAGTGCTCGTGACACTGATTCTTCCGCCCATCATTTCGCAAAAACGCTTGGTGATCGCCAGCCCGAGACCCGCGCCCCCGAAGCGTCGCGTCGCCGATAGATCGCCCTGTATGAACTCCTGGAAAATCCGCGAGACTTGATCCGCGGCGATACCTATTCCGGTGTCGCGCACTCGGAATCGCACCATGCAGGAATGGCCCTCGCGAATCTTTTCGACGGCGAGGGTAACTTGGCCGTTGTCAGTGAACTTTGCGGCGTTACCGAGCAGGTTCAGCACAATCTGTCGTAGACGCGTGGGATCGCCTGTCATTGTCCCCAAGCTGTCGGGGAAGACGACCTGCAATGTGTTTGATCGCTGCTTCATCAACGGCTCCGCAATCTCGACAAGTTCGAACACAAAGGGCTGCAGCGCGAACGTTTCGGCATCCAGGGAGACGTTACCGGATTCGATGCGAGTCAGATCAAGAATGTCATCGATCAGCGACAAGAGGTGTCTACCGGCGGTTTGTATGCGCTCCAAGTCCGGAATGCTTTCGCGCCGATTGGTCTCGATGGCGTCATCCTTTAGCATTTCGCTGTAGCCGATGATGGCATTGAGGGGTGTTCGCAGTTCATGACTCATGTTGGCCAGGAAGGTGCTCTTGGCTGCCGTGGCGGCGACAAGATTCTCGTTGGTGTTTCTCAGTTCCGCAAATGCCTTGGCTTTCTCCAGCTCGGTTTCACGAAGCGCGTCGGTCATGGAATTGAAGCACTGGGAGAGGTCGCCGATTTCATCGCGAGTGAGGATCGGAGCGTGCTGGTTCAAATCACCCCGGGCAACCTGTTTGGCGGCCTCGGCGACGGCGCGTATGGGATGGGAGATTTCGCGTGCGACCAGCCAGGATACGACCAGCGAAACGAAGGTAATCACCACAATGGCCCAAAGTATCAGATGCTTGAGATGCTCGATGGGGGCCAGTGCCTCGCTCAATTGGACCTCGGCGACAAGGGCGAGCTTGGGCTCCTCGAGCCATCGGTAAAAACCGATCACTTGGCGATCTTCATAGTTGGCATAGACAGCGTGGCCCTGTTTGCGTTCGAGCGCTGCGTCGATGGCTAATGTATGCAGCTCCTGTGTCCTGGGCGGCGTCTGCCCGCGAACATCCGTTACCAGTTTATGGCGCGTGTCGACGACATAGGTTTCGCCCGTCTCCCCCAACCCGGAGCGTTCGAGCATGATTGCGTTGAGAAACTCGGGATCGAGCGCCACGTAGAGTACGCCGACTATTTGCCCTTCGGAATTGTGCATCGGGGTCGCGACGATCATCACGGCGGTCGCGCTGCGCTCCGAGTAATACACCCTCTGCACGTAGGTGCCTTCGCGGCCCAATGTAAAAAAGGAATCCGTCAGGTGGTAGCGGCCCACGTAGTTGGGGTCCGTCGATAAGACTTCGCGACCGCCGATGTCGCTGAGGAGGGAGATTCGCATGAGATCGGGCATGGTTTCCCGGATGGATTCCAAGCGTCGTAGCACGTTCTCGTACGTATGAGCGTAGTGGGGGTCGGAGCCGTGGAGCGTAAGCAGCTTAACGCCATGCTCGGCAATCTGCGCATCCTGCGCGATTACCCGGATGAAGCTCTGCGCCTGGGTGAACCAGGTGGCAATTGAGCGTTCCTTGAGTGCGATTGCGCTTTCTAGCTTTTCGGTTGCGGCTTGACGCAAGGCCTCCGAACCGAAGTTGTAGGTCACACCGCTAAGCAGCACCGTGGGAGCGAGGACGAACAACACAAATACGCGGGTTAACCGAGCGGCGATGCTTCGATACCAGCGTAAAAGGGCGTTCATAGGATCAGTCTTCTAGGAACCCCAGCCGTTTGGCGGCTGCGCGCAGATTCTCGAAGTCCTGGTCGGTCGTTGTTTCAAAACCCTCCACGCCTAAGAGGGCCAGCATCTTCGTGTCCTTGAGCTCGACAAACGCACGGCGCAGTTTCGCGATCAGGTCTTGACCAACCTTATCGCGTACGGCCCACGGGTAGTCGGCGAAGGGCTCGGAGCGGAAAATCACTTGCACGACGTCCTCGGAAATCTGACCTTTCTTGATCATGTCAGGATACTTGCGGGAGTTCATCGCACCCGCATCCACGTCGCCGTTGAACACCGCAAGGGCTGTTTTGTCGTGGGCCCCCGTATAGACGACTTTCTTGAGATCCCGGTTAGGGTCTATGTCGGCATTAAGGAGCGCGCGGTGTGGAATCAGGCTGCCGCTTGTCGATGCCACGTCGCCGAATGCAAAGGTTTTGCCGTGTAAATCGGTCAGCGAGTTGATGCCGCGATCCTTGCGGGCGATGATGAAGGTGAAGTTCTCGGCTGTGCCGCCAACCACGCCGCGGACGATGGGCGTGATCTCGACTTCTTTCTTAGCCAGCACGTAGGTGAGCCCACCGAAGTACACCATGTCCAGTTCGCCCCGTTGCATTTGCTCGACCGCGGCGGTGTAGGTCGCGGGGACGACGATTTCCATTTCCTGTATGCCGGTGGCCCCTCTTAAGTACTCCAGCAGAGGGGCGTTTTTGCGTACAATTTCTTGTGGATTTTCGTCCGGGGGGAAACCGACACGAAACACATTTCGGGCGCTGCCGCTAGCCCGACTTAGCGGATTCGCCCCCGATTTTCCCCTTTCCCAGTTTTTAAGTCATTGACGCACAAGCGCTCGACCCGCCAAAAACCGGCAAAAAGCGCTGTAGTGCAGACCTTGCTTGTTGCCAAGCAACGAGGCATGCGGATAATGACGAGCCACTATGTTTCTGCGCGCAACGCCTCGCAAGAAAGACGGCAAGGTGCACCACTATTGGAGCATCGTGGAAAACACGCGTGTGAGCGGTGGTCGGGTGGTGCAGCGGCACGTGC
>JAKACW010000097.1 GCA_021821045.1 Pseudomonadota bacterium
TCGAAACACCTTGCGCAGTTTCCCTTTGCTCATCACGCCCCCTTGCAAAACAATGTCGCCGAATTGGGCTTCACGTTTTACGCGCGAGAGGCGCGCGAGGGAAGAACGTCGGAAAGTGACCGGTTACTCACGGCCGCGGCTCGACGCATCCGGGACTGCGTGCGGGATCAGGACACCGTCGCCCGTTTAGGCGGCGACGAGTTCACGGTCATCCTTCCCGACATTACGGAGTTGAACGATGCAAAACGGGTAGCCAAGGCCATCGGACGCGCCATGGCGAAGCCGCTGCTCATCGACAATCACGAACTGTATGTCTCGACATCGATCGGCATTTCGATGTTTCCGCAGGACGGCGACGGGCCGGATTGCCTGATCAAGAGCGCCGATATCGCCTTGTACGCCGCCAAACAAAAAGGACGAAGCGTTTACGAGGTTTTCGAGAGCAGCATGACCAATGAGATGGCGGAGCGCGTGAAAATCGCCACGAAATTGCGCCAAGCCTTGGAACGCGATGAATTCACTTTGCATTATCAGCCGCAATTCGACCTGCAAAACAACGAACTCACCGGCATGGAAGCGCTGTTGCGCTGGACTAATCCCGCCCTGGGTTCGGTGCCGCCTGCCACATTCATTCCGTTGCTCGAGGAAACCGGCCTGATCACGGCGGTGGGGGATTGGGTGCTGCGTTCCGCTTGCCTGCAGTTGCGGGCTTGGGACGAGGCCGGATTGCCGCCGACCCGGGTTGCGGTCAACTTGTCGCCGCGCCAATTCCGTCAGCGCAACCTTGTGACGAAAGTCGAAGAGATTCTTAGCGAGACGGGGACCTCTTCGGATCGGATTCAATTGGAAATCACCGAGAGCGCTTTGCTCAGCGATTCGCGCCAAAACCTGACCACGCTGCATGGCCTGCGCGAACTGGGCATTAAGATATCCATCGACGACTTCGGAACGGGCTTTTCCTCGTTGGGTTATCTGCGCCTGTTTCCATTCGATGCGCTCAAGCTGGACAAGTCCTTCATCAATGCAATCACCATCGATCCAAACGGCGCCGCGATTGTCAGCGCGGTTATCGCCCTTGCTCATAGCCTTCAACTGCGGGTGATCGCCGAGGGAGTCGAGCTTACCAATGAGTTCGCGTTCCTTGCACAGCAAGGTTGCGATGAAGTGCAAGGATTCCTGCTGTCTCGGCCTTTGGATGCGCTGGCCTGCGGGGCGTGGATGCAGCAACGCCTTGTCGCCGCCACGCTGCAATAACAGCTTCGCGCCGCCACCTCCCGCCAAGAGCTGACAACCCGTCCCGCCCTCTCTAGACTAGCAAGCGTGCATCGACACATCTAAAGGGAGTCACTCTTGCGGTCTGACGCGCGCCAAGCCTACCTTCTGCTCACGTTGGCGACCCTGTTCTGGGCCGGCAACACGATTATCGCCCGGGCGCTCTCCGATACGGTGCCGCCGATAACCTTGGCTTTCCTTCGCTGGGTCGTCGCGACGTTGATCGTCCTGCCGTTCGCCTGGACGGCGCTGAAGCAAGACGCCTCGCTCATCCGCCGCGCGTTGCCGCAATTGTTTATGTTCTCAGTGCTGGGCGTCAGCAGTTTCAATACGCTGCTTTACCACGCGGCGCACACTACGGGCGCGAACAACATTGCCTTGCTGCAAACGGCGATGCCGCCGTTCATCGTCATGCTGGGCTGGCTGCTGTACCGTGAGCACGCCAGCCGACTGGTCATCATCGGCATAACCCTTGGCATGATTGGCGCGGCTGTCATCATTCTGCACGGCGATCTCGATGCCCTCGCGACCCTGCAATTTGTCAGCGGCGACATGTGGATGTTGCTGGCGGTGTTCCTCTATGCGTTGTATTCGGTGCTGCTGCCCAGCAGGCCGCCGATTCAGCCGATGTCGTTTATCTTCGTTACCTTTGCGCTCGGCGCGTTGTCGCTGTGGCCGTTGTATCTGTGGGAGGCCGGTAACGCGGCGCCGGTACAGTGGGACGGCAAGATCGTGGCGGCAATCGGCTATGTCGCGCTATTCGCCTCGGCGCTGGCCTACTTTTGCTGGAATCGCGGGCTGGAATTGGTCGGCGCGCAGCGCGCCGGGGTGTTTATTTGCTTTCTTCCCGCCTTCACCGCCGTTTTAGCCGCCTTGCTGTTGGACGAGCCGTTGTACAGCTACCACGTCGTTGGCGCGGTGTTCATCATCGGCGGATTCATTCTGGTCAATCTGCGGAAATAGTTGCGCATAACACAGCAAGAATCGGGTGGGCGCTGAATGGCAGCGGTGGCATAATGCGACCATGAACGATTACCGTCGCATCGCCGAGGTTATCCGCTATTTGGATCAGCATCACACCGAACAGCCGGAACTGGCGGCTCTGGCCGACCATGTCGGACTGAGTCCGTTTCATTTTCACCGCCTGTTTGCCAATTGGGCGGCGATCACGCCAAAGGATTTTTTGCAGTGTTTAACCGTGTCCCATGCCAAGCAGTTGCTCCGCGACGGCCACAGCGCGCTCGAGGTCGCGCTTCATGCAGGACTGTCCGGCGCCGGCCGGTTGCATGATCTGTGCGTAACCCTGGAGGCCGCCTCACCGGGCGAGCTTAAATCCGGCGGCGCGGGCTTGATCATCATTTACGGGTTTGCCGACAGTCCGTTCGGGCGCTGCCTTATCGGCGAAACGGGACGTGGGGTCTGCCATCTGTCGTTCGTCGACTCGAGCAGTGAGCATGATGAACTCGCCGCACTTGAGAAGTGCTGGCCGCAGGCTCGATTCCAGCGTGACGACGCCGCCGCGGGCCGACTCGCCGATCGGGTTTTCACGCGTTCCAATGACGCCATCGAACAGCGTCCATTGCGGGCGTTCGTCGGTGGGACGGCATTTCAGGTTCAAGTGTGGCGGGCGTTGCTGCACGTTCCGCAGGGTAGCCTTGTCAGCTACGGTCACCTCGCCGCCGCCGTGGGCAAATCGGGCGCGTCCCGCGCCGTGGGCACGGCGGTTGGCCGCAACTCGATCGCCTATCTTATTCCGTGCCATCGCGTGATCCGCGAGACAGGGGTGATCGGCGATTATCGCTGGGGGAGAGATCGCAAACGGGCGATGTTGGCGTGGGAGAGCGAAGCGGCGACAGCGGCAATTCAAGCAAAGAATCGCGGTAGGAGACCGCTCCCACAACAGCGAGGCAGCTGACTGCCATGTGGGAGCGGATCATTCCGCGATTGACTCGACGAAGAATCGCGGTAGGAAACCGCTCCCACAACAGCGAGGCGGCTGACTGCCATGTGGGAGCGGATCATTCCGCGATTGAATCGGCATAGCATCGCGGTAGGAAACCGCTCCCACAACAGCGAGGCGGCTGACCCCAATGTGGGAGCGGATCATTCCGCGATTGACTCGACGAAGCATCGCGTAGTCGCTACGGGCATCCTGCCCTCTCGCGACATTCGCACATCCCTGTGCATCGGAAACCGCTCCCACAACAGCAACAATCATGACGGGCGTTTTAAGCGCGCGAGAATATCGTTCTTACCCTCGGCCAAAATCGAATCCCGGCTGATACTGTTGATGATTTCCCGCACCAGTTGTTTCGGGCCGGCATCGCCCCAGGATTTGCTGTCCGCCAGATACCGTTTGGCGGCTTGGCCGACGACGTAGGTCGCGTAATAGGCCACCGCGCCCTGGGCGGCGCCGGTGATCAGCACAGAGAATCCGCCCGTGGCGGTCTTGAGCGCGCTCGACACCAAGTTCACCGCCCACACCGTACCCATCAGGGCGACCATCTGACCACCGATCACTTGCACCAGCGAACCGGCTTCCTTGCGCGATAGCGGCAGCCCGTACACTTTCGACAGATGAATCACCATGGCGACGTCCATCACCGCGGCGGCGAATAGATCGGTGACGGGGATGGGATTGAACGCCACCGCGATGCCTTTGGACACGCAATAGGTGCGAATGATTTTCTCGGCGACTTTCTTGCGCGTCTCCATGATGCGCTGGGTCACTTGGTCGCTGAGCTTGCCGGCGAAAAGGCTCGCGTTGAGCGCCACCAGCGTCTTGCCTTCCGCGTCCAGCACATCCCACAATCGTTGTCGAAGTTGCTCGACGTCGGGCGGAACCTCGCGGGTGCTTTCGGTCTCTTCCCCGGTCGCGGCGACCGTGATGCGAACTTGCGGCGCGGGCTGCGCCGCGGCAAAAATGATGTTACGAGGATCGATGAGTCCGGCGGTACGCCGCGCCAATGCCTCGCGCAACAACGTTTTGTCGCTTTCGGTATAGCGGTCCGCTTTGTTGAGCACGAGCAACGTCGGACGATGATGGCCCGTCAACGCGCGCAGCGCCTGGAATTCCGTATCGGTGAGGTCGCCGTCGACGACGAACAACACCAGATCGACGCGCGTGGCCACATCATGGGCCATTTTCTCACGGGCTTCGCCATCGACTTCGTTGATGCCGGGCGTGTCGATCAAGTACACGCCGCCGGCGTCGTAACTGGTCCAGTTCGCCATCTCGGCGCGGCGGGTTTCGCCGTGCAGCGGACTGGTGGTAAATCTCTGCTCGCCCAGGAGCGCATTAAGCAACGACGACTTGCCGACGCTGACGCGCCCGACGGCGGCGATATGCACATGGCCTTGGTCGATCTTCTCGATCATGGCTTCGACGGCCCGATAGTCGTCGGCGAGCGCATCGCGCACGTCTTTGGGCACGCGGGAATCATGCAGCAATTCGCGCAGATTCTCCTGCGCGAGTTGCAGATAGGTTTCGCCTTGCGACGGCGCGTTAGCTTCCGCTTCGCTTGTCGCGCTGGAGCGATGCCGCCAGGTCGACCAAGCGTCGCGCACGCGCTTCCAAATCTTCACCAAGACTCTCCTTGAAAAACTGGGCCGCCGGGACCGGATGCAAGGCGCCGCGACTTTCCAGGGTTCGCGACACGGCGCGGCCCAACGCATCGAAAATGAGCCCATAGGCCACGGCGTGCGCCAAACCGCCGGCCACCGTACCCACGCCCGGAAACGCCTTGAGGGTGTTGCCGGCCAGCGCGAGCACTAACGGCAACGTTTTACCGGTTTGCGCTTCGATAAGCTGCATGAAGCGATCCGTGTCGATTTCACGCGCCGGGGTTTCGTAGAGAGCGCACAGCTCCTTGATCAGATTGACGCTGAGGTAACCTTGTATCACCACGTCGGTGCCGGGGCTCACCGCCGCCAATGCGCCGACCACGGCCTTGCGTGTGTATTGACGAACAATCTCCTCAGCCCGCTGCCGGCGATGTGCCACGACCGCTTGATCGATCTTTTGCCCCGCCAGCAAAAACACCGCCGCATCGCGCAGTTGCTCGATGGCATTGGCGTCATTGTCGATCCGCCGCTGCAGCGCTACTTGCAGCGGACCGACTTGCGGCGACAATGCCTGCTCGACGGTCTGTTCAGTGCCGTCCGGCGCCACGCGCACCACCTGTCTGGCGCCCCCGGCGCGAATGGCGATGATCTCCACATCCGGCCAAGGCGCGAGGCGCTCGCGCAAACGGCTAAGAATGCGGTTCAAGTCGTCGTCGCTGTAACGATCCGTCTTGTTGACGGCGACGACCACGGGCTTGTGCAGCGCCAGTAACGCTTGCAGCTCCTGAAACTGACTGCGGGACAAATCGCCTTCGCAGACATAGATGACCACATGGGCGCGCAAGGCTTCTTCGCGGGCCAGCGCATCGAGTCCCCGTTCCGGCTCGTTGGTGCCCGGCATGTCCACCAGCAACAGATGATCCCCCGCCGGGCTGTCCCAGGTGTAGCGAGCCAACGCGCGCGTGGTGCCGCCGGTGGCGGCGACGGGCACATTGACACCCGGCACCAATGCCCGAATCAGCGAGCTTTTTCCGGCACTGATGTCACCGAAAACCGCAATGTGCACCTCTCCGGCTGCCCGCCGCTCGCGCAGTTTCTGCAGTTCGCGCTCGGCCTCCGCCACATCCACACCCGCTTGCGCCGCCTTTTCCAAGCGCGCGCCAATGTCTTCCTCGGTCGGCGGCGCCGCTTGCGCGCGCTGCGGCCGTGCTTCCCTCGGGACCATCAATCGCCACACCACGACGCCCGCGCCCAACGCCAACAGCGCGATCAGACCAAGATAACCATAGAACACCCAGGGCGCCGAATCCTTAAGCTGGGCCCACACGGACAATGCGGACTCGGTGACAAACAGGACGGCCGCGACAATGACCAGTGACGCGGCCAGGACGACCAGCGCCAAAACGAGACGGATATGTCGGTTAAATTGCATAGTCTTGGTCAGGCACGAGGTGAAAACCGCTTGTCTCAACGTGCTGGTAACTTTAGCACGCGACGTCGCCGGCGGGCCGAGGATTCATGAAACGTTTGTGGTCTTACCTATTTTGTTGTGAGGAAAAATTGATTAAGCTCCTTTTCGCAAGGAAGCGACGTGGGAAACGCAACAACAATGACTGTGCCGCGCGCGTCCTCGAACAGCGAATCATATTGCGATGCTTGTACCGTGGGAGCGAGCCTGCTCGCGATGGGACCGCGGCGGCAACGCTGTTCAGTCGGATCGGCCAGAGCTTAGCCAAAGCGAGGTACGGTGATGCGTTCCATTCTAATCGTCAACGCCAAAGGCGGCTGCGGGAAAACGACACTCGCGACCAATCTCGCCAGCAACTATGCCCTGCAGGGCCATGCAGTGGTCATGGCGGATTTCGATCCCCAGGGCAGCACGATGGAGTGGATCGCCGCCCGCCCCGCGGACCGTCCGCCGATTGTCGGCTACGCGGCGTGGCGCGAAGCGGTGCGTGCCATGCAGCGCCCGGATTATCTGATTATGGACGCTCCAGCCGGCGTGAGCGGCCGCGAGCTGACTCGATTGGTGCGCAATTGCGATACGGTGCTCGTTCCCGTCCTTCCCTCGCCGATCGATATCCGGGCGGCGGCGCGGTTCATGCGCGAACTGCTGCTCAATATTCAAGTGGCCCAGCATCCGGTGAAAATCTCCATGGTCGCCAATCGGGTACGCGAAAATACGGTTGTTTTTCAGAAACTGCAGCGCTTCTTGCGCAGTCTCGACATTCCCTTTTTAACTACTCTGCGGGAAACGCAGCACTACATACGGGCGGCGCAGACAGGATTGGGCATATTCGATATGGTGCCTTCAACCGTCGCCACCGATCTGGCGCAGTGGCACCCGCTGTTGGAATGGATTGAGACGGGGCAGCAGCGCTCGGCGGCGAGAATCGCGGTAGGAAACCGCTCCCACAGCGTAACCCGGGAATCGCAGTAGCAACGGCAAATTGTGGGAGCCGATCATTCCGCGATTACTTGCCTGGATTGTGGGAGCGGATTATTCCGCGATTTCTCGGCCGAATCGACGCCAACGGATTGTCATCGCGGTAGGAAACCGCTCCCACAGGATTCTCAATCCTCAGGCTTTTCTGAGGTGACTCAGCTCGGATTGCGCCTTCTGGTAGCCCAGCTCGATCATTTCCGCGGCGCGATCGAATTCGAAGGCGCGGGCGGCGTTGCGCGGAATCGAGATGATCACGTCCGGCGAGTAAGCGGCCAGTTTCAGGCGCGCAACCTGGCTTTGCATGGTGTCGAACGATCGGGTGATGATGTCGACGAGGTCCCAGTCCTTCGTGGACTTGGCGCCGAAGGTGGTTTGCAGCCCGTCGATGAAACTGCGAATCTTCTCGTGATAGCTGACCGATTCACCTTTTGGCTTGCGCGGGCGCTTCTCGGCAGGCGCCCCCAAACGCTCCGACTGGGCATTTAGGTTCACCGCGATGGTAAAGTCCGTCGCATCGTTCAGGGTGGGCGCAATCGGCACGGGGTTGGTCAACCCACCGTCGAGCAGGCGACGGCCGTTGATTTCGTGCGGAGTGAAAATCGTCGGAATGGCAATCGAAGCGCGGATTGCGTCGAACAGCGACCCCTTGCTCAACCACACTTCTTTTTCGCTCTCGATGTCCGTGGCCACCGCGGTGAACGCAATGGGCAGGTCTTCAATGTTTTGGTCGCCGACCAGTTCGCGCAGCGCGTCGATGATGCGATCACCCTTGAGCAGCGCCGTCCAATTCCAGGACACATCAAGCAGCCGCAGCACGTCCATGGGTTCCAAGGCCAACACCCAGTCCTCGTAGATGTCGAGCTTGCCGGCGGCGTAGATCCCGCCGACCAGGGCGCCCATGGACGAGCCGGCGATGGAGCGGACTTCGAAATCGTTCTCACCCAGCCAGCGCAAGATTCCGATATGAGCCAGGCCGCGCGCCGCACCCGAACCGAGCACCAGGGAAACCGTGGATTTTGTCATTGTGCGCTCCAAGTTGCGGAGGGCCGATTGCGAAGCGGCCACAGGAAAGCGAAAGGTATAAAAAAAGCCCTTGTGTTGCCACAAGGGCTTTTCCCCTCATCAAACAGAACAGATATCCGTATCCGTTCTGCTCCCCCCTTCCGCGTACCCAACTCCCCAATCCGCGAAACACCAACGATGGGGTGATCATATAGGACAATTTGCCTTCGATCTAGTCCTTGTAGGGTTTATACTGACGGACACAGCGCTGTAACACCAACCACGCTAAACTGGGCCGCAACTAACGAAAAACCGGCGACCTGCAAGCGCGATATTTCTGTCCAAATCGATCAACATCATCGGAGCAATTTGTGCAATCACCCCACATTCGATACCGCTATCCCGTGTTTTACGAACTGCCGAACAGCTTGAAAGTGCTGTTCACCAACGTGCTCATCATGATGGGCTTCGGCTATGTCTTTGGCTTAACCCAGATTTGGGAAGTGCATCATCTGGAGGACGGAAAACCCGGGCTGTCAGTGCAAGATATTCAGATCGCGTACCGAGGCAATCGCAGCGGGACGCGCCTTGAAGCAGCATTGCGTGGCTCGATGTCGCGCCATATCGACCCCGCCAAAGCCGAGACAATTTTCCAATGGATCCACCAAGGCGCGTCCGAACAGGGTTACAACGAAACTATAAAGCCGATCCTGGATGAGCGCTGCATCGGTTGCCACGGCGGCCGGATGGGAGGCATCCCCGACCTGCGCGACTATGCGGGTGTGCGACAAACGGTCAACCTGGATGAAGGTGTCAGCATCGGCACTCTGGTGCGCGTTTCGCACATCCATTTGTTCGGGCTAACGCTGATCTTCACCGTCATGGGCTTCATTTTCAGCCACGCCTACATCAAGTGGCGGCACATGAAGTCATTGATTATTCTCATCCCTTTTTTGGCGATATTCGTTGATATTGCCTCTTGGTGGCTAACCAAGGTCTCCCCGGCGTTTGGATACACGGTAATCATCGGCGGCGCGTTGATGGGCGTGGCATTCGCTCTGCAGTGGGCGATTTCGATGTATCAGCTGTGGTTCTTGCGGCCGGCGGTCGGCGAAACCCACCTGGCGGATTAGATGACCAGCCGCCGACTACGCTAGAATTCGGCTTTTCCAATTTGGGCAATACACCGGGGGGGGACGAGCTGTGAACAATAAAACCAACGCGCCGAAAACAGTGATGGTTCTTTTTGCGGCGAGCGTCGCGGCGTTGCCGCTGGCCAGCCACGGCGCGAAGCTGGGCGAATCCAACATCAGCGTCTTCCTAGGACAAAAACAATTGGACGATAACGACTGGGAGGCGGTCGATTCCCAAACGGAATGGGGCTTCATTGCCGATCTCGGCCGTAAGGACTCCGTGGTAAATCTGGTGGTGAGCTATCTTGCTTCCGAGGATGAATCCTCCCGCAGCGGCACCGATTTCACCGGCGAAACCTGGGAGCTTGGGATGGGCGTGCGCAAA
Source organism: Pseudomonadota bacterium (assembly GCA_021821045.1). GTDB lineage: Bacteria > Pseudomonadota > Gammaproteobacteria > JAADHS01 > JAADHS01 > JAKACW01. The sequence continues at coordinate 9,803 of JAKACW010000097.1, forward strand.
CCGTTCCGCATCACACCCGACATCGCGCCCTATGTCGAGGTGGGTGTGGCCTATATGGACGCCACGCTGGAGCAGCGACCAGCCGCAACCGGCACCACGTCCGACAGCGCTTTCGGTGTGTGGGCGGGCGGCGGCGTCACCTTTGCCGTGGGCGAGCGCCTGACGGCAGGCGTCAACCTGCGCTATACCTCGGGCTCGGCGACGCTGCTGGGCGAGGATCGGGAAGTCGGCGGCCTGCACTTCGGCGTTACCGCGGGCATAGGCTTTTAGGATCGCGGATTCGCCGGGCGAAGAATCGCGGTAGTCGCTCCGGGCATCCTGCCCTCTCGCGACATTCGCACATCCGTGTGCATCGAAAACCGCTCCCATAACAGCGAGGCGGCTGACCCCAATGTGGGAGCGGATCATTCCGCGATTTTTCGCGCTTAGTGCAGAGCCAGCTGGGCGGCGAACCCGCTCCCCTGCGCGATCAGACTCAATTGATCATTCTGCATCGGCTTGCCGTAATAGTAGCCCTGCATCAGATGGCAATCGAACTCGTTGAGCAAGCGCACTTGTTCCACGGTCTCCACGCCTTCCGCCACGACTTTCATCGACATGCATTTGGCGAGCGTCACGATGGCGCGCACGATGGCTTGATCGTGCTGATTGCGCACCAGGTCGCTGATAAACGATCGATCGATCTTGAGCGTATTGATCGGATGGCGCTTGAGCCGGTACAAACTCGAATAACCCATGCCAAAGTCGTCGATGGACACGCGAACCCCCATGTCCTGCAACCGCAGGATGTGATTCAACGTGCGATTGGAAAATTCCATCAGTGAGTTTTCGGTCAGTTCCAACTCCAGCCACGTCGGCGCGTGCGCCGAGCGGGCCACGATGCGCTGTACCCGAGTGACGAAGTCGGGCCGCATGAAATCGCGGGCCGAGATGTTCACGTGAATCGACGGCACATCGACCCCCGCCGCCTTCCATTTGTCATACTGAGCGACAGCCTCGCGCAGCACGAATTCGTCGATGTCGAATATCAAGCCCGACTCTTCGGCCATATCGATGAACGCACTGGCCGCCAACCAGCCGTGCTTGGGATGGCTCCAGCGCATCAGCGCCTCACATGCCGCGAGCTTGCCCGTCGCGCTGTCCACGATGGGTTGATAGTAAACCTGCAGCTCCCGATTCGACAAAGCGTGACGAAGCTCGCGCTCCTGGGTGAGCCGGCGTTGCGACGCGGTCTGCATCTGATCGTCGTAATACTGAAACTGATTGCGCCCGCCTTCTTTCGCCGCGTACATGGCGGTGTCGGCGTATTGAATCAACTGATCGAAGTCGGTGCTGTCGTCCGGAAAAAAGCTGATGCCGATGCTCGCTCCGACGAAGTGGTCGCGCCCGTCCATGTTGATCGGTGCATTGATGGACTCGATGATCTGCTGGGCGACAAGATCGACATTGTTTGTGCGGTTGGTGTCGCGCAGAAGGCATACGAACTCGTCGCCGCCCACCCGAAAGATGTAGTCCGACTCGCGCAGTCGCGCGCGAATGCGCCGCGCTGTCTCGATGAGCACCGCGTCGCCGACTTGATGGCCTTCGCAATCGTTGACGATTTTAAATCCGTCCAAGTCGATGAACAGCACAGCGACGCGGGAATCGGTGCGTCGCGCCAGTGCGATGACATTCGCCGCCACTTCGGCGATGGCCTTGCGGTTCAGAAGTCCGGTGAGCTGGTCGTGAATGGCAAGATCGTGTTCGCGCTGTTTGGCCTCGCTCAACTGCACCAGTAGCTGCTGGCGCTCGATGGCATGGCGAATGAGCCGGCCCAGCAACCTCGGATCGTACTCGCCTTTGGTAATGAAATCCTGAACGCCTGCGTGCAAGGCTCTGGCGGCGAACTCTTTGTCGCTCGTCGCCGTATTCAAAATCACCGGAACGGTGGGGGCGCGCGAAACGACATGCTCGACGGTTGACCAGCCACGGCTGTCGGGCAAGTTGACGTCCAAGATGATGGCATCGATTCGTTTGTCATCGAGAATTTGGTCAGCCTGCGCAAGCGTGCTGGCGTGGGTTACCGTAAACTCGAAATCCCGCTGCAACAGCAACGATTGACGAAATATTTCGAAATGATCGTAGTAGTCCTCGATCATCAATAGATTGATTGGCGCCATTTCACCTTCCCACCGTCCGTTCCCAGAAGGCTTATCGGTAAATAGCGGAAGCAGTTTAGGTAAAAAGCTTACTCACATGCAGCGCGCGGTTCTCCGCTTCAACGCGGGACCGGACGGGGTTTGCGGTTTTCGTCCACCGCCACATAGGTCAACGTGGCTTCGGTGACTTTAACGCATTCTTCCTTCTGGCGATTTCGCTCGGCGAACACTTCCACATGCACCGTCAGTGAGGTGTTGCCGATCTTGCTCACCTCGGCGAAACAACTGATCACATCGCCCACGAACACCGGCTTGTGAAAAACGAAGGAATTGACCGCCACTGTGACGACCCGGCCTTTAGCAGCCTGGTGCGCCACCACGCTGCCGGCGATGTCCACTTGCGACATGATCCAACCGCCGAAGATATCGCCGGCGGCGTTGGTGTCCGTGGGCATGGCCAACACGCGAATGGTCGGCGTGCGGTCGGGTAACTTGGTGGTTTGGTCAGCGGTAGCGCTCATTGGTCAGTGCCCATGGTAAAGATCGCTTATGTCCTGCGCGTAACGATCCATGATTTTAGCCCGTTTGAGCTTCAATGTCGGGGTCATCAATTCATTGTCGACGGTCCACGGCTCGAGACTGACGGCGACTCGGCGTATTTGGGCATATCCCGGAAAATCGTGCAAACATTTTCCGATGCGTGCCAACACGGCGCTTAACATGTCAGGGTCCCGCTGCGCGTCTTGCGGGTCGCCGCGATAGCCGGTCTGCTTCACCAGGATCTCCCACTGCGTCGGATTCACCACAACCAAAGCGCACAAATACGCCTTGCCTTCGCCGATAACCATGGCTTGGTCGAACAAACCGTCCATGATGATCGCCGCTTCCATGTCCGACGGCGGCACCTTCTCGCCATTGGCGAGCACAATGATTTCTTTCAGCCGTCCCGTGATATAGATGCGCTTGTCGCGAATTTCCGCTTTGTCGCCCGTATGCAGCCAGCCGTCATCGGAGATGGTCTCGCGCGTCGCCTTGTCATTTTTCCAATAGCCCATCATTACGCCGGGCCCTCGCACCAAGAGTTCGCCGTCGGGGGCGATGCGCACCTCGACATCCTTCAAGGGCTCACCCACGCTCGCCGGATCATTGTTCTCGAGCTTGTTCACGGCGACGACGGGGCTGGTCTCGGTCATGCCGTACCCTTGCACCAGCGGCATGCCCAGTCCGACAAAAATCTTGGCGACGTGCTGTGACAACGGCGCGCCACCACATACGGCAACCCGAACCCGGCCGCCGAACTTATCCAGGATCTTCTGTGCGACGAGGGTTTCAAACACCGGCCATGCCGCCAACGACGGATGCCACGGCGCGCGATGTTGCTGATGGAGAAACCGACGCCAACCGACACTCACCGCCGTCGCGAACAACACCGGCGTTACACCGCCCTTCTCATTGAGGGCCGACTGAACCTTGAGGGCGACACGCTCGAAAATCCGCGGCACGGATATCAACACGGTGGGGCGAATCGTCAGCAAGTCTTCCGGCAGCAGGGGAATGGAGCGCGCGTAGGCGACCTCCGCGCCCGCCATCATCGGCAAATAGTATCCGGCTGTTCGTTCAAGCGTATGTGACAGCGGCAGAAAAGAGAGAAACACGTCGTCCGGGTAGCTGGGGACGCTGTGCATTGAACTGTGGGCGTCCCACAAAATGTTGTTGTGGCTAAGCATCACCCCCTTGGGTTTGCCGGTCGTTCCCGAAGTGTAGACAATCGTCGCCAGATCATCGCGTTTGCAAACATCGCT